>JBBTYR010000028.1:2390-13259 GCA_038078595.1 Patescibacteria group bacterium
TCGTCAAAATTGATTTTACCGGAGCGCACATTTTCTTCAAATTCCGGGGTGATGCCTTCAGATTTGTTGTGCTGTTCAACTTTTTTCTCGTAATCACAATCCGCCGCATGCGCGGCCTTGGGATTGTAACAGATGGGACAAATTTCAACCGGGATTTCTGGTTTTTCTTGGCTTTTCATAAAATTGATTTCTACTTTTTTTTGGTCGGCCTTCTAGCGAAATGAGCGAACGCTCGGTTTGCTTCAGCCATGCGATGGGTGTCTTGTTTCTTCTTGATGGCCGACCCTTCGTTTTTAGAGGCGGCGATAAATTCAGCGGCTAGCTTGGCAGACATAGGTTTTCCCTTGACCGAACGGGAGGCGTTGATAATCCAGCGGGAAGCTAAAATGAACTTTCTTTCGGGAGTAACTTCCTGGGGGACCTGATAGTTGGCGCCACCGACCCGACGAGAAACAACCTCAATGAGCGGAGAGGCGTTTTGCATGGCTTTTTCAAAAACAGAGATGGGATCTTGTTTGGTTTCCTTAGAGATTTTATCCAAAGCGCCGTAGACCACTCTTTCGGCGGTCGATTTTTTGCCATCCCTCATGACGTAGTTAATGAAGCGTCCGAGATCGACACGGCTGTATTTATAATCTGGGCTGTAATATTTTTTGTAGACTCTTTTTTTGCGCATGTTTAAGTGTCAGGTGTCAGGTGTCAGGTGTCAGGAATTTAATTTCTTGATACTTGATACATGACACTTGTTGCTATTTTGCTTTGGGGACTTTGGCGCCGTATTTCGATCGTTGCTGTTTACGACCCGCAACGCCGCCCGTGTCTAAAACGCCTCTTACAATATGGTATCGAACACCGGGCAAATCTTTAACGCGGCCCCCACGGATTACAACTATCGAGTGTTCTTGAAGATTGTGACCTTCGCCGGGAATATAGGCGGTAACTTCGGAGCCGTTGGTGAGACGAACTCTCGCCACCTTTCTTAGGGCGGAGTTTGGTTTTTTGGGGGTGGTTGTAAAAACCTTAAGACAAACTCCCCTCTTGAAAGGAGATGAGGAATCAACGGGGCGATTTTTTAGAGTATTAAAATAGAACGACAAAGCTGGTGCCTTGGTTTTGGCTCGAGTAATTTTCCTACCTTTTTTTATTAGTTGACGAACGGTGGGCATTTTACATCATGAAACTTGGATCGTGGAACATGACTCCTTTGGTTTTTTAGAAAAAAATGAACTGTCCAGAGGGGGCAGTTCGAGCAGGGTAACTGCTAGTGGTTTCTGAAATTTACCGCCTTAGGACATACGCCGTGAATTATAAGAGAAAAATTGCCGCTGTGTCAAATTCTCCTACCTCCCGGTTTAAAAACTCCCTAACAAATTTTGGGTTATGGTAAAAACGTCGCTACCGACAATAGAATAAAACACAAGGTGAGCGAGAAGAGAGATGTATGAAAAAACCCTAGGGAAAAACATCAGGAGGCCGAATACGATGAAAATTCCGTAAAAACTTAGGTTCTCAAGTGCTAAAGCGTAACGTCTGGGCAGGATAAGAGTTAAGATTTTAGAGCCATCAAGAGGTGGGATGGGAATCAAATTGAAAACGGCTAGAGAAATATTCAGCATGGCGATGAAACCCATAAGTCCTATGAAAGTAGGGTCGAGGTAACCGGCTCCGAGTCTGGCCAAAATTCCCAAAACGAAGAGGACTAGGAGATTTGAGGCTGGGCCGGCCAGGGCAACCTTGAGGGGCCCATATTTCATGTCTTTCTTCAGGTTGTATGGGTTGTAGGGAACTGGCTTAGCCCAACCCAAGATAAAACCCGCGCCGGTAAAAAATAAAACGGCCGGGAGGATGATGGATCCAATGGGGTCGATGTGTTTTAAGGGATTAAGAGTGAGTCGGCCGGCGAGCTTAGCGGTTTGGTCGCCAAGTTTTTCAGCGACATAGCCGTGAGATATTTCGTGAATCATCACCGAAAAAATCAAAACCAGGAGTTGGAAACTTAGGAAGGCTAAATTTATTTCCATATTCATTATTGTATGTCTTTTGCCAAAAAATGGAAAATTATTTAGAATGGGGGGAGATTATACGCGGTCTCGCCGATGGCGGGACGCAAGAACTGCTAAGCTCTCCGCCAACTGGACGGATCGCTAAGCGAGTTCTAAGCGCCCTCGTGGTGAAATGGATATCATAACTGGCTTCGAACCAGTTGGTGGGGGTTCGATTCCCTCCGAGGGCACACACAAATTTTGACACTACTTTTAGTGTCTAAATTTGGGTTGTGTTTTTCATGATGGAATCGAACAGGGAAGGGGGTCGGGAAAACGGGAGTTTTCCCGTGGCGGAAATACTAAAACCGCTGGGTTTTAGAAAATTTCATCCTGAAATTTTGTTCGCTTCCCTCCGAGGGCACAACGGAAATTTGAAGCAAAAGAAATGCTGGCTTTTTTGTTTTTAAAAAATTCAGTCAGAACGGTTCGTTGACAGTATGTGAAGAATAAAGTATAAAAGCAGACAGATAACTTTACATAACCATATTCAGGAAAGAGAGGGAGGCAATGGACGCAAACCAAACCGGATCCATATTTACTCTCACGAACATCACAATGATGTTTGTGATAATCGCAATAATCGTGGCCCTGATCCGCTATGGGTTCGGGAGCAAAAAAGATCAGAAGTCAGAAATTCAATCTTTCGCCTCCTCCCTGTCGCCAAGTGTAAGTACGGGCACAACCACGACTCCATCAGAACCAATGGCATTAGTGGGAGTTCTACCGAGAAATAAATTCATCGACCGAATCCGTGAGGAGAGAAAGTCGGGCAAGGCACTCAAAGATTATTTCAAAGATGTGGCAAGAGAATTTGAGGACTCTCTATCGACGGACGCGGCTTTGGATGCCTGCCTCTCACTCGACTTTGAAAACGTTGAAGTCGCTCCTCTGCTCGACGTTTTAGGCTACACCCCATGTGAGATCGCCGAAAAAATCGAAGCGGATTACAGCCCATCCTCCGAGGAGTGGGTGACACTCCTCCTGCCATTTTCCAAGGCTGAAGATGCCACAGGAAAATGCCGAGAAGCGATTGAAGCGATCGAATACGCCGGGATCGATATCGACTCCGACTTTGTGGAGCCACTTGTTAAGCTGGGCGTTACGGAGGCGGAGGCCATCAAAATTATCTACGAGAAAAGTAGCCAAACTCTTTGGGAAATTATCGAAGGCACGGAAATCGAAAATGACCCTTCGAGATTGGTCGAAATCGCCAAGCAGTGCGAGGTTGACCTTTCGGGGGGCGAAGAGTATGCAAAACTCCGAGAAAATATGGAGTTCGGCAAGGCTTTCCTCGTCCTCCAGGGACTCGGTAAAAACCTGGCCGAGATCATTGACATTGAAAACGACTACAACACTATCGAAGACGGAGCCTTTAAGGGAATTCTGAATGATCTTAAATCGGCTGGTTATTCGACGGTAGAGATTCTCGTCGCCCTTTTCGATGATCAGGACACGGAGGCTTATTTGTCGGGAATCGTGGCGGCACTCGCAGACGACATCATTGGTGAAGACGAGTTTATCGCCTTCGCGCTGGCCGCCGAGACGGATCCGAGCGACATCAATTCCGAATTCAATGAACAGGAGGTCGAGCTCAAAACGAGCTCGAGGATTCTCCATCGCCTCTTCACCATGATTGACGAAAAAGCAGCGCAGAGCGTTCCAGCACAAAACCAAGCGTTAGTTGAGAAATAAGACCCACGACCCCAGGATAAATACCCTGGGGTCTTTTTATTTTCTAACGGAGAAGGTTTAGGAACGGCCAGAGAATGATGCCTACAAGAGAGGAAGCCGAAATGCTGGCACTTGGAGGTGGCGGAGTGCTGCCGTCCGACGGTGGAGTAAAAGTGCCGCCAGGAGGTGGAGTGAAGCCACCTGGTGGTGGTTGAAATTGGCCGCCGGTCGGTCCGCCAGTGGACCCGCCGGCTGGCGGAGTGCCGGATTCTCTAAAACAAGTTTCGGCGGCTGATCGCACCTTTACTGAATTGGTTAAGTCTGACTCACTAAGATTTCTTTTGATGCATTCGGCGACTGGACCTGGGAAGTTGCCCAGAATCTGACTAGGGTTAAAACCGGGGACTCCGCCGCTTGTGCCACCAGCTGGCGGTGGAACAAAACCACCGGAACCACCAGTAGGCATTCCACCCGGAGCTCCTTGGCCGCCGCCATCTGCGTTAAAGCATTTTCCAACTACACCCTCGATTTCGGGTGACGGACGATCTCCTCTCAATAGTAAGCGTAACTGCTCTTCGCTAACTTTACTCTTTAGACAAACGATAATGGCTTCTGGGAATCGGCTCGTCGAAGGAACACCTTGGGGTCTCGGCCCCATCATGTCGCCCTGCGGTCTCATTTCGCCGGCTGGGAAATCACGCTCACTCCCGGGCCTACTAGGAAACATATTATCTCCATCACCTTTTTGCTCCGGGTGAAACTGATTGAAACAGCCCCTGATCTTTTCACCAATGGCAGGGTCGGTGGGGGGCTCGCCTGATTTTAATTTTTCAAATTGATCGCCCAGGGAACTCTTGAGACACTCGGCCACTTCGGGCGGTGCGGAACGCAGGAATCCCCCGAGGTTGGATGGACTTCCTCCTGGGCATACTCCGCCGGTTGGCGGACCAAAGCCTCCCGACTGCCCAAGTTGAGCGGCTTGGAAGCAAACTCGAATGGTGTCGCCCATTTCCGGAGTAAATTCGGCTTCGCCGGTTTTGACTTTTTCAATATCAATTCCCTTCTCACTAAGACAGGAGGAGACCTCGGCCGGGATATTTTTGAAGAGTCCAGCGGCGTCGTGACTAGCTCCAAACCGTTCGAAACATTCCCGAACTCGTTCGCCAATTTGTGGTCCTGGAGTCAGTTTCCCGCTTTGGATGTCTTCGATGATGTTGTTTCCAAGACTGGATTTTAAACATTGGCTCACTTCAGGCGGAGCGTTTTCAATACCCGCTTTCATCCTGACAAAACCCTCCTTAGCGCGCTCTAATTCTTCTTTAGGAATTAGTCCGCGCTCCTCGGCAAATTTAAAACACTCTTCTTGGTGATTTTGATCATTACAGTAGGTTTCGCATTCACGGCCACGGCAACCGCCTGGCCCCTGACCACCAGATTTTCTGGCTAACTCGGCTTCTTCCTTCTTCATAAATCCGGCTTCCTCGGCAAAAGCGACGCATTCCTCAAAATGCGACTGATCATGGCAATAGGTTTCGCAAGCATCTTTAGATCGACAACCGCCGGGAGTCTTCCCAGCCTTCATGAGTTCGAAAACTTTTTGAGGAGGCGGGCCATCTTCGCCATCGTGAATGTTTAGGCCAACTTTTTGGGCGAAAGCGAGACATTCATCGGCGTGATCAAAATTTTCGCAGTAGGTTCGGCAAGAACCTTCAGAGGCGCAGCCACCGGGCATTATTCCTCCGGTTTTTAAGTAGCCCTGAATTTTTTTGGCTTCGTCGAGATGCTTGTCTTTAATGCCGCTTTTTTCGGCCCAAGCGGTGCAAGTTTCTATATTTGTTAAATCACTGCAAAAAGCCTTGCAACTCGCCGGCGTGGCACATTTGCCCGGGGTGCCGCCGGACTTCAAGCTATTGCTAAATTTTTGGGCTCGGTCGGCGGCCGCTTGATTGATTAAACCGTGATTTTGAGCAAAGGCTACACAACTCTCGATGTTTTCAGGCTTATCACAAAAAGCTTTGCACTCGCTTTTATTACTGCAACCACCCAGCTCGGCAATTGGATAAGTGACTTGAATTTTTACCTTAAATTCAATCTCGTCCTCACTCGAAATACCAACTTCTTCGGTTTGAGCTAAAACGGAAATAGAAACCACCATCCCTAAAATAAGAATTAGGATGGGGAGGAGTTTTTTAAATTTTTTCATTTTTTAAGAAAAACTTTCGGACCTTTTTAATTTATTGGCCAAAAGGATTTTGATAAGCTCCATCGATAGGGTTCGCGCCGCCAACGGGGTTTGTATCCGGTAGTTCCCCTTTGACGGGATTTTGGGCTTTGTCTCCAATCTCGGCGCCTAAACTTTCCCCAGTAGTTTCTCCGGTCGGGCTACTTTGGTCGGTTGGAGCGGAGGTTTTTTGGCTGGCTAGGTAGGACAAGGCAAGGATGACAATTAGGATGGCAACCACAGCGGTTATAATGATGTTTCTCTTGCTCATGATTTCCTTTAATTATAGAATATCTGACTGGGGGTGTAGTGAGCGGTTATCCCCAGAAAACTACAGAGAAAACACTAAATTTAGCCTAGAAAAAATTGCCTCGTTAGCTCGGTTGGTAGAGTAGCTCCCTCTGCTTCGCTTCGAGGGTCGCTCTTTGAAAAAATACAAACAACCAGTGCCAATTTCTCTTTTTCGTGCACCCATAGCTCAGTTGGTAGAGCAGCTCCCTCTTAAGGAGACGGTCCCAGGTTCGAGCCCTGGTGGGTGCACGAAAAAGAGAAAGTGCTTGTATTTTCACCTCACTCACTCTCGATAAGGAGACGGTCGTAGGTTCGAGCCCTACACGAGGCACAGAAAACCACCTATTGACTTTTTATTAATATATGCTACAATGACAGAAGTGATTTTTGCACCTTGAATCTTTGGGGGGAGAAGGAGTTTTCGGATATGGAAAATGTTGACGCTTTTGCGAACCACGAGACGGCCGACGAAGTTTCGGCTGACGGAGAAATTTGTCCGGTGCGCAAGGAAAGGGTTCCCACTCGCCTACCCTATGATTGGGAGCTGGCGAAGGGGATAAACGATGAAGTCATCGTTGAACATTTTGATGGCTATGGCTGGTGTCGCGGAGCTGGCAAAACTGAAGTGGACTGAACGCTCTTACACGAAGAAACCTGTCAAAAGGAGATCGGAAATGGCTAACGAGAGAATCAAGTTTGGCATGACGGCCAAGGATTTGTTGATTGCGATGAGCGGTGGCAATCCAGGAGCCCTCGGGGTCTGCGTGCAGATACTCGAGAAGAGTGAGCAGGTTGACCCAGATGCGCTCCTCGGTGGCCTCGGCGTTCTTATGAGTCTCGACACCCTCAAAATCTATGAGCATCGAATCTGGATGCTCTACAAGGATGTTTGCGGCCATGATCTCGTCAAGATGCTCGCCGTTCTCCGGGCGCACCAACTCGGAGGACTCGCTGGCGTGAATAACCAAACATTGAATCACGCTATCGACAACCGTGGTGCCGGAATCGACCTTGATGCCGTGGTGACCGCAGTTAAGGAGCGTCTATCGAATTTCCAGCTGGAGCCAGTGACCACGTAAGTTTGGTTGCTAGTTTCTAGAATTCAAACCCCTGCAGGCATTGTCTGCAGGGGTTATTTTTTTATTTCGGACTTCTATTGTTTGTCTGGGAGCTCGTCCGCTGATACGTGAGATTTTAGCTCCAAAGAGTTAGAATATAGGTGTGGATTTAGGTTATATTTACACCGCTAGAAAAAGGCCGTCTCTCAAAACGCCTGAAGGAAAACCAAACCTGGTGGTAATTGGGGCGGCAGTTGGAATTTTAATTTTGATCGGTGGGGTGGTAACGTATTTTGTTTTGAAAACTCGAACCGAAAATATATCGCCAGCAAAAACATTGGAAGAGTGCGCTCAAGTTTTGACCAGATCCCAAGACGGGAAGTTGGTTTTAAGTATTTGTGTTAAGAAGAACGGGAACATGTCGGTTATCTGGGAAAACCTGCCGGAAGGGACAAAAAGCCTCAAGATTTATCGCCGAAAAACCGGAGAGAGCGCGGATAGCTTATGGGCAGAGATACCCACTACTTCGAGGAGCGGATCGGCGGAAAGAAAAAATCCTGGCGGAGCCAGCGATTACTTCTACAAGACGGAGGCTCTGGGAGCGACGGGAAAAGTGCTCTGGGATTCAGAAGCGGCTCCGATCCAGTACAGCGGGACTGGCGGAAGTGTGATTACGCCCGGAGCAACTCCTCCGAACACCCCTCCGAGTGGCAACCAAAGCCCGCCTGGCAGTACTCCAACTTCGCCTCCGCCACCGGTCGCTCCTCCGCCAAGCACCCCTCCTTCAACCCCGCCTCCAAGCGAGGGGACCACGCCAACTTCTTCACCAGCCAGCGGACCACCGTCGGAGGTACCGGGGCAGACTTATTACTACACGCCTTCGGGTCAGGTTTCAGGAACAAGCACACCAGAGACGGCAACCTTTTGGGTTCGGCACGTGAATAAGAAAATTGAAATTGGGTGGCAAAACCTGCCGGCGGGCACTACGAAAATTGTCATTCAGCGATCGCTTTCCGAAAATTCGGGATACGAAACGCTTTTGATACAAAACAACCCGAATATTCAAAGTGATTTTATCAGACTCGACGATCACTCTATAAATCAGGCTTATTACTATCGAATGAAGACCTACACCGGTTCTAGCTTAACGAACACGTACGGGCCGCTTTTATTGGGTGGCTTGTAAGAATTTCCGGAAAGTGGGAGTATCAAGTGAGTGCGAAGGGGGGTTTTGTGGACGAAGAACGGCAATACGTCGACCCCGAGAAGATTCGGCAGATGACTCGCGAGGCGGCCGAAAGGACACTCGAGAGATGGGACAAGTTGCCATGGTGGCGGAAGGTGATCTCTTATGTCCGCGGCTCCTGGCATTGGATGTGGTATCGAATATTTCGATGAGAATATCAATTAACAGACCTGGCTCAAGGGTCTGTTTTTTTTCGGACTCAAATTCTTGTATAATATGGGCGGTGTTGAAACTCGAGACTCCCCTCTCTAAAATATCCTTTATCACGCCCCGGTTTTTAAAAAGCCTAGAGAAGCTGGGGTTAAAAACGGTTAGTGATTTAGTTTTTCACTTCCCGAGTCGATACGAAGATTTTTCACAAACTTACAGAATTGCGGACTTAGAACCGGGTCAGCAGGCCACGATTCAAGGACTCGTGAAGGACGTCGATCTTCGAAGGAGCTGGCGGCGAAGAATGACCATCGTCGAGGCGCTCATTGAGGATGAGTCCGGATCAATTAAAGCCGTGTGGTTTAACCAGCCTTATTTAAAAAATATTTTGCGGCCGGGAAGGCTCATGAATTTTTCCGGAAAAGTTTCAATAAGTGACAACGAAGTATACCTCTCTCACCCCGATTACGAACTGGCAGAGTCTCGGTACGGAGTCGAGACCCGACATACTGGCCGATTAGTTCCAATTTATCCGGAGACAAGAGGGCTCACTTCGCTAGGCCTGCGTTACGTGGTTCAGCCGGTTTTAAAAAACCTGGATCCAGTTCAAGAATTTATTCCGGAGGAGGTTTTAGTAGAGCAAAAACTCCCGGAGATAAACGAAGCTCTCCAAAAAATCCATTTTCCTGACGAGGTGGATGAGGTACAAGCAATTAAAAACCGGTTTGCTTTTCAGGACCTTTTTCTCCTGCAACTTTTTAACTTTCAGCAAAAACTAAAACTAGCGCACGAGCAGTCCCCGGTTGTTTTCGCTGACATTGAATATATAAAAAAGATTTTGAGTGTTTTACCTTTTGAACTTACGGCTAGCCAAAAAAAATCACTTTGGGAGATAATTAAAGATCTCGAACGCGGACGGCCGATGAATCGGCTTTTGCAGGGAGACGTGGGTTCTGGAAAAACAATTGTGGCGGCGATAGCGGCGCTTGTTACGGCCAGAGCCGAACTACAGTCGGCCTTTATGGCGCCGACAGAGGTTTTGGCCAACCAACATTTTCGAACAATCAAAAAACTTTTTGAGGACATCCACGCCCGACACCCTGGAGAGAATTTGCCGGTTTTGGGAATTATCACCTCCGGCGCTTCAAAGATGTCCTTCGCGGACGGACTGACATCTGAACTTACTAAGAGCGCGGCTCAAAAGAAGGTAAAAAGCGGGGAGATAAGAATTGTGATTGGCACCCACTCGCTCATCCAAAAATCGGTGGTTTTCCAGAACTTGGGACTCACAATTATCGATGAACAGCATAGGTTCGGAGTGAGGCAACGGGCCCATTTGATGAACCATGGATCAGGAATTATGGATCATGGAGGTGGTAATAATAAAAAAAATAAATCCCCAATTAACAATTCAAAATTTCTAGTTCCGCATTTTCTTTCCATGTCGGCCACACCTATCCCCCGAACTTTGATGCTGACTATTTTTGGAGATTTAGACGTATCGGTTATCGACGAGTTACCGACAGGGAGAAAAGTGATTAAGACGAAGGTAGTTTCACCAGAGGAAAGAACTGGCGCTTATGGATTAATTCGCCGAGAGGTAACGGCGGGACGGCAAGCTTTTGTGATTTGCCCGAGGATAGAGAAAAGTGAAATAGAGACAAGTGACAAGAAACAAGAGTATTGGAGGCAACTGGTCGCTTTAGATGTTAAGTCAGTGAAGGAGGAATACGAAAAGTTGTCCAAAAAAATCTTTCCAGACCTTAGGGTGGCGATGTTGCACGGAAAGATGAAATCGGCCGAAAAAGAAAAGATAATGACTGATTTTAAGGCGAGGAAGTTTGATATATTGGTTTCAACTTCGGTAATCGAGGTGGGGGTGGACGTGCCAAACGCGACGATTATGGTGATTGAGGGATCGGAAAGATTTGGTTTGGCCCAGCTTTATCAATTTAGGGGACGGGTGGGGCGAGCTGAACATCAGTCGTATTGTTTTTTATTTACCGAATCGAGCGGCAAAGCTACCCAAGAAAGACTGGCGGCGATAGTGGGAGCGAAGAGCGGATTTGAATTAGCGGAAAAAGACTTGAGACTGCGAGGCCCGGGAGAGTTTTTGGGGACGGGTCAGGCGGGATTGCCGGACATGGCCATGCGAGGACTGCAGGACTTTGGACTCATCAAATCCAG
>JBBTYR010000029.1:0-2216 GCA_038078595.1 Patescibacteria group bacterium
AGGCAAACCTTTGATTTTCTGTCTTCATTGTCGCACATAAGCCTATATATTGTCAAGTGCTTTAATTCCGAGTAGCCCTAGACCAGCTTTAATAACTCGGTTGGTGGTTTGAATAAGACTCACCCTAGCTCCTCGGCGGGCAAGATCTGGCTCTTTTATAACCGGAGCTGTTTCGTAAAACCTGTTAGCTAAGTTACACAACTCGTAAAGATAATTAGAGAAACCACTCGTTAGAAGTGAATCGTGGGCGTCGATAAGCGCATCCGGAAACTGCAAAACTTTCCGAATCAAATCCAACTCTTCTTTTTTTACAAGCAAATCAAAATTTGTTTTTCGTTTTTTGGAACTTGGAATTTTTTTAGAACTTAGAGTTTGGAATTTAGAGCTTTTTGCAAGAATGTTCTGCATTCTCGCATATGTGTACTGCAAATACGGCCCACTATTCCCCGAAATATTCAGCATCTGACCCCAATTGAACTTCACATCCGAATGTCGGTTTTCTTTGAGATCGTTATACTTCAAAGCTCCAATTCCCACCGCATGAGCAATTTTATCTTTCTCTTTTTCCGACGCGCCGGATCCTCTTCGGTTGGAATCCCGTACTTCCGGCCTCTCGCCGGAACGTCTGGATTTCTCCTCGACTACTTCCCGTGATAAACGAACTGCCTTATTAATCAAGTCATCCAAAAGAACCACCCGCCCCTCGCGCGTCGCGAATTTTTTCCCATCTTCATCTAAAACCAACCCAAACTTCAAATGTTTCAGTTCTGATTTATCCAAGCCCAAAATCTCCGCCACTTTAAACAACTGCTCAAAATGCAACGACTGTTCGTTGCCTACCACGTAAAACATCTTCACCGGTTTATATTCCGCCAACCGATATTTGATGTTCGCTATATCCCGCGTCATATACAAACTCGCTCCATCGGATTTCTGAATCAAAGCCGGCGGCAAACCAAATTTTTTCAAATCAATAATTAAAGACCCTTCGCTTTCTTTGGCAATTTTTTTCTTCTTCAAATCCGCCACCAACTTCTTTAATTCCTTTTCATAAAACGCCTCCCCAATCGTCACGTCAAACTTCACCCCCAAAATTTTATAAATCTTATCGAATTCCCTCAACGACTCTCTTCTGAACCATTCCCAAAGTTTTTTATTCGTCTTATCGCCATTTTCCAGTCTTTTAAACTCCTCCTGCCCCTTCTTTTCCAACTCCGGATTTTTTCCCGTCTCTTCATGAAACTTTACGTAAAGCTTCTGCAACTCTTCGATTGGGTTTCTTTGAACGGCCGCTTTGCTTCCCCAAAGTTTGTAAGCCGCGATCATCTTCCCGAACTGCGTCCCCCAGTCGCCAATATAATTCCATCGAACCACCTTGTATCCCAAAAACTCATAGATGTTGGAAAGCGCGTCCCCAATAATCGTCGCCCTCAAGTGCCCCACGTGCATCCTCTTCGCAATATTTGGATCCGAGTATTCAAAAATCACCTTCTTGCCCTTTCCTAAGTTGGTTTTACCAAAACTTTTGCTCTCCGAGATTCTCGTCAACTCTTTTTGCAAAAATTCCTTTGACAGCCAAAAATTGATGAACCCAGGAGTAACCGCCTCGATTTTTAGAAACACCCCCTTGGGCACCCTGGCCGAAATCTTTCCCGCTAATTCCCGCGCCGAATCCATTGGATTTTTCTTTTCCAACTTAGCCAATTTCATGGCTAAATTAGTTGAGTAGTGTCCAAAATTCTCCCGATCCGGAATCATCACCTCCACCCCCTTCTCTTTTATCGCACTTTCAATTATTCTCACTATTTTCTCTTTCATTATTTATAACTTTAAATCGCTTTACTCCTTTAAACAAGCGGAACAAAATTAAACCGTTCGATGGCATCTACGCGCAAACTCTGTGGTACAGAGTAAAGCGAGTAAAACGGACAGACTTAATTCCTCAATCGCGCCAGCCATCGAATTTCAAGCCCTCGTGTCTGTTCCGCTCTAACAGCCAGATACGAGGGGTGATATTTTTTTGTAAAAGTTGTAGAATAACATCAACGGCCTGGGGGGCGTTTTTCATGCGGAACGAGTCATTCGGCAAAATTCCTCGATTACCACCATGAAACCCGCTTTTCCCAGGCCTTATTTTTTGCTAAACCAAATCTTGCCCAGTGATGAAATTCGAATTTCCCTCGGAGCGGAGCCTTTCGAATTTCTAGTATCTGGAT
>JBBTYR010000030.1:0-8321 GCA_038078595.1 Patescibacteria group bacterium
ATGATTTGCCATTGGTAGCGTTTCTTAAGGTGCGGAAATGCGCGCATGAGCGCTAAAGCCTCTGTACGATGATTTGAGGGATTTTTTGTAATTTTCAAGATTAGTTCTTTAAATGAAACCAAAAAGACTTCCGTCTGTTCATCCTGGTCTGGGGTTGGACTCGTCGACCGGGTACAGTTTTCACCTAGAAATAGGTGGCCGATCGTATGGGAACTGCGTGAGTCTAGCCAAAAATTTCCCAAGGGAATAATCTTGCTGGGGGTGTAGCCGGTTTCTTCTTTAAGTTCTCGACTGGCGACTACGCCTGTTTCTTCTTGATTGCTGTCAAGTGACCCCCCTGGAATCTCTTCGGAAATTGAATCGCTGCCTTGTTTGAATTGGCGGACCATAACTATCTTTCCGCTCGAGGTAACTGCTAAAATTACACTCCAGTCAACACCTTCAAAAAAATAAAAATCCTGTCGGTGGCCGGTGTGATCTGTAAAAACTTGGCGGCTTAAATTTTTACGATACCCTTCGGCAAGAATTTCCGGCTTGCCAAGTTTCGTCCAAGGTTTTATAGTCATTAAAATGTGCCTTTCGGGACGCTGGTATTATATATTATATACATTGTGTACACAACGATGCGTCAATAAAGCGTTATTATGATTATAAATTTTAGGGATCTTGGGGATCTCCGGAAAAAACATTCCGGGCAAAAGATTGTTCTTTGCTCGGGCACTTTCGACTTGACCCACGCTGGACACGTTTTATTTTTTGAGGATTGCGAAAAGCTGGGTGATTTTCTAGTGGTAATGGTGGGGAATGATACGTCGATAAGGAAAAGTAAGGGTGGGAATCGACCAATATTAAATGAAGATGCCCGACTAAAGATGGTTGACGCGATAAAGCCGGTCGATTACTGTTTTTTAGATTATCTTATCGAGGGGAGAGATTTTTACTTTGCCTGTCTCCGACTGGCCCTTCAGAAACTAAAACCGGATAAATTCGTGATAAACGACGACGCAAATGACATACCAGAAAGAAAAAGGATGGTTGATAAATTAGGAATAGAGTTGGTTGTCCTGTCGCGAAATTGTCCCTCTGAATTTGAGAATATCTCGACAACGAAAATTATAGATACGATAAGGGGACAATAATTTAAACCAACTAAGTTTTTCCCAAAAAATTAGCTGTTCGAGAAATGATTTATTTTTAGGACCGGATAGCCATTGATCAACTCGGTGATGCCATCGGCTAACGAAATTCTGGGCTTGAAACCGGTTTTTTCGATCTTGGCATTGCTCACAATGTAATTGCGCTTGTCTGGATCCTCACCGATTTTTGACTCAACAAAAACAAAGTTGGGGAGTTGTTTCTTGATCTCCTCGCAAAGTTCCAGCTTGCTTAGATTGGCGTCGCTCAAACCTACGTTATAAGTTTCGTTCTTCATAGTCTCAAAATTTTCCATGGCGTGGAGAAAACTCTGGGCCACATCCCGAACGTGAATATAATTTCTCTTAAAGTGAGGCTCGAAAAGAACGATAAAACGATCGGTTAGGGCTCGGTAAACAAAATTGTTAACGAGAAGGTCCAGGCGCATGCGGGGACTAATACCAAAAACAGTGGCAAGACGGAGGGTGATAGCCTCTCCGGCAGCGAGAAGCCTTTTCTCGGCTTCAACCTTAAGTTGACCGTAGAGGGAGATGGGGTTAAGAGGAGTGGTTTCGTCGCAGTTGGCAAGACCAGACACACCTCGACCATAACCGCTGTTAGTATTAGGGAAGATAATTTTCTGGCCTTCTTGGCGAATATTGAGAATAAGTTCAATCGCCTCAAGGTTGGTAGTTCGAGCGCCAATAGGATCTTGATCACAAATAGGAGCGCCCACCAGGCAAGCGAGGGGAATAATGAAATCGACTCCGGTAAGGTGTTTTTTTAAAAGTGCTTCATCTCTGGCATCGCCTCGGATAATCGAGAGGGTTTTGTGATGGGCACAGTCGAGAAGCGAGGTTTGATGATACATAAAGTTGTCGATGGCGACAACCTCGTAGCCAGTTTTTAAAAGTTCGGGGGTGAGAACCGAGCCGATATAGCCAGCAGCGCCGGTGACTAGAACTTTTTTAGGTTTGAGAATCGAAACTTCCTTGTTCATCGCGTTTGGAGAGAATGGGGGTTTTGATTGGCCACCAGATGTTTAATTGGGGGTCATTCCATTGATAGGTAAACTGTTTTTCGGGGTTGTAATAGCTTGACTGCTTATAGTGAAAAATGGCGAGGTCGCTTAAGACTAGGTGTGCATTGCCATGTTTTGGTGGCACCAGAATCTGAAGATGGTTCTCCGATGATAGGATAAATGACTGCCACTGCCCAAAATTGGGAGATGCCTCATCGCAATTCACAACTACAAAATAAAAACGGCCATAAAGACAGGATATTAACTTCCAGGTTTCACCGTCACCATGAATACCTCTTAGCACGTGCTTACTAGAGACAGATATGTCGTCTTGAACAAAGTCGATTTTTATACCGTTTTTGGCATACAAATCTTTATTGTAGGTTTGAACATAATGCCCCCGAAAATCTTCGAAAAGTTCCGGCTTTATGCTCACGACTCCCTCAAGTTTGGTCTTAGAAATCTCCATTTTCGTATGTTCCGGCTACTGCGTTACGGGTTATTTATAAACCAATTATCCAACTCTTTCAAGCCTTTTTGAGGTTTTCGGGTAAACTAGAACACTATTCGCCTAAAACAGCGTTGGAGTTTTTCACCTATTAAAAACCTTGACTCTTACCCACAAATACCCGAGATCTCTATTTTTCGTTGTAGTAATCCCCGTACTCGATGAGTAGGGTTGACTTTCCGTCTGAGCGATCGAGGGCTTTTTTATATTCTTCGAAGATCTGCCCTGGGTCGTCTAGTCGTACGATTTTTATGTTTTTAACGAGTAAACGCATCGCTTCGGTAAAGTCGCCACTGTGTTGAACTCCCGGAAAAAGTGGCCTTTCGGACCCGATAGCAACCCTAATGATAACCTTCGGCCAAACTTTCCCATTTGTAATCACGGGAATTTTATCAAGATGATTTACTAGTTGATTTAAAGCCAGAAGGAGGAAGTTGAATCTCGGATAAATACTGATCGGTATGTACCCAGCAAGAGCTAGGCCAACTGACATGCCCATCTGAGTTTCCTCAAAAACTGGTAGCTCAATTCGTTTTTCTAGTGGAACATTCTCGATGGTTTTATAGATGCTGTTCCCTGGAAAAGCCACACTCTGCCCAAGAAATAAGGTTCTGGGATTTTCTGCCAGATATTGCATAGATCTAGTAAGTTCGCTTCTATAACTTAGTTCCATGTTGAGTAAAAATGCAATCTAGCCAAAAGTAACCCATTTGCCACTGCCGTAGTGTGGATATTTATTTTTTTTATGCTCATACTTTATAACCTTACTTTCGGACTTTTCTTCCCCCCAGGCTTTTTTTGTGGGAGTGTTGGTTGAGATACCGTTATCTTCGATAACAAAAGAGATTGGGAGATTATTGTGCTCCGCGTAACTTACGGCTTCATGGAAAATACCGCCTTCGGCGGCCATATCTCCAACAAACGCCCAAACGTGTTCGGGTGACTTTTTTTGCTTCAAAGCAAAAGCCACACCGAGCGCGATAGGGGTGTTCCCACCAACGATACCGGAGGAGTAGAAACGGTGTTCCGGGTTACAAACGGTGATGCTGTTGCCGCGAATAATTTCTTCTCGTAGCCAAGCTGGGCTAATACCGTGTAGAAGGGCATGATAGTGGCTGCGATGAGTGGAGAAAACCCAGTCATTGGGCTTGATGTTTTTGAATATTTCGATGAGTTGGTCTTCGTTACCATCAGAAAGGTGAATAGGGGCTTTTATTTTCCCGCTTTCGAATAGAACCGCAATGTCTTCTTCGAATTTTATTAGATCTTCTTTAGTCATAGGCAATAGTTCTCTCAAACCAATCGATTGTACTTTTGAGCCCGTCTTCAAATGGGGTTTGAGACTTGAATCCAAATTCTCTTTCGGCTCTAGTGGCGTCGAGTATCCTCCTCGGTTGGCCATCGGGTTTGGATTTGTCCCACTTTACCTCGCCTCGGTAATTCATTATTCTACAAACTAGATCAACGAGGGCTCGAATTGATATTTCCGTGCCCGCCCCAAGATTAACTGGATCCGGTTTGTCGTACTTTTCGGCTGCTAGGATAATGCCCTCGGCGGCTTCTTCTACGTATAAAAACTCTCGCGTTGGAGTTCCCGTTCCCCAAACTTCAATGTAGTCTTTGTTCTGTTTTTTTGCAACAGCTATTTTTCTTATGAGCGCTGGGATAACATGGGAACTTCTTTCTTCAAAGTTGTCGCCGGGACCATACATGTTGACTGGGAAAAGAGTTATGGCATTAAAATCATACTGTTCTCGGTACGCTTGAGCTTGAACGAGTAGCATCTTCTTGGCTAGCCCGTAGGGAGCGTTTGTTTCTTCGGGATAACCGTTCCATAGGTTTTCTTCCTTGAACGGGACTGGGGTAAATTTAGGGTAGGCGCAAATTGTAGCTATCCCAACGAACTTTTGAACCCCGGCCTGCCTTGCGGCTTCCATTATGTGTGTGCCCATTATCAGGTTGTCATAA
The DNA here is from genome assembly GCA_038078595.1 of Patescibacteria group bacterium. GTDB lineage: Bacteria > Patescibacteriota > Minisyncoccia > UBA6257 > 2-01-FULL-56-20 > VMFW01. The sequence continues at coordinate 4,632 of JBBTYR010000030.1, forward strand.
AAAAGTTCGCCGGGTTTTTCACGATTAAGACCAATGCCTCCTGCCCTTGCGGCGAGATGAATGATGACATCAATTCCGCTGGTGGCCACCTTACAACTCTCCATCAACCTCAAGTCGCAGTCTGAAAAGCGAGGAGCTTTTATATTCCTAAGTGGAACTTTTCTTTTTTCGACAAGATTTTTTACTAGCCTTGCCCCAAGGAATCCCTGTCCGCCCGTAACCAGGATCTTTTTATCTTTCAGGTTCATATTTCAGATTTATAACATAGCCTTTGGTTTGGGTGAAGCGGATCGGATAAATGGACTAGGGGGTGGCTAATATCCAAATTTGGCCAATTTTAGAAACTGTTTATGATAGGAATCGAATTTTTTTTGAACCCTCCTAAACCACCGGTAATCAGAGCCTTGACTGTCAAGTGTAACTTTTTGGCCACTTTTTATATCAACCATGAAAACCAGAGAAATTACATGAGAGCTAAAACCCCGAAAGTAGCTGTGCTTGAGATCATAAAAGTGTTCGTGAAATCCCAAGAACTTCCAGTTTTCTCCTATTAGACCGACCTCTTCTTTTAGTTTGCGAATGGCCGCTCCCTTAACCTTCTCGTCTTTAAGGATTCTTCCTCCTGGGAAATACCACCGATTGGCTTTGGGGTCGTTGTTTCTTTTTACCAACAGGAACTCGTTTTTTTTTCTAATTACAAGATCAACGGTTACTATCGGCAGAACTTGATGGATTTTCCTGTAGAGAGGTCGGGGGATTTTTTTGACGGGATTCATGTGTCTACCGGGAGCCAGCTAGGCGGTTTCATTGCTTTCCAAATCGGCATCAACCATTATTTTAACGAGTTCGTTAAACTTGGTCTTGGCTTCCCACCCAAGTTTTTCTTTAGCTTTTCTTGAGTCAGCCGCAAGGTTGTCGACTTCAGTTGGTCGATAATAACGAGGATCGAAGTCGACGTATTCTTTCCAGTTCAATCCCGCGTGCGCGAAAGCGGCTTCGAGGAATTCTTTGACGGAGTGAGACTCACCGGTTCCAATCACAAAATCTTCTGGTTTTTCCTGCTGAAGCATGCGCCACATTGCTTCGACGTATTCGGGAGCATAGCCCCAGTCGCGTTTCGCTTCTAAATTTCCAAGGTACAGTTTTTTATCTAATCCTTTTTTGATCCTAGCGATACTTCGGGTGATTTTTCTGGTAACGAAGGTCTCTCCTCGGCGAGGGCTTTCGTGATTAAAAAGGATTCCGTTTACAGCAAACAGATTATAAGCTTCGCGGTAGTTGACCACTGTATTGTAAGCAAAAACCTTTGCAATAGCATAGGGGCTACGGGGATAGAACGGCGTAGTTTCGCTCTGGGGCGGTGGAGTGGCTCCAAACATTTCAGAGCTTGAGGCTTGGTAAAATTTTACTTTTTTGCCGATATGCTCTTCGTAGTCCTTGATCGCTTCGAGCATCCGTAACGTTCCGAGAGCTGTGATATTCGCGGTATACTCGGGGATATCAAAGGAAACTCTTACATGAGACTGCGCCCCGAGATTGTAAATCTCATCGGGTTGGATTTTATAAAGGAGTTTCCGGATCGTGTTTGCGTCGGCAAGGTCACCGTGGTGCAAAATTAGCCGCTTTGCGACTTCGTGAGGATCTTGATAGATGTGATTGATTCGACCCGTATTAAAGGTGGAGGCCCGCCTAATGACGCCGTGAACTTCGTATCCTTTGGAAAGAAGGAGTTCAGCCAAATATGAACCGTCCTGACCGGTAATACCGGTAATTAAAGCTCTAAGCATTGCTTATCCTTATAGTATTTTTTGCTCTATCGGTCAACAGGGTCGGCTCTATTTGGGGGCTTTGTCCTTTTCTCTTTCTTCGGCTTGTTTGATGAATTCCGCAAGAAGAGTTCTGGTTTTTTCGTCGGATGGCCATTGTTCAAGGATTTTGTTGGCAGTTTTTTTGACTCCTTCGATGTTTCCTTCTAGGCGAAAGATGTCAAAGGTACCGTAAAGAGCCTGAGGTCGGTTGGGACCGAACTCGACTGCTTTGATAAAATAGTTTTTAGCTGAATTGAAATACTGGGGCTCACGGGTTTTGAGAAACGCAAGTTCATTGATTGACCCAAGAATGTAGAGGTTTTGGCTAAAGCTCATGCCTCGATTGCGGCGAATGATGGGTTCGTAGTATTTTTCGGCTATAGCAACGATTTTTTTAATTGCTTGGGGGTCACTGTTTTGCTGGACAATATTTAAGGCGATGCTCCCGAGCTGACGAACGAGTTCCTCCTGACCAATTGGGGATGGGGCATCCAGAGTTTTAGCAAAACTTTTCTCGAAGTCAGCGAGTGTAGCGGTGGGCCCAAGTGAACGCATAGCCGTGATAAAACTCCGGGACTTTTGCAGAGGCAGATAGGAGCCATAGTAAGCGACCAGAACAAGGACAAGGATAGCAATGACGGCGATGGTTTTTTTAAGTGTGGTGTTCATTTTTTATATCTAAATGGTAACTACTTAGAGCTAGAAAAAAGAAAAGGTTTATGAATATAGGAAGGACATCAAAGAGCGCTAACCCTTGGATAAGGTATGCCATCGGGGTGATAATAAAGAGACCTCTCAAGAAAATGGACTGGAAACGACTTGCCCCTTGATCGTCTCTCGAAACAAAACCGTGATTCCAATTTTTTATAATCCTCCAGAACAGAACAACGAACATACCGAGATAACTCAAAAGACCCAAGATTCCGGTTTCAGATAGGTAATCAAAGATTACGCTGTGGGCTCGATCGAACCATGTTTCTGAAACTTGGCCTGGCTTGTAATGCCGAGGATCAAAGTGTTTATCGAAAACAAGGCTAAAGTTTTCCTGGCCCCAACCAAAGATAGGCCTTTCCTTAAAACCTTTCCAAGCCGACCCCCACGTCCAGAGTCGAGTCTGAACCGAATCGGTTTTGGTGCCCTGATCAAAGAGATCGAGCACCCTACTCCCAGGTAGATTCTGAACAAAGGTTGAATGCCGGTAGTAATACAGACTTCCGGTCGTGAGAAGCAGAACCACCAGCACCGCGAAGCTTCCCTTCTTCCAAGCCTTAGGAAGGAAGAAGACGAGATGAACCAGAAAGACGGCGGCACCGACTACCAGAGCCATAATAGCGCCTCGTGTCTGACTTAAGATAAGGAAGAAAGAGAAAACCCAAGTGAGAAAACCGTAGAGCAGAGAAAAGTACTCTTTTTTGTAAAAACTATAGACCAGAGATCCGATAAGAGAGAGGAGGCCTAAAACCAGAAGAAAGATGGAGGAGGGTGGAAAAGAGCCGGGAGTGGTTGTGATGGTCGTAAAAAGATAGGTGGCAATTATAGAGAGGGACAGTAAAATTGACCCCGCCGCAACAAAGGCTTTGGGCTTTAGGTCTCTATGAAACCATAGGTACAATACATAGAAGAGTGAGAATAGCAGGTAGGGGGCGACGTAAGACGGGTTGCCAAGAGATCCTTGGAATCTGGCCGAAGTTATCTTTCCCCAAGTTGTAGGGGGGGATTCGGTGCGATAGGGACTAATAAGGCGGTTGTCCCAACCTAGCTGCGCAAAAACACCATACAATATAAGAAGAGCGGCGGCGACTAGTGAGAGCCGCATGGCCCACTTCCAATCTTCCCGATCTTTAAGCAAAACTAGAAGTAAGATGAAAAATATGTAGTAGTG
>JBBTYR010000031.1:0-7588 GCA_038078595.1 Patescibacteria group bacterium
TTTTTTAAATTTTTAGTTTCCAAAACTATCATTTCTATAATTTGTATTCCCCGATTAGACCTTGGGGGCGGTAGAGCATCAGTAAAATAAGTATTAAACCGTAAATAGCTTGGCGAGCTTGGGCAGCGATTTCGGTCGGAAAACCAACGAATCTTAGTAATTCGGGCAAAAGGACCAAGATTAAAGCCCCAAGCAAAGAACCTCGGAGGCTAGCCGCGCCCCCCAAAATTACGATTGAAAAAATAAAGACTGACTCGAGTACGGTAAAGTTGCTCGGGTCGATGAAAGACAGGTAGGAAGCAAGGAGCGATCCAGCGAGAGAAGCAATACTGGCCGCAATCACAAACACAAAAGTTTTGTAGAGGGGGGTATTGAAACCAAAAACCTGAATGGCTTTTTCATCCTCTCGGATAGCCTTCAGGGCTCGGCCGAATGAAGACTTGGAAATAAAACGAGAGACGAGAAAGGTGATAATAAGGAACAGGGCGGAGGAGATAAGGAAACTAAAATTAGAAGATAAGGAAAAACTAAGGACCTCCGGCCGCGGGATGCCCGGAATGCCCAGGGCGCCGCGAGTAAGGTTCTGCCAGTTTAGAAAAATGCTCACAAGAATAGCATTAAAACCGACTGTGCCTAAAACATAATAGTCCCCGCTTAGGCGGTTGAAGACTAGGCCAATAAAAAAGGCGAGGGGGGCGGTAATAGTAACACCTAGTAGTGCGGATAGGAAAAAGTCAAAACCAAATTCAGTGGTTAAAATAGCGGTTGCGTAGGCGCCGATGCCAAAGAAAGCGGCGTGGGTAATCGAGATCATTCCGGTGTAGCCCACGACCAGATTAAGACTCAAGCTCAAAATGGCGTAGATCGCAAAGATAATGGCTAAATGAATAAGGTACTCCATTTATTTTTTGTTCATCAGGCCTCGGGGTCGAAAAATGAGAAAAACTATCAAAACACTAAAGGCGATAACAGTTTTCCATTCGCTCGAAATCTTCCAAACTCCAAAGTTTTCGGCGAAGCCCAGGATTAAAGAACCGAGCGCCCCGCCATAGATATTGCCAATACCACCCACAATCGAAGCAATCGCTCCCTCAAGCACGAAGAAAAGGCCAAGGGTAGGTTGGAGGCCGATATCAAGAGCCACCAGGGCGCCAGCGAGGCCTGCTAGGGCGGAACCGATGAAAAATACACCATTCAAGAGGCGGTCAGTGTTGATGCCGATAATTTTGGCCACCTCGATGTCGTCGCTCACGGCTCGAATGGCTCGGCCGAAATTGGTTTTTTTAAGCAAGAGAGTAACGCCGATAAAAACTGTAAGACTGGTTAGGATAATGGCCAATTGGGTGGCAGTGATAGCCGTTCCGGCCAGCCCAAAAATTTTTTCGTTTCCCTTAAGAAAAGATGGTGATTGAAATTGGGAAGAAAAAAGAATGGCTAAAAGCGCCTGAACAACGGTAAAAATACCCAGCGACGCCACGAAGGAAACTAAGTTGGAGGTTTTTCTTGATCTTAACTTTTCAAAAACCAATTTGTTAAAAATCACCCCACTTACACCGGCTAAAAGCACCGCTCCCATAAAACTTAAGGCGAGACCGAATCCGTTTTTGGCAAGAAATAGAAAAGCGTAGCCGCCAAGGATGGCCACGCTGCCATGAGCCATGTTTACAAACTTAGTGGCGCCGTAGATCAAGTTAAAGCCGGTCGCGATCAAAAGATAGGTGCCAGCGGCGATCAAGCTGTTTACGGTAAGTTGGAGGATAATTTCCATTCCAACTTAGTATAACCGACACGATCAAGAATTTCACTTTCGGAACCGGTGGTTCAATTTTTCCGGCGAAAATTGCCCATCTGCGCTCTCGGCGCGAAAATCCCGCGATGGTGGGAACCAAGCTTTTCGCGCCTCCGAGAGCTTCCTCAAGCGAAATTCTTGCATCGTTTATCGAAGTGAAAATAAAGCCACCCCGATTGGGGGCGGCTTTACTATCCAACACACCGATAGGTTCTACTGGCTGTAGAGTTCCACTTTGCCGTTTTTGATGACTTTCGCCACGTGGCCGCTTACGCGATCGCCGTCAGCGCCGATAGTAATCATACCGGAGGCGCCATCCCAATCTTTAACCGTCCGAGACCAGGTAGCAATTTTTTCTCCATTCAAGCCCACGGTCATAATGGCGTCTTTGATCATATAGATCGCGTCATATTCCGTCTGGCCATAGCTTTGATAAGGCAGATCCGCGCCGTACTTGGTTTTATAGGCAGCCAGCAGGGCTTGGAATTTTGGATTGGCTGGATCAATACCAAACTCGGCTGTCAGAGCGCCCTCGAGGATGGCTTGATTGTCGCTAATGGTTTTGGGATCACCGGCGGTAGCATCGTTCACTAGAATCGGCTTTGACCATTTCAGTTCTTTCATTTGTTTCAAGATTCGGTCGGCCGCGGCGGGCGCTTGAGTATCCACGAAAACCGCGTCAGGATTTTGGCCTTTAATTTTAGTGATAGTGGAGCGAAAGTCGGTAGTGGCGCTTGGAAACTCCTCCTTGGTAACCGTGCCGCCTAGGGCCTCGAAGGTGGCGCTAAACGCCTTGTAGATGCCCAGAGGGTAATCGAGTTGTTCTTGAATAAAGACTACGGTTTTCCATTTTTTTTCATTCCAGGCCAATTCCGCCAAAACTTTTCCTTGGGAAGCGTCGCTTGGGTAGTTCCGGAAAAAGTAAGCGCTCTTGCCGGTCAAGTCTGGACTAGAGGCGGCGGGGGAGAACAAGACCACTTTTTGCGGCTCACCCACGGGGATAGCCGCCAAAGTTTCGCTCGAGCAGATGCCGCCGATAACCACTTGAACTTTGTCGACATTGACTAATTTTTGCATGGCGCTCGCGCCATCTTTGCCGTTACACTTGCCGTCTTCAATAATGAGCTCAATCATTCGGCCACTCACGCCGCCGGCGGCGTTAATTTCTTCAACGGCCAATTGATAAACGTTTCTAGCCGGCTCGCCGTAGACGGCGCCGTCGCCGGTTAAGGGAGCGATGATGCCAATCTTAATCGGACCAGTGCCAGTGTCGCCGCCTTTTCGAGAGAGCGAAGCGCCGATTGCAATTACAATTACGATAACAATTAACCAAATTACGATTTTAAGTGTTTTTGACATTTTTTTGATTTTTTTACCTTTAAGACTTTTTAGATTTTAGAGAGTCGTAAACGACCTTTCTCCTGTACTAATTTAGGAACTTAGCCAGGACCACCGAATTCCTAAATTAGTTCAGGAGTTTGGTGGTTTAGGTAGATTCTAAATACAAGCCGGTTTTTATGCAAGTTTTGTGCCCGGGGTGGGAGTCGGACCCACATGACCTTGCGATCAGAGGATTTTAAGTCCTCCGCGTATACCATTCCGCCACCCGGGCGTAAAAGAAATTTAAAACGTAAATCTCAAAATGTAAAGTTACTTCGGTATATCGTTTTTCACCCTAAATAATAAATTTGGAATTACGATTGTGAGGGTAAAAGCTAGCAAAATTAGAACACCACGAACAATGAAACCATGGATGAGGTCGAAGATCCCAAAGAGCGGCCAGCCTAAAAGCACAACAGGGGTCCAAATAATTCCCGCACAAGGAAATGGATCTTCAGGATCGACGCTGATTTTGCATGAGTAAGCTTGATTGATGAGTCCAAACAACAAGTAAAGGCCGACAAAAATTGTAATCTGTTTTTTAGTCATTTTGAGGCCACGATGGGGATTGCACCCATGTATAACGGTTTTGCAGACCGTCGCGTTAGCTACTTCGCCACGTGGCCATAAAGCTTACTTATTATTATCGTCTATGAGTAATTTTTCAACCACCGCGGCGTTTTCGGAGCCGTGGTCGATTTGGAAGTCGAGTTGGGGCATCGTCCTCATAGTTATTTTTTTGCCGAGGAGTTTGCGGAGTTCGAATTTGTTTTCGTTTAAAGTTTTGAGCGCTTCATCGGCTTTTTCGGATGGGAAGACGCTGAAGCCGATGTTAGCATGCTCCAGCTTGTCGGAAAAATCAACGCTCGTGATAGTCACAATCGCGCCGGGGAATTCTAACTCCCTCTCGATGATTCTCGAAAGTTCGGCTTCGAAAAGTTTAGTAAGGCGAAGATTTCTATACTTCATAGAGGGATTTTATTAACTATTCTCTAATTCGTACGAATTAGAGAATAGTTAGGATACTACGAACGGATGCGGGAACACCAGAAGCGAGTCGGTAAAATACCTGAAGACTTCTTTGATCTTTTTCGACGATGTCAGCAGAGGCTAGAACCGCGAGGTGTCTTGAGGTTGATTTGAACGAGAGGCGAATTTCGGCCGCAATCTCCCCTACCGAGGCTTCTTTGTTTTTCTTAAGGTGTTTAAGAATAGCCAGCCGGCGGCGATTGGCGAGCGCTTTGAGCGATCTTTCTAACTCCTTCATGGCTTAGTAGTATCATATAACATTATACACTATTCTCTTATTCGTGCGAATTAGGGATGTTGATAAACTTAGTGGGGGCGTTCTTGGCGGTAGTTCATTTGGTTGGAATTATGAATACAGAATAATGAATTATGGATAAAGAATAAAGGGGCTTATAAAATAGTGGCCCCCGCTCGATGAAATCTGAGCGGGGGCAGGTTGGGCTTTGAATTTCTAGGATTTGGGCCGAGTCATTGCTTCTGGCCTCATGATCTCGTCAAACTTTTCTCCGGTCAGAAGCCCGAGTGTGATAGCTGCTTCACGCAAGGTTATGTTTTCAGCGTGAGCCTTCTTGGCAACTTTCACGGCATTGTCATAGCCAATGTGAGGATTCAGGGCAGTGACAAGCATGAGGGAATTATCAAGATGTCTTTGAATGGCGTCTCGATTTGGCTCAATACCGTTTATGCAGTGCTCTTCGAAGGAAACGCAGACATCAGTTAAAAGACGGATCGATTGCAGAACATTATGAATAATGACCGGTTTCATAACGTTGAGCTCAAAATTACCAGAAGAGCCAGCAAAGTTGATTGTAACGTCATTCCCCATAACCTGCGCGCAGACCATCAGCACGGCTTCGCATTGAGTTGGATTCACCTTGCCGGGCATGATTGAACTGCCAGGCTCGTTCTCGGGCAAAAGTAATTCTCCGAAACCGCAACGTGGTCCTGATGCAAGCCAGCGGATGTCGTTTGCAATCTTAGTGAGGGAACAAGTGAGGGTTTTCAAGGCGCCGTGCGCAGACACGAGCGCACCGTGCGATGATAGTGCTTCAAACTTGTTTAGAGCGGAGACGAATGGCAATTCCGTGATGCCGCTGATCTTCTCGGCAACTCTCACAGCGAATTCTGGATGAGTGTTTAACCCGGTACCAACCGCGGTGCCTCCAAGAGCTAGCTCATAAAGATGCGGCAGCGCTGATTCAATTCGAGAGATGTCGTTCTCTAACTGCTGAACGTAGCCAGAAAATTCCTGGCCTAAAGTTAGAGGAATGGCGTCCATTAAGTGGGTACGGCCGATTTTGACGATGCTCGAAAATTCCTCAGATTTTCCTTTTAGAGAGTCTCGCAACCGCCTTAGTGATGGCAACAAACCCCGAACGATTTCTCCAATAACGGCAATGTGCATTGCGGTCGGAAAGACGTCATTCGAAGACTGGCTCATGTTCACATCGTCGTTGGGGTGGATCGGATCTTTTGAACCAACTACTCCGCCGGAAAGTTCGATCGCTCGGTTGGCGATGACTTCGTTCGCGTTCATATTGGTTTGCGTGCCAGAACCAGTTTGCCAGATCACAAGCGGGAAGTAATCATCAAATATTCCCGCTATCACTCCATCAGCGACATGAACAATCAAGGCCGCCTTTTCTTGGGGCAATAAACCGAGCTCACAATTAACCATAGCGGCAGCCCTTTTTACTATACCCAAAGCCCGAATGAATTCGCGAGGAAATCGCTCAGTACCAATTTTGAAGCTCTGCCGTGAACGTTCCGTTTGACCACCCCAATAGCGATTAGAAACCTCAATGGGGCCGATTGAGTCAGTCTCTGTCCGAGTATGCATTCGTTCTCCTGTGAGTTCTGAAGCGTTGATAGATTTTCAAGTGACTTAAGATTCCAGAGCTAGTCTAAGATAAAACTTACTTAATCACAATATGATCCCCTTTTTGGATGGCCTGACTCGAGTTCACGATGAAACCACACTCCTTGCCGGCTTCGACTTGGTTCACTTCAAGTTTGCCCGACTGAAGACTGATGATTTTGCCGTGGCCGACGAGATGAGGATCCGTATCGACTAATTTCGAAGGATCGGCATCCGGCGAAACTGGGGTGACACGGTGGATTTCGATATTGGCGCGGCTTTTCATGACACCATCAATGACCTTGCCACCGACTAACTGTTTTTGAAGCTTGGCTTGATTGAAGACGGCTAAGATTTCGAGGCGACCCGTGACCGCCGCCGCTTCGGGTTTCATAAGGATCATTTCCACGTCTTTGATCAGATGATAAACGATGTCGTTCGTTAGGATTCTCACTTTTTGGATGTCGGCTAAGTTTTGGCTGGACTTAGAAACTTTGCTTTTGAAACCAATGATGATGGCTTTGGAGGCAATAGCATTTTTGATATCGTTGTCGCCGATGTTGCCGACGGATTCGTCGAGGATCAAAACGGGTTTTTCGCAGGGCAAAGACTTCATGATGGCCGAGAGGGCTTCGAGCGAGCCGGAGTCGGAGGCTTTGACAATAAACTTGATGGCGTTTTCATTTTGAGCATTGGCCTGGGTGATGCCACGATTCTCGAGCGTTGCAATCTTGGTTACGGATTCGGTCGAAATATTTTTGCCGGCGGTGAATTCTTCGCCAACTTGCGGAAGACTTTCAAAACCAATGATGAGCGCAGGGGAAGAGGGCAATAGTTCATTAGCTTTTTCACCCAAAAAGTTTTCCAAAATTTTCACTTTGCCTTTGGCGCTCGCGGTGACGATACCGTCGCCTTGGCGCAAGGCGCCATTTTTCACAATGGCGGTGACTTCCATGCCTCGACGAGAATCAAGTTTGGCCTCTAAAATAAAGCCGGTGGCTTGAGCGGTAGAATCGTAAGTTAAGTTTTCGTAATCGGTAGCAAGTAAGATTAAATCCAAAAGTTCGGTCACGTTTTGGCCGGTTTTGGCGGAGATGGGTTCAAAGCTCACGTGGCCGCCATAACCTTCGAGGAGGACGCCCTCGGTAGTGAGTTCATTTTTAACTTTTTCGATGTTGGCTTCGGGTTTATCAACCTTGTTGATGGCGACAATAAACGGAGTTTTGGTATCGTTTAGGATTTTGATGACTTCTTTGGTTTGGGGCTTCAAGCCTTCTTCGGCGGCAACCACGAGAATGGCGAGGTCGGCGATAGTGGCGCCGCGAGAACGCATTTTGGTAAAAGCTTCGTGGCCAGGCGTGTCGATGAAGGTAATTTTGCGGCCGCTATGGGTAATCTCGTAAGCGCCGACGGATTGCGTGATGCCACCGGCTTCTTTGCCCGCCACGTTTGATTTGCGGATATAGTCGAGCAGTGTGGTTTTGCCGTGGTCAACATGGCCCATAACGACCACAACGGGTGGTCTTGGGGTT
>JBBTYR010000032.1:0-24766 GCA_038078595.1 Patescibacteria group bacterium
CGCTGGTTTTGGAAATGTTGGAATTTTTGCCGCTAAGCACCTCGTGAAAATGGGAGCAAGATCGTGGCCGTTTCGGACTCAAAAGGTGCTGTATCAAGCGAAAGTGGCCTCTCTATTGACAGACTTGTTAAGATTAAAGGCGATGGAAAGTCTGTGGTTGGTTTAGGTAACGGCAAGATTATCGCCCCCGAGAAACTCTATGAATTACCGGTCGACATCTTGATTCCTGCGGCCGGTCCAGACGTAATTAACAAAAGCAATCACCGCAAGGTTAGAGCCAAAATAATTGTGGAAGGAGCTAATATTCCAATTCCCGAAAGCTATGAAAGAATCCTCTGGCGCAGGAAGGTGATAATCGTCCCAGATATTATTGCTAATTCAGGAGGAGTCATATCGTCCTATGCCGAATACAAAGGTTTGAACCAAAAAAAAATGTTCCGCTTGGTGAGAGAAAAGATATCAAAAAACACCGCCCTCATCCTAAGGGAAGCTCTAAGTAAAAATCGTAACCCAAGAGAAATTGCCGTCGAAGCTGCTAATAAAAAATTAAGGTAAAGTCGAAAACCAACAAAACAAATTAACGCTCTTATGCCAAAAATTATTATCTATACCACCCCCACCTGCGTTTACTGCAAAATGGCCAAAGCTTTTTTTAAAGAACACAACCTGGCTTATGAGGAAAAAGATGTTGCAAGCGACCTTGACGCCAGAAAAGCTATGGTCGAAAAATCCGGCCAGCTTGGCGTTCCAGTAATCGACATCGAAGGACAAATAGTCGTCGGTTTTGATAAAACCGCCCTAGCTGAACTCTCCGGCGTAAAATAAAAAGTACCGAATGGAAAGGGCGACCCGTATACCAACGACCTTAATTATTTTCGGAGCGACCGGAGATCTAAGCGAGAAGAAGCTCCTTCCCGCTGTTTTTGACTTGTATTTAAAAAATCTTACCCCGCCAAAATTCAAGATTTTAGGGCTCTCAAGACGCGAGCTAACTGACGACGAATTTAAAATTTTCACGAAAGAATCCATTCGGGCCAAAAAACCTGGAGCCAAAGAGGAAGATCTCTCCGAGTTCTTAAAAATCCTAAATTATTTACCCGGCTATTTTGACCAAACTAAAAGTTATACCGCCATCGGTGAAAAATTCTTAGAATTCGATGGTGAGTTTGACGAATGCTCGAATAAGTTGTTTTACCTGGCGGTTCCGCCCACGCATTACGAAAAAATTTTTAAAAAGCTGGCTAAAACGGGTCTGACCATACCGTGCGCTGGGGAGGGAGGATGGACACGCGTACTAGTTGAAAAACCATTCGGCAATGACCTAAAAACTGCCTCTCGGCTAGAAAAGATCCTAGGACGGCTTTTCGATGAAACGCAGATTTTTCGCATTGATCATTACCTTGCCAAAGAAACTATCCAGAATATTCTTACTTTTAGATTTTCCAACGTTCTTTTTGAGCCAATCTGGAACACACAGTTCATCGAGAAAATCGAGTTTAAGTTTCTTGAAAAAAACGACGCCTCTACGCGGGGTGAATTTTATGAAGAAATCGGAGCTCTGCGTGATGTTGGGCAGAACCACCTTCTTCAGATGCTAGCCGCAGTTACCATTGAAAATCCCCAGAGCCTCTCATCTTCCAATCTACGTGATGAACGGACCAGGATTTTAAAGGCCATTAAACCCATTCGCGGAAAAGGCGTTAACCTCTATGCTATCCGAGGGCAATACCAGGGTTTTCGCAAAGAGAAGGGTGTTTCACCACACTCAAAAATTGAAACCTATTTTCGGATAAAGCTTTTTATTGAAAATAGTCGCTGGAAAAACGTCCCTTTTGTCCTTGAGTCGGGTAAAGCCCTCAAAGAAAACCTGGCTGAAATAGCCATTTATTTTAAAAAAACCGAGACCTGTCTTTGCCCACCCAATTCCGATGAAAAGCATCAAAACATTTTGAAATTTAACATTCAGCCAAAAGAGGGGATAACCGTAAAGTTTTGGGCCAAAGAACCCGGCTTCTCATTTAATCTGAAACCTCAAGTCCTTTCCTTTTCTTATGGTCGTTCTAAGGTTAAAGATAAAATCCCCGACGCTTATGAAAGAATTCTTTACGACTGTATTCGCGGCGATCAAACTCTTTTCGCTTCAACCGAAGAAGTCCGCGCCGCCTGGGAGTTTATAACCCCAATTTTAGAATCTTGGCACCGAAGCAAACTACATATTTACAAAAAAAGCTCCGCTGGTCCAAAAGTAAGTTTTCCTAATTAATACTCCGTCTTAAAAATATGGCTCCCTCCAAACGTAAGAATATCGCCTACATCGGTCTTGGTAAAATGGGGTTTAATATGGTCTCACGGCTTTTGACTAAGAAATATCGGGTTTCGGTTTACGACACTGACAAGCAAGCGATGAGGCGAATCAAAAAACTTGGAGGTAATCCCGTTAGCTCACTTCAAAAATTAACCGAAGTAACCAAATCACCCCGCTTGCTTTGGATCATGGTTCCCCATGGGGTCGTTGCTTCCGTTCTAAAAGAGCTAAAGCCACACCTAAGGAAAGGGGATGCTTTGGTCGACGGGGGTAATTCTCCTTACTGGAAATCAGAAGAGCGCGCCAGGATTTTCAAGAAAAAAGGCGTCCATTTTCTCGATGTCGGGGTAAGTGGCGGTCCGAGTGGTGCCAAAGATGGGGCTTCACTTATGATTGGTGGGGAGAAGGGCGTTTTTAAAAAATATGAGTTTTTATTCAAAGATCTCGCAGTGAAAAACGGATACGCTCATCTCGGCCCTTCCGGAGCGGGGCATTTCGTAAAAATGATTCATAATGGAATTGAATACGGCATGATGCAAAGTCTGAGCGAAGGTTTTGCTGTTATGAAAAAATCTAAATTTCAACTAGACTTAAGAGAGGTTGCCCGGATTTATAACCGTGGGAGCGTCATCGAATCACGTTTAGTTGGGTGGCTAGAAAACGCTTTCAAAGAATACGGCTCTAGCCTGAAACCATTCTCTGGGTCTGTTGCTCAAAGCGGTGAGGGTCTCTGGACTGTCCGAGCCGCCGAAAAATTAAAAGTCCCCGTGCCAATTATAAAAGAATCATTGCGGTTCAGGTTGCGCTCAAAAAATAAGCCCAACTACACCAGCCAAATTCTCTCCGCCCTAAGAAATCAGTTCGGCGGTCACACACCCATAAAGAAATGAAAAAAAACCTGATCGAGACATCATTAAAGAATTTTCCGAAGCAATTTTCTTTCAAGCCCGAGATTCAAAACCAAAAAAATTTAGCGAGTTTTGAAAATGTTCTTGTTGTGGGTATGGGTGGCTCCGCGCTCTCTGCGGATATTTTAAAATGTGGCCGACCCGATCTAAATCTAACAGCTCACAAATCCTACGACCTTCCCTCCCCCACCTATCACCTAAAACCTAAAACCTTGATCGTCGCTAGTTCCTACTCCGGCAATACCGAGGAAACAGTGAGTTCCTTCGAAAAAGCCCGGAAACTTAAAGCCAATCTTGCCGCAATCACAACCGGTGGCAAACTCCTGGCCCTCGCCAAAAAGTACAAAACCCCCCACATCAAATTACCGGATACGAATATTCAGCCTCGAGTTTCTCTTGGTTTTAGTCTCATCTCACTCCTAAAGATCATCGGACAAGCGGAAGAGTTAAAAGTTTTATCCACCTTGGCGAAGAAATTAAATCCGTCTCTTGCCGAAAAAACCGGGAGGGGCTTAGCTGAAAGACTATGGGATAAAGTGCCGGTTATCTACGCTTCAGCAAGCAACCTCGCTGTCGCCTACAATTGGAAAATCAAATTGAATGAAACCGGAAAAATTCCATCTTTTTGTAACGTTTTTCCGGAACTTAATCACAACGAAATGACCAGCTTCGACGTTATTAAAACCACTAAAGTTCTAAGTCAAAAATTTCACTTCCTCTTCCTGAAAGACAAATCTGATCCGGCTAAAATTCAAAAGAGGATGTTGATTACTGAAAAACTCTATAAAACCCGCGAACTGTTTACGGAATCTATTGAGATTAAAGGAGAAAACGTCTGGCACAAAATATTCCAGAACCTCCTTGTGGCCGATTGGACCGCCGTGAATCTTTCAAGATATTACGGCACCGAAGCCACTGAAGTCCCCATGGTGGAGGAGTTCAAAAAACTTATACGTCAAAATTAATGCTATAATATCCTTATGTACCTCTTGTTCGACATGGGTGGCACCAAAATGCGAATCGCCGTCTCCAAAGACGGAAAGGATATTGCGGAGCTTCGGGTTGAACCGACTCCGGCCAGTTTTGGTGACGGAATCCAGCAATTCGGCCGCATGGTCTCCGAACTAACCGAAGGCAAGAAAATCAAAGCCGCGGCCGGAGGTGTCCCGGGACCATTTAACAAAGACAAAACCCAAATCGCAAACGCCGCGAATCTCCCCGGTTGGAACAACATGCCGCTCGTGAGGGAACTCTCGAAATTTATCGATGCCGAAATTTACCTCGAAAATGATTCGGCTATGGCTGGTTTAGGCGAAGCCACTTTTGGCGCCGGCAAAGGCAAAAAAATTGTCGCTTACCTCACCACCGGCACCGGTGTCGGTGGGGCCAGAATTATAAACGGTGAAATTGACGCAAACTCTCTCGGCTTTGAACCTGGCAAACAAATCATCGACTGCAAAAACCGTAAACCGCTTGATCTTGAAAATTTAATCTCTGGCCACGCGATAGAAAAACAGTTCGGTAAAAAGCCCTACGAAATAACGGATTCTAAATTCTGGGACAAATTGGCTGAACTTTTAGCCTACGGCGTTAATAACACCATTGTTCATTGGTCACCCGATGTAGTTGTTTTGGGGGGTTCAATGATGAAAAAAATCGGCATCCCGGTTCCGAGGGTAGAATTCTATTTGAAAAAAATTCACACAGCGTTTCCGGTTCTGCCTTCAATCAAAAAAGCCTCCTTGGGCGATTTCGGCGGTCTTTACGGGGGATTAGCCTATCTAAAAAACCTAAAAAAATAGCCCTTCCGATGGGCTATTTGCTCTAGTGAGCCTTCTTCTTGATTACAGTTTTCACCTTGACCAGTTTTGTTGGTTTTTTGACTTCAAAGAGTTGACCTGACAAATTCACCCGGTACACTGTCTCACCCATAGTCATTATGAATCCAACCGTATAAATCACCTCCTTTTCTGCTCGGGACTATATCATACTACTTACCCAACTAGCAAGTTTCGCTTTCCATGCTACATGTTTCACGATCCATGGTTAAGTGGGGTATAATTCTAAGCATGCAAAAAATATCCCGCTCAAAAATAGAACTGTCTTTAGAGTGCCCGCGCTGTTTTTGGCTGGATGTAAAAATGGGAGTTAAGAGACCACCCGGCTTTCCTTTTACTCTAAACAACGCCGTAGACTATCTACTAAAACAGGAATTTGATCACCACCGACAGCAAAAAACTCCCCACCCCGTTATGGTCACCCACATGATAGAGGCCGTGCCCTTTGATCATCCCGAAATCAACACTTGGCGTCACAACTTTACTGGAATTCAATTTAACCATAAGCCAAGCGAACTTCTTGTTTTCGGAGCCGTTGATGACATCTGGCAAAACCCAAAGGGGGAACTCATGGTGGTTGACTACAAAGCTACCGGCGCGCAAAATCATAAAATCTATGATTCTTACGGCCGCCAGATGGAAATCTACCAGTGGCTTTTGGAACAGAACAACCACAGGGTTTCAAAAACCGGCTACTTCGTCTTCGCTAAAGTCAACAAGGCCGGAGGGTTTGGTTTTGGTAAGGCCGCTCTGGCTTTTGATATTTTCGTTGAACCGTACACCGGTGACAATTCTTGGGTTGAAGCCGCCATTCTAAACGCCAAAAAAATTAGCGAAACGGAAAAAGCTCCCGATCCTTCGGTCGAATGTGAGTATTGCGCCTATCGGAAAAGCGCCGTGAAAGCCGCGAGTGTTTGACAGCTCTCTCCTCTAGTGATAAAATCTATCCCGCAATTGCTCTTTAATAGTTGAAAATCCTGAAATAATTCACCGCAAGTGAGAGGAGGGTTAAATGTCAGATTTTTTTGCCGACTCACTCGGATTTTTTGATTTTCCAGGGAAGCCACCGATTGCAGATCCAGATTTGAAACTAAATCTGGTTCACGCCACGTCATGTGCTCCGAATTTTGCGTCCATGGGGGAAGTTATTCAAGAACATCGAACCTTTGCCTCAGAGCTGGAGTCTCAAAATCTAAAAATCATTCGCCGCGCGGATGATCTATTCATGAATGGAAAGACACAGGTCATTCTAGGCTTACAGCATCTTCCAGACAACGCCTCAATCGAAACTCTTTTTCACATTGGCATAAGGATCGTTTGTCTTTCTTATCATGGCCAGGGAGCTTTCGGCTCTGGATTCAACGAGCCGGAAAAGCCTCTCACGAAAGCTGGTCGCCGCATTCTTGAGGACTGCCTAAAAGTTGGGATGATTATTGATCTATCCCACCTTGGCCACCGGAGCGCTCGTGACACCCTAGACTTTCTTGAAGGGAAGAAAGGGAAACCGCGGGTGATTTTAAGTCATAGTGGTTGTTATGGTGTCTTTAAGCACCCCCGAAATGCGCCTGACGATATTATTTTTGGGGTTGCGAGGATGGGTGGCGTAATAGGCGTTCCCTCTTTAACCTTTCTCCTCGATGAAGTCGACAATGGCCTTGAACCATTTTTCGACCATCTCCGACACTCGCTCACCGTCGCTGGACCAAGAGCAGTCTGTATCGGTAGCGACGGTTGGTACAAGCGCCTTGACCCATCTGAATGGCAAATTGCGACCAAAGAACTGAAAGCCAAACTTTGTAAAAATGGTGACTCCTGGAATCATCGGTGGCCAGAACAACCACTTCAGCTAAACTCAGCCGAGCGCATGACTATCGTTTCAGAAAAAATCAGAGAATTCCTCCCTGAAACTTCGGCGCAAAACATCTTGGGCCTAAACCTACTAAACTTTATGCGAGAAAACCTCCCTTAACTCCAAAGCCCCTGCACACGCGGGGGCTTTTCTACTATAATTCAAAGTAGGATGCCGGAAATAAAACCCTTTAAAAAACTCCACTGGACCTCTCATAGTCGGTCTAAGATGCGTTATTATGGTCTTTCCGAAGCCAGAGTGAGAAGGATTATCCATACGCCCAAGCGGATCGAGAAAGGTGTCGCTCCCAAAACGATCGCCATGATGCAACCAGCCGGCAGCGGAAAACACCCTTATGAACTCTGGGTCATGCTCGAGGAAGAAAAAACCAAACGTAAGATTATATCGGCTTGGCGGTATCCAGGAATAACAAAACCCAGGAGCGATACTACTTTGGACCTCCTTAAAAAATTTTACGACGAATCAGTTGGGGATTAAAAGGTATTGCAAAACTGCGTCGAACTGCTAGAATCAGCCTCAGTTCCAAACATATTTCAAAGGAGGGTTTGAGTGGGGGTCAAGACCGCAGTTCAGTTAGCCGATTCAACAAATCCCACACCGAAAGAAGGAGAGAGAAAAAAGAAGAAAAAAAGGGGGAATGGAAAGAGGGTTCAACATCGAACTCTCGGTAAAGCCCAAATGTGTGGCGTTAAAATCACTCACGAAGACCAGTTTCGACCCGCCAGCATCTCTTCCTGCTTTCCAAGCGGATCGCTCAAGGAGAAAAACCACTAAAATTTTGAGGCGCCAATCAGTTTGGCGCCTCTTCCTTATTTTTTAGCTAATGCTAAAATACTGCAGTGTCAAAATTGTAGTAACATTTTCACTACCCTCTATGCTCCTAACTAGCCCATCATTTAATCACAACGAAAAAATCCCGCCAAAGTTCACCTGCGACGGTGGCAACATCAACCCCGAGCTTCACATTCAAAACGTCCCCCCCGAAGCCAAAAGCCTAGTCCTCATTATGGATGACCCCGATGCTCCGGGTGGCAATTTTACCCATTGGTTAACCTGGAACATTAATCCGATGACGCAGATTATTAAACAAGAAAGTAAGCCACCGTTTGCCGCGGAAGGCCTAAACGGCCGTCAAAAAATCGGTTATACCGGCCCCTGTCCGCCAGACGATAAACCGCACCGCTATTTTTTCAAACTCTATGCGCTGAAAGAGAAAATCGACCCAGACCCAAACATCAGTAAATCTGATCTTGAAAATGCTATCAAACTCCTCATCGTCGAAAAGGCCGAGTTTATTGGAACTTATGAACGAATCCAATAACAATCAAGTATCCCAACATTCCCGCATTCTAGCGCCCACATTTCTGCTTCGCCTCGGTCTGGCTTTTGGTTTTCTTTATGCTGGCATCTCTAGTCTTGCCAATCCGACCGACTGGATTTGGTACGTCCCGGATTTTACAGAAATTTTCATTTCCAAAAATATTTCGCTGGCTATCTTCTCCCTCGTGGAAGTAGTCATGGGATTTTGGCTCGTTTGGGGAAAATATCTAAAATATTCCGCCCTAATCTCCGCTCTCATCCTCGGCGGCATCACCCTGATTAGTCTCAATGCCTTTCAAATCACTTTTCGAGATGTGGGTCTTACTCTCGCCGCCCTCGCTCTTTTCAAACTTTCAGAAAAGGAGTAGTTTGAATGCAGAGAGGGAGGAAAGCATGAGTAAGCAATCAGTTAGGCTTAATGCATCACTAAGAAAGCAACTTGAAAAACAGGAAGAGGCACAAAAAGCAATGCGAGCATTTCCGATTCGGAACCGAATTACGTCTGTTCTTTCGCAAGCCGCGCCGAGAACTTTAGGCCGTACGAGTACCCACGTGCTTCTCAAGTTCAATGAGTTAGGGTTGACACCAGCTTTAAATGAAACGTCCTCACGGATCCACGACATCTTGGATGGGATTTTGAAACAAGAAGGTCAATGAAAATGAGGAGGTGAGAGTAGGGTAAAATCAAGCCGTAAAAAATCACCGCGTAAATCCAGCCGATCAATCACAAGCGCGCTTCCCAACTCCAAGATTCACACCTAACACCGCCCTCACCTCCGTTGACCCAGAACCCAACGAAAGGAGCTTGAAATTGTCCAAAAAGCTGCCGGATCCGCTAATTCTCTCACTCCCGAAGCGAGAACAAGACAGATTGACGAGGATGTCTCTCCGGTGCGTTCTTATCAACGGGAAAAGACTTCCAGATCTCGAAGAGACGGATAAAAGGATGAAACGAGCAAGACAACGGAAGAGGAGAAAAAACTGCGGCAAATAACAAGCCAGAAAGCATGCGCCACACCCCCACACTAACAAGGAATCATTTCTTGGCTTAGTGTGGGGGTCTTTTCTTTTCTAACAAATCAAGTATCATCCGTATATCCGTATCTTGTCGACATTCATAATTCATTATTCATGAAACTTAGTATTGGTATTGTTGGTTTACCAAATGTTGGGAAATCAACCCTTTTCAAACTCCTCACCAAGCAAAATATTTTGATCGCCAATTATCCCTTCGCCACCATCGACCCCAATGTTGGTATTGTTCCCGTTCCTGATGAGCGAGTGGATAAGTTAGCCGAGCTAAGTAAATCCAAAAAGAAAATTCCGGCTGTGGTTGAGTTTTATGACATTGCCGGTCTTGTGAAGGGCGCCTCAACCGGAGAGGGTTTGGGCAATAAGTTTCTTTCCCACATTAGAGAAACTCAAGCCATCGTGACCGTCTTACGAACTTTTCAAAATCCAGAAATTATTCACGTCGAGAATTCCGTCGAGCCAATTCGAGACCTTGAGATCATTAACACCGAACTGATTATTAAAGATCTAGAAACTGTGGAAAAAAGAATTGGTAGCCTAGAAAAAGAAGCAAAATCAGGCCAAAAACAAGCGCCAAAAGACCTTGAAATTTTAAAAGAACTGAAGCAGGAACTTCTTAAAGATAATCTAGCCGTCAAATTCGCCGAAGAGGGGATCGTCAAAGAACTTCAACTTTTGACTGCCAAAAAACAACTCTATCTTCTAAACGGCTCGGAAGAGGACGCGTCGGGAGTGCTTAAAGAAAAAATCAAAAATCTAGGAGCTGGTTACGTGGTCATGGATTTATCTAAATCAGAGAACCTAGACGAACTGATCGCTAAGTCCTACGAAATTTTAAATCTGATCAGTTTCCTCACGACCGGCGAAGACGAAACTCGCGCTTGGACAATTCCTAAGGGGACTAAAGCCCCAGAAGCCGCCGGCGTCATTCACACTGATTTTGAACAAAAATTCATCCGCGCCGAAGTGGTTAATTGGCAAAAACTATTAGAAAATGGATCGTGGGCTAAAGCTCGTGAAAAAGGCCAGCTCCGCCTCGAAGGCAAGGAATATGTCATCCAAGACGGGGACGTAATTGTAGTAAGACACGGCTAGAAAAAGAGCGGTTCGTCAAATTGACGCACCGCTCAGTGGCCGGATTACGGGACAAACTTCCCTAGTATTACCCGATTACCGAACCATGGGAAGCAGTGAGTAAATTATATCACCCTGATTTTCGCTCGCAACTTTTTTAAAACAAAAGCTGCGAAGGTACCGCTTTTAAATTTAAAGAAAATCCGGTCGAGCGGCTCAGGACCTCTTCGCAAGCGCCTCCCCCAACGTCTCGTCATCTGCAAACTCAATCTCTCCTCCCATCGGCAAACCCCGTCCCAAACGCGTAATTCTATTGGCAAGAGGGGATAGTTCCTTCACTAATATCGCCGCCCCAAAATCTCCGCCCGTGGTCGGATTAAGAGCCAGTATGATCTCATCAGCTTTACCGTTTAAATCCTTTTGAATAAAAGTTTTGAGTTTATCCAAACGGTTTTTCTGCCAAACACCTAAAACCCCTAAGCGTGAAAGGGGACCGATTATAAAATACCGTCCATTAAATTTACGCGTATTTTCTATGGAAATTAAATCTGTTTCTTTCTCAATGACTGCGATGATATTTATTTTCCGATTTAAATCGCCGCAAATATTACACAAAGCCCCATCGTTTTCATGAACAAAAAAACAACTTTCGCAAAGTTTGATATCCTGGAGGGAATTTAAGTCCGCCACGGCCTCTTTGAGCGTGCCATTTCCTCTCCCAACTAAATAAAAAGCTAGGCGAGTAGCTTGTCGTGGCCCGATAGACGGCCACTCCGATAATCTTTCAATAATTTTTCTAACTTTATCCGGCAAAATCATCCCTAGAAGTTTCCTGTATCAAGCACTAAGTGTCAAGCAAAAACTATGTTTCAGGCTTCACGATCCAAGACCTAGAACGGCTCCTCTCCAAATCTTTCTTCCGTATCCCTAAAGCTCACACGTTCTTGATCAAACTTTAACATCACCGATCCCAAGGGGCCATTTCGGTGCTTAGCCACGATAATTTGAGCTGTATTTTGTTCTTCAGTGGTCAGATCGTTACGGTCCCGGTCTTTTCGATAAATGAACATAACAACATCGCTATCCTGCTCGATACTTCCCGAATCTCGTAAGTCCGAGAGACGAGGTTGCTTTTGCTCACGTTGCTCTACGCCGCGAGAAAGCTGGGAAAGGGCTAAAACCGGAACCTTTAGCTCTCTAGCTAAAGATTTCAGACTCCTCGAAATTTCAGTAACTTGTTGAACTAAGTTTTCGTTGTTCGTCCTCGGCATAATAAGCTGCAGGTAATCTACGACAATTAAATCTAGCCCATGCTCCATCTGCAATCGACGTCCCATCGAACGCATCTGCAAGATATTCGGTGAGGGGGTGTCATCCACGAAAATCGAAGCGTTTGAGAGTTTGTCTAGGGAATACTGGATCATCTCGAACTCACTGTCATCTGTAATTCTCCCAGTTCGGAGCTTCCAAAGTGGCACCTGCGACTCTGCCGAGATCAAACGATCAATAACTTGCTCCCTAGACATCTCGAGCGAGAAAAAACCGACCGAAGCTTTGGCCTTGAGGGCCGCATGTCGAACAATATCAAGGGCTAGCGCGGTTTTTCCAAGGGATGGCCGAGCCCCTAAAACAATTAGATCAGACTTCTGTAATCCGGATAGAAGGTTGTCTAACCCCCTAAACCCCGTTGGCACACCCCTTAGGGCTCCATCACCTCGATGAAGCTTTTCGATTCGATCGTAAGCTGATTTAAGCTCCTCTTTGATATGGACAAAGTTTTGGGAAAGGGACTTTTGGGAAATTGATAAAATTTTCTGCTCGATCGAGTCCATGAGGTCTTCAACATCATCCGACTCCATAAGCGCGTCCTCCGTGATTTCAGCGGAAGCCTTAATCAAGTCTCGAAGCACCTTCTTGTCTTTAACGATTTTCGCGTAATTAGCGATATGAGAGGCGGTCGGAACCTGGTTGGTTAGATCTGCCAGATAACTTGATCCGCCAACTCCTTCTAAATCCCCAAGTTCTCGTAGCCGACTGGTTAGACTTAAAATATCAACCGGCTGATTTTTCCCGTGAAGTTCGAGCATCGCTCGAAAAATCTTCTCATGGATTGGCAGATAAAAATCTTCTGCTCTCAAAACATCCGCGACACGAATAATCGCGTCCTTATCAATTAAAATAGCGCCCAAAACAGACTGTTCGGCTTCAACATTGTTTGGGGGTAGTTTGAGGGGATTGTCTTTTTTTGGCATAAAGCTAGGTCGACTCCTTGGGCCACAAAAACGGTCCAAGGGGCGTGTCGTCTAGCCCATATCCTAAAGCATTTATCCTTTTTCTCAAGTCGTCAGACTGCGCAAACTGTTTACTTCCTCGGGATTTCTCCCGATCCTTAGCCAATTTCACGATTTTACCTGGAATTTTGAGTAATTTGACTCTAAATCCAAGAACCTTCAAGGCGTCCAGCACCTGGCCTTCAACCAATTTGGCCTCTTCCTTCGACAGCTCCCAGACTCTAGGTTGAATTTCGCTGATAAATTTTAACAGCTCTGCCAAGGCGAGCGAAGTATTAAAGTCGTCGAAGAGGGGGGTTAGGAAACGTTCTTTTAGGTCGTGAATGATGATCCCTGAACTCCCTTGCTTTGTTTTTCTGGAAACCCGCAATTTAGCTACAAACTCTAAAATCCCGTTCCACTTTTTTAAGTTCTCGTTCGCCACTTCATCGCTGTAGTCAAAAGGAGTTCTGTAGTGAAAACTTAAAACCATCAGCCGCAAAATTTCCGCAGGATAATTATTTAAAAAATCCTGAATAGTGAGGAAATTTCCCAAACTCTTAGACATTTTTGTTCCGTTAATCGTAAGCGCCCCAGTATGAAGCCAAATTTTCACAAAAGGCTTTTTAGAAGACGCGGCTTCTTGTTGCGCAATCTCTGCCTCGTGATGAGGAAATTTCAAGTCCATGCCACCACCGTGTAAATCATACTGCGGACCAAAAAAGTGCTCGGAGATGGCCGTGTCCTCAATATGCCACCCCGGCCGTCCCTCCCCAAGTGAGGTCTTCCACTTTGGCTCATCGGGTTTAGAAAATTTCCAGAGCGCAAAATCTCCCCGATTTCTCTTTTTTATTCCGTCGTCAATCCGACTCACCGAATCTTCGGCTTGAGCCACCGTACGTCGCGAAAGTTTTCCGTAATCTTTAAACTTTGAAACATCAAAGTAGTAACCGTCTCCGGAAATTTCATAGGCAAAACCTTTTCGAATTAGCGTTTTTACCTGACGCACAATTTGAGGAATAAACTTAGTCGCTCGAGCATATTTAGAAACAGAATCAATCCCAAGATTTTTCATATCCCGCTTATATTCCTTAAAAAACTTTTCGGAGATACTCTTTGGCGTTAATCCGTCTTTCCTCGCTCGCACGATGATTTTGTCGTCCACGTCGGTAATATTCTGCAAGTAGAAAACTGGCCTCCCAACTGCTCTTAAAAACTTAACCAAGGCATCAAAAACGAGATACGTGCGTCCGTGTCCAATGTGAGAAACATCGTAAACAGTTGGTCCACAAACGAAAAGCCTCAAAGTCTTGAGGGGTTTCTCAAGCGACTCTTTCCGACCACTCAAAGTATCAAAAAGTTGGATTTCCATCTAGGTAAAACTAACACTCGAAACAAAAAACCTCAACTACAGCCAATCCTTCTTCTTAAAATAAAGAACCATTCCACCCACCGCAACCAACATAAACCCCAAGACAATCCAAAACCCGTGCGGCTGACTTACGATTGGAGTGTCCACCGTGTTCATACTAAACAGGGTCGCGAAAAGAACCATCGGGAATGTGAGAAATGCCATGATAGTGAAAGTTTTAATCACCTGACTATTTTTAAGATTGATAAGTTGAAGATTGGTGGTTTCCGAATCTTCAACTGCTTGGCGATAATCTTCCAGCTGATCCATAATTTTCATTTGTTCCCCCAAAAGATCGCTTGAGTAAAGTCGGCAATCCGAGCCTAAAAAACCGCACCCCACCTCAAAAAAAGAGTTTAAAATATGAGCCTGGGGTCTCACAATTATTCGATATTGAGAAATATCTCTTTTTATATAGGAAATCCGCTCAAGCAATCCCTTTTCTCGCTCCCTCTCCAGATCCTTAAATAGTTCTCCACTGATTGATTCGAGTTTTTCTCGAATATGGCTAAGTTGTCGATTCTGAAATTGAAGGAGGGATTTGATTAGCTTGTGAACCAGCACCAAGGGGTCTTCAAAATATTTATTTTCTGGTTTTAAAGAAGTGAGCAAGTGAGTGAAGATCTCAATTTCATCATACCTAACAGTCACTACCCCTTTTCTTGTGATTAAAAAATCAATTTCGGTTCGACGAGAAACCTTTTCCTTTGTGTCATATATTGGAAAATAGTAAATCAAAAAAAGATAATCGCGATGAGCCTGAATTATTGAAAGAGGCGACGGAGCCTTAAGTTGGTCGATAATCAAATGACTGAATTTAAATTCCTTCCGAAGCCACTCAAGATTATTTTTATCCGGATTTAAAATATCAACCCAGCTAATTTTTCCCTTAATTATGCTCATCCATACGATTTTAACATATTTGCGGTGTTAGTTGACAAAAAAACACCCGGGACAGATACTTGGGATCTAGTTATTTTAAAAAGAGGAGGGGGCTGTGATAACGACTAGAACCTACAAAAAACGAAAAAGAGAGGGTGGATCAAAAAAGTTCACTTGGACCTGCCCTTATTGCTTATGGGAAAACGGCGTAGCGCTAGAATACTGTCGTAATGGTCGTTGCGGAAAAGAAAGGCCACAAAAAAAGTAAGCAACTTGGCACACATTTTAAAGGGGAGCGGATCACAATTCGCCCCTTTTCTTTTTTATCTTAAATCCACAAACTAAAACCCACAACCTAAAACCTAGTCATTAGCACTCTCTTGACACGATTGCCAATTAAGCTAGAATACCAACCAATGAATCCCAGGCTAGAAAACATCCTCGAAGCCACCGTCAAAAGCTTTATAAAAACCGGCGAACCTGTAAGCTCTAACTGGCTTTTTACCAACTACAATTTTGACATCAAGCCAGCCATGATTCGCCACGAGCTCGAAGAACTTACCGAGCTTGGTTTTTTAGAACAGCCCCATCACTCCGCTGGGCGAATTCCCAGTAATCGAGGATACGAATTTTACATTCAGGCAATTCTCGAAGATGAAAGGCTGGAACCGATTTTGGATCAAAAAATGGCCGACTTTTTCATAAATTCAGACTGGCCTAATTTTTCAAGTAGTCTTTCTAGGAGCTTGGGCCTTCTAAGCGTCATCGATCCTAGATCAGACAGCGTCGTTTACAAAAGCGGTCTCGAAACCCTTTTGGATCAAATCAGCTGGGAAACCACCGAAGAAGTTCGCAAAATCATAAAAGATTTTGAAAAAATCGACACAAGAATCAGAGATGTTTCAACTAGGATAAATGAGGAAGGTTCGCTGAAGATTTTCATCGGCCAAAGCCCCATTACCGAAAGTCAGGAACTTTCCGTAATTATTGAACACTGCGACACAGGAGGAGATTCGGTTCTCCTCGTGGGCGTAGGACCAAAGAGAATGAATTATAAAAAAGTCGTCAAAACATTTAAAGGGCTAAAAGAGATAGAAAATGAGCGAAGCAAGTCAAAAAAATAACGAAATATTGGAGGAAAGGTTAGCGCAAGCCGAGAGGGAAAAAAACGAATATTTCTCTGGTTGGCAAAGAGCCAGAGCTGACTTTATTAACTATAAAAAGGACGAATTAAAACGCCTGGAAGAGATAGCCAAATACGGCCTCGAAGATTTAGTTGGGGAGTTAGTCACGGTAATGGACAACTTCGATCTCGGCTTGGCGGCGCTTGAAAAATCCGGCCCGGTCGAGAAAGGCATCTATATGATTCGTTCCCAAATCGCTGATATCTTGAAAAAACGCGGTTTGGAAAAAATCGAGGTAGCGGTTGGTGACTCCTTCGATCCTCGCACATCCGAAGCCATCGTTGAAATCGAAACAGACAAACCATCCGGTTTAATCGTCGAAATCATAGAACCCGGATATAGGCTAAACGGAAAAATATTAAGAGCAACTCGGGTAAAAATATCAAAAAACAAATAAGTCGAAAGTTATAAATTATTAGTTAAAAGTTAATAAACATATGTCAAAAATTATCGGAATCGACTTAGGAACAACCAACTCCGCTGTTGCGGTCGTTAAGGGTGGCGAAGCGACAATTTTAGAAAATTCCGAGGGTAATCGCACCACGCCCTCAATCGTCGCAATGAGCAAGAGTGGCGAGCGCATCGCTGGTACTTTAGCAAAGCGGCAAGCCGTCACTAATCCTCAAAACACCATCTTTTCAGTTAAAAGATTAATAGGAAGGAAGTGGACTGACCCCGAAGTCCAACGCGACAAAGCCTGGCTACCGTACGAAATCAAAGAATCAGGGTCAGGTGGTGTGGACGTAAAAATGGGAGACAAATGGTATAAGCCCGAAGAAATTTCGGCAATGGTTTTGGCCAAACTTAAAGCCGACGCCGAGGCCAAACTCGGGGAAAAAGTTGAAGAAGCTGTTATCACTGTCCCGGCTTATTTTGATGACTCTCAAAGACAAGCTACCAAAAACGCCGGTGAAATTGCTGGTTTGAAAGTCTCAAGAATTATCAACGAGCCCACTGCCGCCGCGCTTACCTATCATCTGGCCGGAAATAAATCCGAGAAAAAAATCGTAGTATATGATTTTGGTGGTGGAACATTCGACGTCTCGGTCTTAGAAGTTGGGGAAGTGGAATTGGACGACGGAAAAAAAGAGCCTCAAGTGCACGTCAAAGCCACCGGCGGAGATACGCATCTCGGCGGCGACGACTTCGACAAAAAAATCAACGAATATTTAGTGGCTGAATACAAAAAGCACGAAGGGATTGATTTATCAAAAGACGCGCTCGCTCTTCAGAGATTAAAAGAAGCCTCCGAGCGAGCCAAACATGAACTTTCCACATCTGCTGAAACCGAAATAAATTTGCCGTATATCACCTCCGACGCTTCTGGCCCAAAGCATTTCTCTATGAAAATGTCTCGCGCCAAACTAGAAGAGTTAGTAAGAGATTATATTGAACACTCCATCGCGCTTACAAAGGAAACCGTCACTGCTCCCGCCCCGAAAGGCGCCGGGTTTAAGCTAGAGGAAATAAACGAGGTTATTCTAGTTGGCGGTCAGACTCGTATGCCAGCGATTAATGAAGCAGTGAAAAAACTCTTTGGCAAAGAACCTCATAAAGGTATCAATCCCGATGAGGTTGTTGCTCTTGGCGCCGCCACTCAAGGCGGAGTTCTCCAGGGTGACGTCAAAGACATCCTCCTTCTTGATGTCACTCCCCTAACTTTAAGTATTGAAACCTTGGGCAGTGTCGCCACCCCGATGATCCAGAAAAACACCACGGTTCCAACCGCCAAAACTCAAATCTTTTCTACCGCCGCTGACAGTCAAACGTCGGTTGAAATTCATGTACTCCAAGGCGAACGGCCGATGGCTACCGACAACAAAACCCTAGCTCGATTTATTCTGGATGGCCTCCCTCCATCGCCCCGCGGTGTTCCTCAAGTGGAAGTTACTTTTGATATAGATGCGAACGGTATTCTAAGCGTGTCGGCTAAAGATAAAGCCAGTGGTAAAACTCAATCCGTAAAAATCGAGGCTTCCACTAACCTCTCAAAAGATGAGATTGAAAAACTTAAACGCGAAGCTGCCGAACACGCCGCTGAAGATGCTAACAAAAAAGAAATCATTGAAGCCAAAAATCAAGCGGAAAGCATGATCTACCTCTCCGAAAAATCGCTTAAAGACGCTGGCGAAAAGGTTCCCGAAGATGTTAAAAAAACCATTGCCGAAAAAATCGAAGAGCTAAAAAAACTGAAAGAGGGTGGAGATCTGGAATCCCTGAAATCCGCCTCGGCTAATCTCTCCGCTGAAATTCAAAAGATTGGCCAAATGATGTACAATCAAAACCAAGAGCAGGGTAAAGACGCTAATCCAACCGAGCCATCTCCTCCAAATCCGGAAGAACCCAAAAATCCAGAAACCCCAGCTTCTTAGCGCCCATCACTTGCATGTCCAAGCCACCCCTCATTTTTTGAGCCTTATGAACGGTCAATTTCAGCAACAAAACTTCATGAAGCAGGTGCCGCTAGACACGACACCTATCCGCCCAGCTAGCTTTTATAAGGGACTGGTCCTCGACATTCTGACTGTCACCTCGGCTATCCTGTTAAGTTTCTCTTACAAAACCTACCTCCTTGGAAACCTTCGCTTCGGAATCCTAGCGGCTAGCCTTTTGTTTTTCCTAATTTTAACCACCGTCGAGGTTTTTGCGGTCTCGAGCCTCCAACGCAGATCATTGGTCATGGTCCTTGAAGTAATCTCCCTCCTTTCTTTTTTCTATGACCGAGCCGATGGAATTCTTTTCGTTACTGGCGGATTGATGCTTCTTTTATCTACGATGGGCGAGATTACCAGTCGCCGATTTCTCTCTAATAGTTTAGAAATTAAATTTTACAAAACTTCACGGTTGAAAATCGGCAGCATGGCTACGGCTCTCGCCATTATGTTTGTTATTCTTTACCTTCCAAAAGTGAATGTCGACAATATCAACATTCAGAATATCTTCATCACGCCCGAAGGTTTTCAGACAGTTTATGCGTGGAGTTCCGGAATAACTAAACGTCTCTATCCGGAAGTTGACGTCAACTCAACCATTGAAAAACTAGCCAGAGACATTGCAATTTTTAAGCTCGAAAGTCTCGAGGAGTTTAAAACCCTCACCCCCAAAGACAAAGAGAACTCAATCGAAAATGAAGCCCGTCAATTCATCAAAGAGCTTAACAATCGATTCGAGACCGCTGTGAGTGGTGAAAACTCAACTAACGAAATTTTTTATAAACTCGTAATTGCCACTCTCGAAAAATGGAAAAACAAAATGGGTAATTGGTTTTTGGCTGGCTGGCTCTTAATTTTCTTTTTGATCGCCAAGGGCATTGGTCTCATGGTTTCTTTCATTGCTTCTTTCCTAACCTTCACCGTGGTGCAACTACTCCTTGGTACCAACTTCATCCACATGGCTGGAGAAAACCGCATGAAAGAAACCGTCAAACTTTAAAATAAAATATGTCTAAAGATTATTACAAAATTTTTCCGCCGGAGGCGGATTCGCCTTCGGCGGAGGGTCAGATTAAATAATCATTTAACTATGAACAAAGACTACTACAAGACTTTAGGGATAAATAAAAGCGCCTCTGAAGAAGAAATAAAAAAGGCCTACCGCAAACTCGCTCACGAACACCATCCGGATAAAAAAGGTGGTGATGAAAAAAAATTCAAAGAAATCAACGAGGCCTACCAAATCCTATCGGATAGAAACAAGCGCTCCCAGTACGATAGATTCGGCACAGCCGAATCTTACGGGCAAGGTTTCGCTGGCAATCCTGGAGGTAGCTGGGGAGGCTTTCCTGGTAATGGTCCAGGGGTAAACTGGGAGGGTCAATTCTATGGCGACGCTGGTGATTTTAGTGAAATTTTTGATAACTTCTTCGAGGGGCTGGGTGTGAAGCCAAGGAGAAAAACCTACCACCGCGGCGCCGATATCGAAGTCAGTATTGAAATAACGCTCGAAGAAGCCTTCCGGGGAGCAATCAAGCACTTGAAAATAAAAACCCTGACCCGCTGTGAAGAATGCAAAGGCAAAGGCGGTGACGAAAAAGCTGGCTACACAACCTGTTCGGTTTGCGCCGGTCAGGGTGAGATCAAAGAGCAAAGTCGAACCTTTTTCGGCAGTTTTTATCAAGTTAAAGCTTGTGTTCAATGCCGCGGCACTGGCCAGATTCCGAACAAAATCTGTAAAGTTTGCCGTGGAAATGGACGAGTAGAAGGCGAGAGACAAGTCGCCGTAGAAATTCTACCAGGCATCGAAAACGACCAGCTTATAAAAATCACCGGCTCGGGTGAAGCCGGAGAGCGCGGTGCGGGAGTAGGGGATCTCTATTTCCGAATCAGGATCAAACCTCACGACACCTTCTTTCGTCGGGGCGAAGATTTGGTTTTTAAAAAAGAATTAAATGTCTTAGATTTGTTGTTGGGCAAAAAAATCGAAGTCTCAACAATTGCCGGTGGCAAACTCAACATCGAAATTCCCTCTCATTTTAATTTGAAAGAAGACCTCAAAATTAAAGGCGAAGGCATGCCTCGCTTAGGTCCGCCAGCTGGCGGATTCGGTCGCGGCGACCTACTAGTAAGTTTTATCATCAAAGCGCCCAAGAAAATCAATCCTGAAATAAAAAAACTCCTCGAAAACCTCGAGTAAGAATAATTGAGTTTCGCAATAGTGCCCTCACTGGGATTTGTCCGCCAAAGGCGGATCCTCTTCCGGAGGAAACCTGCGACCAGCTCTCCCGACGTTAAGTCGGGACCCCGACTTTCGCGTTGCTAGTCACGAAAATGAGCGTCGGGGCTTATCGTTGGCAGCGAGAGAAATGTAAATGCCGTTTTGTGCCTCCTGCAGGAATCGAACCTGCGACCATCTCCTTAAAAGGGAGCTGCTCTACCAACTGAGCTAAGGAGGCATTTATCTTTCTCGAGAGAACCAATCGCCAAGCCCAAGCTTGGTAAGGGGAGCTGCTCTACCGGACTGCCTGCCGGCCAAAGCTTGAGCGACGGCGGGAGCTATGGGCACACAGAGCATCAGAACTCTAAATCCACTCTAACTAGTGAAAAATATTACCATCCCGCCCAGAAAAATTCAATAAAAACAGCCTCCGTAGAGGCTGTAATTTAAATTTTTTCGCCCTGGACACTCTCGGGTTTTTTTTCTCTTCCTTCAACAAATCGCCTTGAGAACGGATACCTAAGGCCGATAAAGAGTAATGCGAGCGTTCCGATCGCGCAAACAGTGAGGGTTAACTTTGGATTTGAAACCGTCAGGCGAACCCCCAGGATAGTCATCCCCGCCATAAAAGTAATCGTCAAAACCCCTAGAGCATCTCTCATAACGCCTCCTAAGTTACTGTTCTAAATCTACCTCTCGCAAAAAAATTGGTCAACAGGCAAAATGCAACTCGAGATGTGCTATAATTTGCGCATAAGAAGCGGGGTCCGTTTCAGTTTTTGATTCACTCAAGTGGAAAAAACAAGTCTGAAAAATTCCCAAATCAAGGTAAAAAAATTAGGGGTTATCCTTGCCCCAACCAGAAATAAATTCGAAAATCGAGCGGTTTTAAATCCGGGCGTTTTTCAGGACAGAAATTACGTTCATATTTTTTATCGAGCCGTCGACAAAAGAAACAACTCTTCAATCGGCTACGCCAAACTCAAAGGACCAACTAAAGTCGTTGAGAGATGGGAAAAACCAATTATAGAAAGGGAGCACCCATACGAACGCAAAGGCTGCGAAGACCCAAGAATCGTGAAGATTGACGGTACTTTTTATCTAACCTATGTCGCCCACGACGGTAAAAACGCCGTTACCGCCTACGCCACGAGTAAAGATTTAAAAAAATTCGACAAAAAGGGGGTTATTACCCCAAGGCTCACCTACGATTACGTCGGTAAGCTTTTTAGAAAAGAAAAACTCAAAGACCGTTATTTTATGTTCGAATCTTTTTACGAGGAATACGCCGGAAAAGATGTCTATTTGTGGGAAAAAGACGTCATCCTGTTTCCCAAAAAAATCAGAGGCCAATTCGCGATGCTACACCGTATTCTGCCAGATGTTCAAATCGTAAATTTCAGGAGCTTCAAACAGATTGGAAATAATCGTTTTTGGGTGAAATACCTCAAGCATCTTTCAAAGCACGTAGTTTTAGAAAACAAATACTGGTTCGAATCGAGAAACATTGGCGGGGGAGCGCCTCCCATCGAAACAAAAAAATATTGGCTCCTCATTTACCACGCAGTAGAGGAAATAAATAAAAACCGAACCTACCACGCCGCCGCCGCCTTGCTTAAAAAAAGCGACCCAGCTAAATACATCGCCCGCCTGCACTATCCGCTTTTTTCACCCGAAGAAAAGTATGAAACGAAAGGGCTTGTCTCAAATGTGGTCTTCCCAACTGGCACTGCCACATTTGGAAAAGATCTCTATATCTACTACGGCGCCGCCGACAAGCACATCGCCGTCGCCAAGGTGAACACAAACGAACTTGTTAGAGAAATTCTCAAAAAAGCTAGAATTCACAACAATTAAATGAACCTAAACGAGAAAAACACAAAATACGTGGTTCACCTAAGCTCCTTTCCTCCTCGCGAGTGCGGCATCGCCACCTTCACCGAAGACATCACAAACGCCTTGGATCAAAAGTTCAACCCCTCTGTTAAATCGCGCATTGTGGCTCTAAATGACAATCCGACGAGCATCTATAACTACAACGCCAAAAAGGTCGCTGGCGAGATTAACGCGAACGAGATCAGTTTTTACGTCAACCTTGCCAAAGAGTTGAACTTGAACCCAAACGTGAAGGTGGTAAACATCCAACATGAATTTGGCCTTTTCGGTGGCAACTGGGGCGATTACATCATTCCTTTTTTACAGGTTCTTGAAAAACCGTCTGTCATCACTTTCCACTCGGTATTAGAAAATCCAGATGACGAACTGAAAAATGTCGTCTCTACAATCGCTAGCCGCGCTTCGGCGCTTGTGGTTATGAACAGTCTCTCAAAAGAAATTCTAACCCTCGACTATCAAATTAGACCGGAAATAATTTCAATCATCCCGCATGGCATTCCCCAGGTTGCGCTCGAGCCGAGTGAAAAATACAAAAACAAGCTCGGCCTGCAAGGAAAGACGATTTTATCAACCTTCGGATTTTTAAGCCCAAACAAAGGCGTTCAGCACGCCATCCGATCCTTACCGGAAGTTGTTAGAAAATATCCGAACGTAGTCTATCTTGTAATCGGCGCCACTCATCCGAATATCGTTCGCGACAAAGGCGAGTCCTACAGAAATTTATTGATTCAGGAAATTCAAAAACTCGGATTAGAAAACAACGTCAAATTTTACAACAAATATCTCAACCTAGATGAACTGCTAAACTTTTTGCGCGCCACCGACATCTACATCTCGCCCACCGTCGACGAAAGCCAATCCGTAAGCGGCACGCTCTCATACGCCCTCGGTTGCGGTCGGCCCGTTATCACCACCCAAACCTCCTACGCAAAATTTTTAGTGTCCCCAAACTGTGGTCGTCTGGTTCCGTCTCGCAACCCCGGCGCCATCGCCCGCAGCCTTTTCGAATTGCTCGCCGACGACAAAAAAGTTAAAGCGCTGGGCCGTGAAGCCTACGAACACACCCGCCCCATGACCTGGCCAAACGTCGCGACCGCCTACTTCAAACTTTACGAAAAACTAAGCGATCTTGAGGCCGAAAACGACAAACTCCCGGAACTTAAGCTCGATCACCTCCATCGCCTAACAGATAATTTTGGCATCCTCCACTTCGCCAAGTATTCAAAACCCGAAACCCGTTACGGCTACAGCTTAGACGATAACGCGCGGGCCCTTTTGGTATCTGCTAAACAATACAAAAAGGACTCCGATCCAAAACTCGAAAAGCTTATCCAAATCTATCTAAACTTTATAAAGTTTACCCAAAGACCGACCGGCACCTTTGCTAACATCGTGAGCAGTCAAAAAGTCAAAGACGGCACCACCGACGAAGACGTCCAGGGTCGAGCCATCTGGGCCTTGGGCTTCACCGCTTCGAACCCCCACCTCCCCGAAAATCTACGAAATCAGGCTAGAAAACTTTTTACGAAAACAACCACGCATCTTCTAAAACTAAAAAGCCCCCGTGCTATTGCCTTTGCTATGACTGGACTTTATCACCACCTAAGAACCGAACCATCCGTAAAACTTCTGAAAGTCTTTAAAAATCTCGCCGATCGCCAAGTGGCGCAATACAAAGAATTTGCCAGCGAAGATTGGCACTGGTTTGAGGATCAACTCACTTACTCAAACAGCAAACTCGCCGAATCTCTATTCTATGCTTACGACCTAACCAAAAATCCAGAATACTTAACGGTCGCCAAAAAAACTTTGAACTTCTTGAAAACCATCACCTTCGAAAAAGATCACTACTCTCCGATCGGTCAAAACGGTTGGTATTTCCGCAACAAAAAGCGCGCCTACTTTGACCAACAACCCGAAGAAACCTCAACTATGGTTGAAACCAAAACCGTGGCCTACCAAGTGACAGGGGATAAGCAATATCTAAAAGACGCCTACCGAGTCTTCAGCTGGTTCCTCGGTAAAAATCATTTAAATCAGATGGTCTACGACGAAGCCACCGGTGGCTGCTACGACGGTGTGGGGGAATACGCGATAAACTTGAACCAAGGCGCCGAATCCAC
>JBBTYR010000033.1:0-11918 GCA_038078595.1 Patescibacteria group bacterium
TTTCCTATCGGCGGAGAAACAGAAATGGTGCTTGATAAAGAAGTAATGCTAAAAATAGCTAAGCACTAGGTCTATTGCCAAAGTAAAAAAGTTGTGATATAAATAAGCTATATGGATAAATTTCAAAAAGGCGGTTTTCGACAGGGAGGCGGCAATTCTGGTGGAAACCCAAGATTTGGTAATAAGTTTGGAGGTGGGTGGGACAGAGGCAACAGGCCCGGAGGGCGTATGGAGCTTTTTCCAGCCGTGTGCTCTGAGTGCAGAAAGAATTGTGAAGTTCCTTTCCGTCCTACAGGAGATAAGCCGGTTTACTGTCGAGACTGTTTTGGTAAACAACCGCATGTGCCGGGAAGGAATTCTAACGGAAGTGATCGTCCGAGAGAAGATTTTCGAAGAGATGTTCAACCACAGCGCGAATATCAGCCCGAACCAGCGAGAGTGCCAAGTGGGGGTGCCATTGATGCGCTTAGGCGACAGATTGCGTCGCTTGAAGTAAAAGTTAATCGTGTTCTTGAGCTTTTGAGTCAAAAGGCGGCGGCTTCAGATTTGAGGGCCACTATTATAGAAGAAGCTCCCAAAGTAACAAAAGAGACAAAGATAAAAACCACTGCTCGTAAAGCCGGGAAGAAGACTAAGAAATAGTCTCTTTTTGTAGAATCATAGAAGTCCTGGAACACGTTGTGTTCCAGGACTTCTTAGGTTGTTGTTGGATGCAAAGAAAGAAAACGATGACGGCCGTTATCGATCAATACAAGCCAGACGTTCAGGTTACATCATAAAAGTTAATTAACGTCAAGATTATTGACATTATTCAACATTTCTATTATCCTGTAGCCGGTTCTTTGTCATATGTTTTTATAAAATAACGGTTAGTACTACTGATTTAACTGGACAAACAGCAAGGAGAAAGGAGGCTCGAATGTGGTAGGCGCTCTATCGATCGTGGCCAAGGTTCTGAAGGTTGTTCCCGAGCGTAACTATGCGGTGACTCTTCCCAACCAAGAGGTTCTGGGCGTCGAGGGATCAATAACTTTCTCTCTTACCAAAGAAGTTTGGGAAGGAGAAGGTGTTCCTCGCGAAGGTCAGCTAGTGGTCTTGGAGGACATCGCACAAACGGGTAGGGGATGGCGAGCTTACAAAGCTCGCGCAGTACGACCAGAAGATCAAACCTAAGAGAAAGGAGCAAGGAGAATGAAGACGGTAGTTATCGCCGTCCTTGCGTTGGCGCTCGTTGTCGCTGTTCTCTGGGGGTCTTGGGCCTATGAGGAATCCAAGAAGCCCGTGCAGACAGTGGTTCTCAAGAGCCCGACCAACGACCTTTTTGTGGTAACTGTAAAACACAAGGAGGGGGACGACATTTTAATCCAGTGTGATGAGGATGACTTCCAGGAAGCTTTCGAGAAGTTTCGAAATTTCTTGGGGGTGGAGGTGGAACCGATTGAGGTTCCTGGTGGAGCGATGTTTTTTGCTATGCCACCTACCGAAGTGCCGGAAAAATTAGAACCGGCCAAGCGGGCGGTCATCGAAGTCTTGAAACGGCATTCGCCGCGAAGAGTCATCTTGATCGCTCATCCCGACTGTCTTCTCTACGACGTGGTTGGGGCTTGGGAGAATCAGGCCGAAGAAGTTGAAAACCGTCAGAAGGCTGACCTCGAACGTGCTAGGGACGTGATTCGGACTTGGTTTCCAAAAACCAGGTCCATCGAGATCTACTACGCCGGAAAGCGTGGTGACACGCTCGCCTTCAACCCCCTGCCGGACTTAACCATAACGCAGGAGGTGACTCATGATTGACTGGGCTGGTAATTTGCTCTCACAGGGAATGTCATTACTCGTGTTTGCCGCCTTAGCGATATTGGGAGCGGTTGTCTCAATCGTTTCCATGATCTTTGGAGGCGACCACGACACTGACCACGACTTCGATCATGATGTTGGTCATGGCGGAGACGGTCATCATGGCGATCACGGAGATCACGATAGCGGCATGGGTTTAGGTGGCTGGCTTCTTTATCCCGTCATGTCCGTTCGAGGGATGTCGCTTCTAGCGACGGGATTTGGAGCCTTGGGTTTCATTACCTATTACATGACCCAGAAACTCCTTTTCTCATGTGGTGTAGGTACTCTCTCGGGTTGGATTTTTGCCCTTATCGGCTTCGTGCTGATCCGGGCGTTCAAGAAGCAACAATCGAACTCATTGGTTTTCAACGAGACCTTGATTGGCAGGGAAGCAATGGTTACCACCTCTATTCCGGGAAACGGGATGGGCGAGGTGACGTTTGTGATTCCTGGCCAAGGTCAGTTCACTCGTACGGCTACTTCAAACAAAGTAATTCGAAGCGGCCGGCCGGTGAAGATTATCCGAACCTTCGGCTCCAACGTGGAAGTCGAGGAACTCTAACTCGAGGTGGCCCCCAGAAAGGCCAGAGAAAGGAGCAAGTAGTGTCAACTATATTAGGGGGATTATTCATCCCCGTCATGATCATCGCTGTCGGTATTGCGTTTTTGTCCGTGGCCATGATGGTTGCGCGGAACTACAAGAAATGTCCGCCCAACCAAGCC
Organism: Patescibacteria group bacterium; assembly: GCA_038078595.1. GTDB lineage: Bacteria > Patescibacteriota > Minisyncoccia > UBA6257 > 2-01-FULL-56-20 > VMFW01. The sequence continues at coordinate 2,560 of JBBTYR010000033.1, forward strand.
ATGATTCTAACTGGTCGCAAGCGTAAGGTCTCGGACGGTCAGAGTGGAACTGTTGAACAAGGTTTCCGAACAGTCGTTGGTGGCGCGGCGCTCAGAATGCCGCTCCTTGAACGCATCGATTACATGTCCCTTTCTGTTTTTCAGTCGGAGTTCAGCGTACAGAAAACTCCGAACGTCGATGGTGTGGCTGTGAACGTTGATGCGGTAGCAAACCTCCGCATTTCCTCTCAGCCCAACATCTTGGCGATCGCTGTCAGTCAACTCTTGGGTAAGACACCCGAAGAGATCGAGATAATTTGCAAGAACACCCTCGAAGCGCAACTGCGGCAAATCGTCGGCACTCTGACCATCGAAGATATGGTCAGAGACCGCGAGAAGATCAGTCAGCAAGTGGTCAACGTCGCGAAGCCCGAGTTGGAAAAGACTGGTATTGAGCTGGTCAACTTCAACATCAAGGGCATCAGCGATGCGCTGGGTTACATTGAGGCTCTTGGCAAGACCAAGACCGCGCAGGTCAAACGCGACGCCGAGATTGGCGAAGCCGAGGCTCAGCGTGAGTCGACAATCAAGGCTTCAACGGCCCGTCGCGAAGGAGAGGAGAAAAAGCTCGAAAACGACCAGGCTATTGAGCAGGCCAAGCGCGACCTCGAAGTGAAGAAGGCGGATTTGAAAGTCGAAGTCGACACCGCCCAAGCTAAGGCCGAACTGGCCGGAGCGCTTGCCAAGGCCGATCTACAGAAAGACCTCAAGGCCCGTGAAGCTTCCGTCGACGCCGCGAATGCTCGCGCTCGAATCGAGGTAGCTGAAGAAGAAGCCAAGTGGGCCGAGAAGAAGCTGGTTACCGAAAAGATCAGGCCAGCTGAAGCCGAGAAGCAAGCCTCTATCATCAAAGCCGAAGGCGAACAGCAAGCTTCAGTTATCAAGGCCGAAGGCGATAAGCAAGCCGCGGTCATCAAGGCCGAAGCTACGAAGGCGACAGCCGAAGCTGAAAAGTCCAGGCTACAGTTCGTGGGCGAAGGCGAAGCGCTTGCCGAAGCCGCTTTGAAGCGTGAGCTTGGTCTTGCCGAAGCCGAAGTTGTTCAGAAGAAGGGCGAAGCCGAAGGCGCGGCCATTCAGGCCAAGCTCTTGGCTGAAGCCATGGGTTTGCTGAAGAAACAGGAAGCTTTGGCTCAGATGACCCCTGCGGCCCGCACGGTCATCATTCTCGAGATGTTGCCGCAGATCATCGAACACGCTGGAGACGCTGGCGAAAAGATTTTCGCCGCGATGTTCGAGCAGGTGGGAGCCGGCTTGGCTCGCATCGATTCGGTCCACATGGTTGATCTGGGTGGAGGAAATGGCAACGGAAATGGTCCCGTGGCGAACTTTGCCATGAACATTCCAAAGATCGTTTTCGGTGCCCTGCAGCAACTCAAGGCGCTGGGCATTAATGTCGATGAGATTTTCGGCAAACTAGGCATCAACATGGACGACTTGATCGGCGTTAACTCGCCCAAATCGACAATTCATGCTCCGATCGAAGTTGCCGAACCCGTCAGTTAAGCTTGTAACCGACTGAACGTGCCCAGGGGATCACAAAGTCTCCTGGGCGCTAATTTTAGAGAAAGGAGCAAGGATGAACCCAGACCCGAATTCATCGTTCCCGGGATCACGGCGAGCGAACCCAGTTCGAACCACACTTGTTCGGCCAACATTGAAGCCAGCGCTTCGACAGGAAGCTCACGGTTCAACCGACGAACACGAAGATCCAAGTCATCCCACTTCGGTTCATAGTGAACACGAAACCAGTCACCCTGAACCGATTCATCCTATGTCGGGTGAAGATCTTGTGCAGCATGGCTACACAAGCCCGATCCCTTGGGTGAACGCGAAGGCCGATTGTCTCGTAGTTTCCTGTAGCGACCACCGGTTCGAAGACCAAACGCGCGAATTTCTAATCCACGGCTTGGGTTTCCAAAACCCGCACGTTTTGCAGTGGCCAAGTGGTGTCACTATCGCGAGCGGACTCGCGGTTCTGACCGGGTCTCTCCCAAAAGCCTTCGATCTCCTTTTCCAAAAGGCGTTGAAGGTCACTCATGCGACCAACTTGATACTCGTGGCGCACGAAGACTGTGGAGCTTACAAAGATGGTGATCTAGTCAACAGGATTGCCCGTCGCTTCACTGGAAAATCAGTTCGAGAAATCCAAATCATGCACCTTCAGGATGCGGTTATAGCGCTTCGGCCGACGCTCCGAGGTGTCACGGTGAGAGGTTTCTACGCCGACGTGATTCAGGGAAACGAAGGCGAGCACGTCAACTTCAAAGAAATATCAGTAGTACATAGTTAAAACATTCAAGCCCTCAAGAAATTGGGGGCTTTTTTTCTCTCTTGCCCCAAAGCCTAAAATTAAATAGAATCCAATTGACAGATTTTTAGTTTATTAGATGGGCCTATAGTTCAGTGGTAGAACGCCTCGTTTGCAACGAGGAGGCGGGAGTTCGATTCTCCCTTGGTCCACCGAAATTTCAAAGTACTCGCTTAAAGATTACTGGACCGAAGTGACGACCACTCATCACGCGTTCTTGTCTGATCCGGCTCATAACATCTTCTTTATGCCAGGCGGTGAGGGCGGCTACATTTTCTCCTACGAGGAGAACAACTTAACCCTCAAAAAAGCGGTGAGCCAAATCCGTTCGCGCCGCGCCATCTACATGAATGATTATTTGTACGTGGTAGGCGATGATCGAGTGGTGGTTCTAAACGAAAAGAATTGGGAAACCGTAAAAGAGCTAAAGTTTGAGTAAGTTCCCGCTAGTTGACAAAAAGCAAGTTTTGATTTAGAATCTCAAACAGTTTCTTAACTCACAATTTCTTAACTCATAACTTTTCACGGAGGGAGTACGAGTGGCAAAAAAGAAGCAAAGAAAGATCAACGCGAAACCATTTTTGGCACCACCCGGAAAACGAGTGTCAATCAAGGATTACGATCCCGGCTCCACTGGTGGCCTCACTAAGTCCGCTGCGCTGAAGATCCTTGAAGTTAATTCGCGGAGAATTGCGGAACTCCAAGAAATTCTTTATGCGGACGGTACTCGTTCCATGTTGGCGATTTTTCAAGGCATGGACGCCGCTGGCAAAGACAGCACCATCCGCCGGGTCATGGATTGCATAAATCCGATGGGGATCCAGGTCCACAGTTTCAAATCTCCCTCGGCAGAAGAATTGGCTCATGACTACATGTGGCGGTGCGTGAGGGGCCTCCCCGAGCGCGGCAAAATCGGTGTCCATAACCGCTCTTACTACGAAGAGACAGTCGTGGTTAGAGTTCATCCCGAGATTTTGAAAGCGCAGCATCTGCCCGACGATCTGAAAGACAAAGACATCTGGACTCGCCGTTTCCGGGAAATCGTCAATTTCGAAAGATATCTCACCGACAATGGCACTGTCGTTCTCAAGTTCCTCCTGAACGTTTCAAAGAAGAAGCAGGGGAGGCGCTTCCTCGAGAGAATCGACACCCCCGAAAAGCGTTGGAAGTTCTCGCTCGACGATATTGCCAAACGAGCGCTCTGGAGTGAGTATATGCGTGCCTACGAAGAGGCAATCTCCGCGACGAGCACGAAAGCCGCTCCCTGGTACATCGTTCCCTCTGACAACAAGTGGTTTACCGCCGCTTTAATCTCAACCGTCATTGTCTCTGTGCTTGAGTCAATGAAACTCAAGTACCCGACTCTTAGCGTTGGCGGCGATAAACGTCTCGCTACTGCGAAGAAGCAACTCAAGAAGTAAATAAAAAGCCGTTCAGGTACCTACCGGAACGGCTTTGTTTTTTACGTTTCTTTTCGGACGAAATCCTTAATCGTCCCATCTGCCACCCTGTATTCATCCGTCAGAAACTCTTCTTTGGTCACCCATCGGTATTTAGTGATTTTTCCACCATCCGGGTTCTTTGTGATATCAATCTCACCCGAAGAAATCTCGCAAAGGTAGGTTACACAACAAACCCAACGCTTACTGTTTGTTCCCACCGCCCAGTAGTATCCCATCGGACGAATTATTTTTATCTTGCAGGCGATCTCTTCGAGCACTTCTCTGTTTAGAGTTTCCTCCGGTGACTCTCCCGGTTCCACCCTGCCTCCTGGGAATGTCCAGATAGAGCCAATCGAAGACTTCTGTTCTAGTATTAAAAATTTTTCGCCATCGATAACTAAACCCTTTACCGAAATCCGATAATCTTCCACGACTCCTCCTTTCAAGTTACCTAATTAGTCTAGTTTATAAGTATCACCGATAAAGCCGGTGGTCAATCTTATAAAACAAAACCGCCAATATTATCGAGGCGGTTTTTTAGTCCCAAATTAATTTACAATTCGCATGAGTCGAGCACGACCTCCCCATTTCCGGTCCAGCCACCTGAAGCCGACATACCAGTCCTTACCATTCCAGCTTAGGCTAAGAACCCTTCGGTCGCCGGCTTTATCCTTGCCCACGGTCCCCGTGAAGACCAGACAGAAGGCTCGCCAGCTTGGATCGATCTTGTCCCGATTGTCGAAAAGAGTCCTGGCCAACTTCTTTCCGTGGGGTGTTCCGAGATCAGCTGCGCGAACCTCAAGCTTTTCCCCATTGATGCAATCCTCCCCGGTTTTCAAAAATGGGATTGCCTCGAGGGTGAAGTTTTTGCCATCTTGAAGCGAGGTGTCTTCAGTATCTCTCGCTACTTCCCAGCTTGGATCCAGGAGCTCTTGACCAGAACTGTCAGAAACAAGAACACTCATTGTCGACACTACTCCTCCTTTGTTAAGTTACTGTTTATCGGATGCATACTAATATTTTTAAAGATTTTTGTCAATCACACTCACTAGTTAGCCTTTCAAATACTTTTGGCATAGCATTATTAAATCATGTCCTTAGAAAAACATTTCGTCCAATTTCGAAAAAATACCGTTGGTTATAACCAACGCTTCGAATCACCATACGGCAAGAAAAAACTTATCTACGCCGACTGGACGGCGAGCGGGCGATTATACAATCCCATTGAAAAAATAATCTCGAAGAAAATCGGCCCTTTTATAGGCAATACCCACACCGAGGTCACGGTCACTGGGACCGCCATGACTAGAAGCTATCACGAGGCTCAAAAAATTATTAAACATCATGTTAATGCGAGCGAGAGTGACGTTTTAATTGCGGCTGGTTCCGGTATGACCGGTGCCGTAAATAAACTCCAAAGAATTTTAGGTTTAAAACTCCCGGAAAAACTGGCTAAATACACACGCATTCCCGTCGCCCTCCGTCCTGTGGTTTTTATCACCCACATGGAGCACCACTCTAATCAAACTTCGTGGCTAGAAACCATTTGCGACGTAGAGATTATTCCACCTGGGCGCGATGGTTTAGTGAGTTTAGATAATTTCAAACAACTTCTTAAAAAACATAAAAACCGAAAACGGAAAATCGCCGCCGTCACTGCCGCTTCAAACGTAACCGGCATCGAGCCTCCAGTTCACAAAATCGCCAAGCTCATTCACCGAAGTGGAGGGCTCTGTTTCGTTGACTATGCCTGCGCCGCGCCCTACGCGAAAATCAATATGCACCCGTGCGACCCGCAGGAAAAGTTGGACGCCATATATTTCTCGCCCCACAAATTTCTTGGCGGCCCGGGAACCCCCGGTATTCTGATCTTTGACTCAAAACTCTACTCAAACAAAGTCCCCGATCATCCTGGTGGCGGCACTGTCCTCTGGACTAACCCATGGCAAGAGCATCAATATCTCCCGGACATCGAAGCCCGAGAAGATGGCGGCACTCCGCCCTTCTTAGGCACCATTAAAACTGCTCTTGCGATTAAACTCAAGGAAAAAATGGGTGTACAAAATATTTTAGCTCGGGAAAAAGAAATTTTACAAACCCTTTTCCTCGCCATGAAGAAAACAAGAAATCTCCATATTCTAGCGGGGGAGCATGTCGATCGCCTTGGCGTGATTTCTTTCAATATTGAAGGGCTTCACTACAACTTAGTTTCAAAATTGTTAAACGACCACTTTGGCATCCAAACAAGAGGTGGTTGCGCCTGCGCTGGCACTTACGGCCACTATCTTCTAGGAATTAGTCGTGAGGCCTCCCGAAAAATTACCCGCCGACTCCGCCATGACGATCAGTCTTTGCGACCCGGTTTTGTTCGTCTTTCTATCAACCCCACAATGTCAAATCAAGAAATCTCATTCATTGCGCAAGCGCTCAAAGAAATCGCCGAAGATGGTAGAGCCTGGTCCGACGATTATAGGTACAACGCAAAAACCAATGAGTTTACCGCCCGCAAATTGAGAAGCCCGGGGCCGATAGACACGGACAAAATTTTTAGCCTCTAACTTTGACTCTCGCGGAAATTTTGCCTACTATTTCTCTAGTCACTTAAACGCTAAAAAAAGGAGGTCTTCGTGAAACAGGGTAGTGGGCAGAAGTTAGCTGAAGGGAAGACAAAGATCATTTGGGCCAACCCTAGTTCCAAAACCGAAGTTCTGATTGAGAGCAAAGACGATATTACTGCCGGTGATGGCGCGCGAAGGGATCTCATCGTAAGCAAGGGCGCTCTTTCAACTACTGTCACCTGCAACGTCTTTCGACTCCTAGGATCTAAAAACGTCCCCAACCACTTTCTTCATCGTGTCGGTTCGACAACTTTCGCCGCCCAGCGAGTTCAGATGATTCCTATTGAAATAGTCACTCGTCGCATTGCGACCGGCTCCTATTTAAAGAGGAATCCGGAAATTCCAGAAGGGACGCGTTTCAATAATCTTGTCATCGAGTTTTTCTTGAAAGACGACGCCAATCACGATCCCATGATTTTTTGGGATCAGGATAAATCCGAATACCAACTCTTTGACCCTCGTCAGTCCCTATCCGTCGGTCCCACCAGGGTTTTGCCCGAACTATTTGATAGCCCCCCCATCTTCCCGGCTGATTTTGACGAGATGGGTTTTCTCGCTAGAACCTGCTTTGTTGCCATCGAAGAGGTCTGGGAGAATCAGGGAGTCACTCTTGTTGATCTGAAAATTGAGTGTGGCCTTGGTTGCCAACCACCCTATAGCAACCATATCATTGTGGCCGATGTCATAGATAACGACTCGTGGCGCATCTGGCCCCAGGGCGACAAGGCCCAAATGAAAGACAAGCAAGTCTATCGTAACTTGGGCGACATCACCCCAGAAGCCCTAGTCGCCATTCGCGATAACTATCGATGGGTAGCGGACGCAACGGAAAAATTCCTACCAGTTTAAACAAAAAACCTTCGGTTAAGAACCGAAGGTTTTATTTTGAAAAACAATCAACTTCCACTATTCCAGAAAACACCCCATTACCACTCATTTGCTTTGGAAAGCCGGATGGTAATAGTTATCCACATTCCCCCCCCACCCCCTTTGATAAAATTAAAGGTAGGAAAACTCCACCTTCATTTTCCAAGCAATTTGGACTTTCGGGTCTTTAGTAATGAAGGCAAAGGTCGTTACGCCTAAAACTCAGTTTTCGATAGCCTTAGGCGTTTATCAAAAAATATGGTTATTCAGGACTTATCAGCAGTTATAGTTGGATCGCTCCAGAACCTTTGGTTAGGATTTTCAGGTTTCCTACCAAACTTAATTGGCGCTCTTGTCATTCTGATCATCGGTCTCATCTTCGCCGCTTTTTTTGGCACCTTGATCGAAAAGATCTTTATGGCTATCCGACTCGATACCTTCTTGGGCAAACTTGAGATCGCCCCCTATTTTGAAAGGGGAGGATTAAAGCTTAGAGGCGCCAGATTCTTGGGTCAGTTAACGTATTGGTTTATTTTAATTGGCTTTTTGCTCGCCGCCTCCGATCAGCTTAATCTCTTTGCCTTTTCTAGCTTCCTCGGTCAGGTTGTTTTCTACATCCCGAACGTTATCGTTGCGGTCTTAATCATGCTAGCCGCCGCGTTCCTTGGAAACTTCCTTAGGGGAGTGGTTAAAGCATCCGTTAAGGGCGCCCGAATGCATAGCGCCAATTTTCTTGGCTCATTGACCTGGTGGTCGGTTGTTGTCTTTGGCTTCTTGGCTTCGTTGGTTCAGCTAAACATCGCGCCAAGCATCATCAACACCGTCATCACCGGTTTCATCGCCATGCTGGCGCTCGCCGGAGGCCTAGCCTTTGGCCTGGGAGGGAGGGACTATGCGGCCCATCTTATCAGTAGGCTTCGCGAAAACACCGAAACCAAGATGTAGCTTGGAGTTCTAAGATATTCACAGTTTTACTATAGGATCGACATTGTTTCTGCTACAATTACATTACAGAAATTAAGAGCCGTTGGTTGTGAGGACCGGCGGTTTTTAATTTGCCCTGAAAATCCTAGATGGAATAAAACCGAGTCTGAATAGGGCGTTAACCATCTCAAATTTTTGGATTAAAAAAACTGCCATCGTGATGATTCACAAATGACAGTTTCCGACCAATTACCTAATATGAAGCCGTTAGACCAGCTTGATGACTTTGGTATCATCAACGAAGCTAGTGAACGATCCAATATCTAGGTAGGTAGCATTGATATCAGCGTTCGTAAGTTCGACTTTCGAACCCGGAGCGATTTTCAGAAGTATTCTTACGTGCCTACCTCTCGTTGCTTCTCCGTTAACCGCCGAGACCAATATGAATTTGTCTCCCGGTTTCAAGTCGTTGAAAAGAAGGTACATACAAAGTCTCCTTCCGGTTGAAATTAGTCGATCACAGTTTCTAATAGGTTTATACATTTTGACCACAAAAGAGTCAAGAATCCAAAAATTTGAGATGGTTAGGCAGTGCAAGATAGACCCCCTCGTTTACTTCAGGAGCGAGTATTCTACTTTGGAGAGGCTATCGGAGGCTGGTTTAGCTTGGTTCCTGTAGGGATAAACCAGCCGAGATGCAGGTGCGACAAAACCGCCGGAGTTTTGGCGACACCGGCTCTCCAAAGTAAAATACGAGCGACCCTTGACAGGTTTTTTCCATCCCCTATAATGAACTCCGGAATGATGAATGTACTAAATCTTGCACGGCAAAGCGGCTAAAGCGCCTTTTTCGGTGTGAGTAGTGGCCGCCAGAAAGCGGCTTTTTTAGTCTTAAGTCACTCCGAGATTTTTGATAATAGAATAAGAAACTTCACATCAGGTACGCATTCCTGATGGGTGAAGCATCGTGTCGCGGAGCGACACTCAAGTGGAAAATGCAAATCTCAAAATGCAAAATTTATGAAGTTATGACGCAAGTCATAACCACCAGAATTTTTAACTTTGATTTTTAAATTTTAAATTTGAGCGACGTGAAACGGCGCGATTAAAAGTCAGTATTGGGATGGTTGGTATAAGGGCAAATGGTGGATGCCTTGACTA
>JBBTYR010000034.1:0-5290 GCA_038078595.1 Patescibacteria group bacterium
TGGTTCGAGTCCATCCTGGCCTACAATTTTTACAACGAAATCCCATATATAAATTTTTGGCACGGGGTTTTATTTTTGCCGGGCTGACAACTTCAGTGTAGAAATTATCTTTTTATGATAATTGGTATAGAATTAAGATGTTGTGGCAAACCCGGATATTTTAAGTTATCTAAAACAGTCTTTAGCAACTGGGGAGAGCGTGGAGGTGGCCAAAAAGGCCTTGCTCGGAGTTGGTTGGCGGGATAGCGATATCGATGCGACTATCAAAGAGTTGGGGGTGGTTTCGAGTGTGAAGCCAGAAGTTTTAGGCCGAGAACAGAGTGGTTTTCGGTCGCAGCCAGCTGGGATTCAACCACAGGTTTATAGGGGTACTTCGAGAAAGAAAGTATTTTTTTTCGTTGTTGTCGCACTTTTGATTTTTAGCGGGGGTGGAGCCTACGCTTATTTTTATGTTTTTGAAACCGAGACTCCCGAGGCGGTTTTGGCGGAGGCGGTTTCTAATTTGTTGGCAATGAAATCATTGGGTAGTGAGGCGAGTTTTACTTTACGAATTCCTGAAGGCCCAGATTTTTTCGGTAGCTCGTTTGGTGAATCACCCGATAGTCGTGAGACCTTCCCGGCTTCGATTGATGTGGGGGTGAAAGGTTATTTTGACTTAGCTGATCGTTTAAAACCCATAGGGTCCGAGAGTTTTGAAGTTAACGTTGAATACGGCGGGGAGAAATTTAACTTGAGTTTTGAGTTTTTATTTTTTGGTCAAAAAATTTACCTGAAGGTTACGAAGGTTTCGGGGGTTTTAGCTGAGAAAATAGGAGTTGACCCCACTCTCGTCTTGAACAAATGGATTTTGCTTGAACCAACTGATTTGGGTGGAGGGGGTTCATTTTTAACTGGAGGTATGTTGATGCCACAAGTAGCGCCTCCAGATTTTTCTTTTTCAAAAAAGCAGGTAGAGGATTTAACCCGGGCTTTTTATAAAATTTTTAGAGTAAAAGAAGAGCTGGGGCAGGAAGACGCAGGAGGAGCTAAGAGTTATCACTACATTCTTACCGTTGATCGCGACGAGGTTAAGAAGATTATTATCGAATACTGGAAGGCGGTGGCGCCACCCGGGGACGTTTCTCCTGAAGGTGAAAAGGAATTTGAAATTGCGATTAATGACGGCCTCAAAGGATTTTTTGATTACATAGATAAAAATGTTGATTCAAAGGGTTTGGAGGTTTGGATAGGGAAAAAAGACAAGCTGCTTCGCAAAACGGTCCTTGAGGTAAAGATTAACGATAAGGATTCTGGATTCAAAGCCGACATGGGTTTCGCCGTGGATTATTCTGGATTCGATGAGCCAGTGAATGTTGAGGAGCCAAAAGACGCGATATCGATTGAGGATCTGATGGCATCTTTAGGAGGGGGAGGGGGTGCGGGTTCGTTGGTTGAGGCGCAGGACAACACGAGATTTAGTGATTTGGCCACAATGAATTCTATGATGGCCCTCTACCTAGCAGATGTGGTTGATGCAAAAATATGCGAAAGCAAGAGAACGATTTATGCTTCAGCGCCGATCAAAGTTCCTCCGGGATGGACTCTGGGTAAAAACTCTGGGTTGAGGAGTGTGGATGGGAAGGGATGGTTACCTGTTAACTTTGAAAAAATATCGTCTGGAGCCCCAATTGATAGCTTGCCTCTTGATATGGTTAACGATGCGTCAAGTAAGACTATTTATCTTTTTGCCTGCGATCCATCACTAAGCACATATGAGTTTAATACGGTTTTGCAGGGTGATAAGTTTGTTAAATCCATGAGTTCTGACGGGGGGGATGATCCGGCTGTTTATGAAGTAGGAACCGACCCAGGCTTAAATTTGATTCCGAAGGGATTTTGGAACGAGATTTCGGCGACCGCAGAATCTTCTAAGTTTATAAACGGCGGATCTGGTGGAAGTGCTTCGGCTAACGATAAAAAAAGAGTTTCTGACCTAAGACAGGTTCAAAGCGGCTTAGAACTTTACTACAATAAATGTGGTTATTATCCGGGTCGAGTTGATTGTGGATCTAGCTTTGGCTCAGCGCCAAAGACCTGGGGTGACTTATTAAAAATTTTAACCGACACCAAAGTGGGGGTGTCTGGTTTGCCGAAAGATCCAGACCCCAGCGCTACTTATTGGTATGGATCAACGAATGGCAATGATTATATTTTGGGAGCGAAACTAGATAGCGCGAGCAACTCTGTCCTTCGGGATGACATAGACGGATTAAAATTCGGAGTGAACTGTAATGATCCTGTATACTGCGTTCAACTTTAATCTAGATTGAAACCGGCTTTATCTTGAAGGGTTTGACGATGCTATAGAACTCTTCTTGCTCTAGGGTTTCCCGTTCCATAAGGGCCGTCGCGATTGAAGTGAGGGCTTTTTTGTTGTTCACAATAATCTTTTTAGCGGTTTCGTAGCTACGAGTGATGAAATTTTTTACTTCCTCGTCGATTTTTTCGGCAACTTTTTCGGAGTAGTTTTTTTCGGATGAGATCTCTCTCCCAAGGAAAATTAGTTCGTCAGTCTTACCAAAGGTGAGTGGTCCAAGGACCTCACTCATGCCATATTTGGTAATCATCTTTCTGGCGAGAGCGGAAGCTTCCTTTAGGTCGCTCGAGGCACCGGTCGAGACGTCGTCGAACTTAACTTTTTCAGCGATCATGCCGGCGAGCATAACAGCCAGGTCGTTTAAGAATTGAGTTTTGGTTCGCAGGTTTTGTTCTTCAAGGGGGAGCTTCATGGTGTAGCCGCCGGCTGCGCCGCGACTAATGATCGAAACCTTATGGACGGGGTCAGAGTCCTTGAGGGAGGCGGCGACAAGAGCGTGACCACCTTCGTGATAGGCGGTAATTTCTTTTTCTCTTTGGGAGATGACCCGATTTTTTCTTTCGGGACCCAAAAGCACTTTTTCGATGGAAGAGTAGATGTCCTCCTGTTCTATGATTTTTTGGTTTTTTCTAGCGGCTAAGATGGCGGATTCGTTAGTGAGGTTGGCCAGGTCGGCGCCCGAAAAGCCGGGGGTGCGAACAGCAATTTTTCTGAGATCAACTTTTGGAGACAGGGGTTTTCCTCGGACGTGAATTTTTAGAATTTCTTCCCGGTCTTTAATGTCGGGCATATCGATGACGACTCGACGATCAAATCGGCCTGGGCGAAGAAGGGCTGGGTCGAGAATGTCGGGTCGATTGGTGGCGGCGAGAACGATAATTTTTGTATCACGGTCGAAACCGTCGAGTTCAACTAGGATTTGGTTTAGGGTCTGCTCGCGTTCGTCGTTGCCACCTCCCATGCCAGTGCCCCTTTGGCGACCGACGGCGTCAATTTCATCAACAAAGAGAATGGCTGGGGCGGCTCGTTTGGCGACGGCAAAGGCGTCGCGGGTGCGAGAGGCGCCAACGCCGACAAACATCTCAACAAATTCTGAGGCGGAGATGTTGAAAAACGGAACGTTGGCTTCGCCGGCAACAGCTCGGGCGAGGAGGGTTTTGCCGGTACCGGGCATGCCAACCAATAGAACCCCTCGGGGGATTCTGGCTCCTAGCTCAAGAAATTTTTTTGGGTTTTTTAGGAAATCGACTACCTCGATCAGCTCTTCTTTGGCTTCTTTGCAGCCCGCTACATCATTGAAAGTAATTTTCTCTTTTGCTAAGTTTGAGAGGCGAACGCCGGATCGGCCGAAGTTGAAAGCCTGATTGACGCCGGTTCGGGCCTGACGAAACATCAGCCAGAAAATAGCGCCAATGAAAATAACCGGCAGGAGGGTGGGGATTAAAATGCCGGCCCAAAATTGCCAGCCTGAAGGTTCCTCTATTTCAAGTTGAACCTTTTGAAGGGCGGTTTGATCAACGGCTAAGTTTTTTAAGGTTTCAGTGAACCCAGATTCAGCTTCTTTCTTTGACTTAGCTTCAGTGCCATCGTTTAAAGTGATCTTAATGCTCTCGCCGCTGATTACAATTGTTTTAACTTCCCCCGCGTTAATTTTAGTAACCAACTCGTTGATGTTGATTTCTTTTGGTTTGGCGGTACCACTTTCGATGAGGGAAGAGAAAACCAACGAGATAACAATTAAGGCGACGAGGGACCAAACGATGTTTTTGGTGAAGTTAGACATGCTGTGTGTGAATTGTATGTTAAAATTCGAATTTTGAAAAGACGGGAGGCTTCCCGTCTTTTCTTCCATCCGTTTTTAAGTTTAATTACTTTTTCTTGGCGGCGGCGAGAAAATCTTTCATCTCTCTCACCAACCCTTCCATTTCCTCGTTCCTGATTTCGTCTAGATCGGAGACTTTAGCGCGTAGGAATTCGTCCACTTTAGCGGCGTTGCCGATCTCGACCAGCTTGTCGAATTCTTTTTGGTCTTCGGCTGTGAGTCGATCATAGACTCTGATCACCAGGCGTTTTAAGAGCGAATCGGTAATTTGGATAAGAATTTTTGACCGATCTTCTTCATTTAAGTTTTCAAGGCCGAGTTCTTTAGCGATGTCGTTCATGGTTTTATGTTATCAGATTTGTTGTTTTCGACCAAAGCTATCTTGAAAAGCTAGCCATCTTGAGCAGTTTTTCGATGGTTAAATTCTTGACGGATCGGCCGGGGAACAAGTTTCTTAAGACTTGAGCTAGATTTCGGCGATGGCTGATTTCTGAGGCGTCGATATTTTTTTCATCCGGGAAGTATTCAAAGAGGTCTCGGCCGTAGCGTTTTAGGTATTCCCCAACCTTAAGGTCCTTCACTTTGGCGTATTCGGTTTCGGTTAGGCCCGAAGAGCCCCAGGCTTCGTTGTAGTTTTCGATGGCGTGTTCGTGAAGGGGGTGGTTTTCTAGGAAAGCTAACAATTTTTGAAGGTAGGGCTGGCCGGGGTTGCGTTTTAGGGCTTGGGCGGTTTTTTTGATTAATTCTTCCTGGTCTAGGAGGCAGTAGTTTTCGAGCGTTGTTTCGGCTTCGTGGGCGATGTTTTCAGGAATGGTTTCGGCATGAGTATGGACGTGGGCGTGGGTTTCCGCAGGACCTGTATCGGCTTTGATATCAGTTGAGGATTCTTTAATCTCGGAGTCGGTTTCGGGGGGGGTTATGGTCGAGTCGGGGATATTTGAGTGTGTTTCGTTTGGGATGTAGGTTTCGGTGGAGATTGGCGGGGTGTCGGTTTTTGGTTCCACGTCAATTTCCGGGTTAGCCGTTTCTGGATTTACCACACCGTGGATTTCACTTGGTTCGCCAACGGTTTCAGTTGCCTTCTTTATTAAGTCGTCACCGGTGCCGAGTTT
>JBBTYR010000035.1:0-1867 GCA_038078595.1 Patescibacteria group bacterium
GAAAAGCCGACGTAGCGTTTGGGCAAATCTTCTTCTTTTAAAACCTCGCCCATGTGGTAGGGACCGATGGAGTGTTCGGAGGAACCAACGAGGTAGAGATCGTCTTCTTCAAGATGGTAGGCGTCTTTATCGCCGATGAATTTGGTCTTGCCCATATCTTTCATCACATCGGATTTGACGAGAACCGGAGGAACCATCGGAGTAAAGCCCTCTTTGATCAAAATCTTCATCGCGAACTCGACAAGAGCGAACTCTAAAAGGACGGCTTCATTTTTTAAGTAACCAAATCGAGAGCCAGAAACTTTTCCAGCGCGCTCTACATCAATTAAATCTAATTTTCCAGCGAGCGTGAGGTAGTCAACGACTTCGAAGTCAAAATCTGTAGGTGTGCCAACTTGGCGAAGGATTTGGTTTTGGGTCTCGTCTTTACCGATCGGAACGTCTTCGAAAGGAAGGTTGGGAAATTCTAAAAGCAGTTCATCACGTTTTTTTTCAATTTCGGGCAATTCTTCGCTTAATTTTTGAAAGTCGACTTTCAGTTCTTTAGCTCTATCCACCTCTTTCGCCTCGCCGGCACGTCTTTGCTCCGCCCGCAAATCCTCGGATTTTTTGGTCAAGTCCCGCCATTTTTCATCGAGAGCCAAAAATTCGTCCACCAATTTGGGACTGACGCCTTTGGCGGAAATGCCTTTTTTGACGTTTTCGGGATTTTCGCGAATGGGTTTGATGTCGAGCATAGATAAATAATACCTTAGAAACGATTAATCGTTAAGGAGCTTTACAAAAGCGAGAAGTGAGCTAATATTGAGTTATGGCTAAAGCAAACCTTAAAATCGTAACTTGGAAAGAGGGGAAATACTACGTGGCCCAGTGTTTAAACGTGGAGGTGTCAAGCTTTGGCAAAACTCGGAAAGAGGCTTTGAGAAATTTACGGGAGGCGTTGGAACTTTATTTTGAAGATTCTCCCACCTCTAAATTGCCAAAAATAGAGAAGCCGACTGTATCAACAGAACAGTTGCAGTATGCCTAAGCTGCACTCCTCAACGCATATCATTAAGGTTTTAGAAAATCGGGGTTTCGTTTTTGTTTCTCAAAAAGGAAGTCACATTAAGTTCAGAAAATTTGGCGTGCCGATTTTGACGGTGATTGTGCCAGCTAACCGTAGAGAAATTCCCTACGGAACTTTTAAATCAATTTTAAGACAAGCGCAACTTAGGGAAGAAGATTTTAAAAAATAACTTTCCAGAATTGGGGTTTAGTTAAGGCTTTAAAATATAGACTTTTTAGTTTATAATGCAATTTATGTCTAAAGAGGAATCAAGGCTAGAGAATGGTAAAAACGACCATCGCGCTATTGGGGAGCAGTTGGATCTTTTTTCGTTTCACGAAGTCGCGCCGGGGACGGCTTTTTGGCACGGCAAGGGGATGATTATTTTTCGGGAGCTCGAGAAGCTTATCCGCGAGGAACTTGATCGAGAAGGATATGAGGAAATCTCGACGCCAATTATGGTCAAAAAAGAAGTCTTTGAAAAATCCGGCCACTGGAAATATTATCGCGAGAATATGTTTTATTTTGATGAAGACAAGCCCGTTCGAGAAACTCAGGGCAGGGAAACTTACGTCTTGAAGCCCATGAACTGCCCGGAATCCACTTATGTCTATGGTTCAAAAATCAGAAGCTATAAGGATTTGCCTTTGCGGTTTTCGGAAATTGGACGACTGCACCGGAATGAACTTTCGGGAGTTTTGGGTGGACTGTTTCGAGCGCGGCAATTTACGATGGATGACGCGCACATTTATTTGCGGCAGGATCAGATTCAAGGAGAAGTTTCTTCGCTTTTGAAGTTGGTGACAAAAGTTTACGCCA
>JBBTYR010000036.1:0-2061 GCA_038078595.1 Patescibacteria group bacterium
GGACCGATCGGCACGCCCATCTTAGCGGCCGGAGATGGCATAGTAATCAACGTAACCGATCAAGATCAGTACAGAGGCTGCCGCGGCGGGGCTTACGGTAAACTCATCGTCATAAAACACAAAAACGGCTTAACCACTCTTTACGCTCATCTCTCACGCTTCATCGTTTCAATCGGCCAGGAGGTCAAGGAGGGCGAGGTAATCGGTTATATGGGAAAAAGTGGTTGGGCTACCGGCCCACACCTTCACTTTACTGTTTTTGCTAATAACACGCTGACTCCGGCTCGAGCTGGTTTTCCGGAAGGAACCAAGGCCTCAAGAGTCTGCGGCCCGATGCCAGTCGGTGGTGACCTAGATCCTGAGCAATATCTCTAAATGAAACTAGTTGAGGATCAAAGCGAGTGGGACAAGCTTGTCTTCGCCCAGGGTGGATCCTATCTCCAATCATGGGACTGGGGAGAACTTCAGAAAAATATTGGTCGAGAGGTACTCCACGTCTCAGTGGCTGATTTATCCGCTCTACTCATCAAATACAAGTTACCGTTTGGCCTAAATTATTTTTACGTCCCTCGCGGCCCAAGTGGGTCCCTAAAAAAACTAGAAACTCTAATATCGGAAATTCAAAAACTAAAAAAGCGGCACAGGGTCATCTTCTTAAGGGTTGAGCCGCCGGTTGAAGAAAACATCGCTGATAAAAAAATCCTTCAGTTTCTAGGTTTTAAAAAAAGTAAGCAGGTTCAGCCAGAAACTACCGCGGTTTTAAACTTAAAAATCAAGGAGGAGGAGCTGTATGAAAAATTGGATAAGGATACTCGATACGCCATCAAAACCGCTCAAAAAAGAGGGGTGAAAATCCTAAAGATTGAATCTACTGAAGAGAAATTGGAAAAATTCAACGAGTTTTGGGAAATCTTCGAAGCCACCAACAAACGCCACGAGCTCCAAATCTACCCGGAAAAGTATTACCGAGAGGTTTTCAAACTGACCGGCAACTGTCGATCAAAAATTTTCTTGGGTCAGGTAGGGGACAGGATAGTGGGCGCTGCCCTAATAATTCACTTTGCCGAAAGTTCCACCTACGGCTTGGCTTCTTCCCGAGAAGGTTACGGAAAATTCAATGCCCCGTCTCTGCTTTTGTGGGAAGCTATTCTCGATGCTAAAGCTAGCGGCCTTAACATTTTCGACCTGTGGGGTATTGATGAAAATAATAAAAAATGGTCAGGCATAACGTCTTTCAAAAAAAGTTTCGGGAGTCGAACGGTAAAATATATTGGCACTTGGGATTTCGCTTTAAACAAAAAGTGGCACTTCCTATTCAAGCTTATTAAAAAATTCAGATGAAAAAAATTGTTAAAAAATTAATTCCTAAGTTCTTAGTGAGTTGGTACCATTGGCTCCTGCCCTACATTGGCGCGGCAATCTATGGATTTCCTTCAAAAAAAATGGTGATAATCGGCGTGGTCGGCACCCGAGGTAAAACGACCACGGCCAAATTTATCTGGTCCTGCCTAAGGGCAGCCAACCACCAAACCGGCTTAACTAGTACCGCTACAATCCACCTCGGTGAAAAGGAAATTTTAAATCCTTACCATATGACCATGCCCGGTCGTTTCGCGATGCAGAAAATGTTGAGAGCCATGGTGCAAGCGGGATGCAAGTACGCCGTAATCGAAACTCCATCAGAAGGCATTGAGCAATGGCGGCACCACGCTATTCATTACGATGTCGCGGTTCTAGTTACGCTCTACCCAGAATATCTAGAAATTCATGGCTGGGACTATGAACGGTTAAAAATGATGAACCGAAAAATATTTTCCACGCTTAAAAAAAGCCCACGAAAAACCATTGACGGCAAAAAAATACCGAAGACAATTGTTATAAACATGGACACGGAGGAGGGTGAAAAGCTCCTTGAATCTGAGGCTGATCAAAAAGTTACCTACGGCGTAAATTCTAAAGCCGATTTTGTGGCCGAAAAGATACAAGTCACCCCCAGAAACGTTACCTTTTCGGTGAGTAATCGCAACTATGAACTAGCGCTCTTGGGAGCTCATAACGTTA
>JBBTYR010000037.1:0-13901 GCA_038078595.1 Patescibacteria group bacterium
ACCCTGGTTTTTATGGTAAAATGGGTAGGCCGTCTAGAGCGGCTTTTTATGTAGGTCAGCTCTCGAAGACGTTTTAATTTTAGCTGGTTCTAAACCCTAGTTTATGGCAAAAGATAAAAAAGAGGAAAAAAAGTTAGAGAGCAAAGAATCAGAGAACAATAAGGTGACTAAAAACTCCTATAGCGCGGAGGATATTTATGTTCTAGAAGGTCTGGAGCCGGTTCGGAAGCGGCCGGGGATGTATATCGGCTCAACGGGAGTGGATGGCTTGCACCATTTGATTTGGGAGGTGGTTGATAATTCGATCGACGAGGCGATGGCGGGTTTTGCTAAAAACATCACGATCGAGCTTTTGCCAGGAAATAAAGTGAGTGTGGTTGACGATGGCCGAGGAATCCCTGTTGAGACTCATAAGCAGACCAAGAAGTCGGCGCTCGAGACGGTGATGACTACGCTTCACGCTGGAGGAAAATTTGGAGGGGAGTCGTATAAAGTTTCGGGTGGTTTGCACGGCGTGGGGGTTTCGGTTGTAAACGCGCTTTCGGAATGGCTGAAAGCCGAGGTTTGTCGAGAGGGAATTTTATATTCCCAAGAATACGAACGGGGGGAGCCGAAGGGGAAGGTTAAAAAGGTGGGGGTGTGCAAGCAGACAGGCACGAAGGTGACTTTTTCGCCAGATCCAAAAGTTTTTTTAACTTTAGATTTTAATCCTAAAAAAATCGCTGAACATTTAAGACAGCAGACGTATTTAACTAAAAGGGTAAGAGTTAATTTTCTTGATCGCCGGGAAAAAATCCCCCAGCTTCACGGTTTTTACTTTGATGGCGGTCTGAAGTCATTCGTTAATCATTTGATTCGCAACGAAAAGCCGCTTCAGGAAGAAATTTTTTACGTGAGTAAGGATCAAGAGGGAATGAACGTGGAGGCGGCGTTTACTTTTATCGATGACATGGAGGTTAAGGAGCTTAGCTTCGCCAACAACATTTATACGCCTGACGGCGGAATGCACCTGACCGGGTTTCGTTCGGCTCTGACGCGGTCCTTAAACGCTTACGCTCGAGGCGAGAACTATCTGAAAGAAAAGGATGAGAATTTGACGAGTGATGATGTGCGTGAGGGATTGGTGGTGGTGGTTTCGGTAAAGCTTAGGGAGCCACAGTTTGAGGGTCAGACAAAAGCCAGACTCGGAAACCCTGAGGCGAGAACGGCGGTCGAAGCAGTGGTCAATGAATCACTTAAGGAATTTTTAGAGAAGAGACCAGCTGAAGCCAGGAGAATTATCGAGAAGGTGCTCTTGGCGGCGAAGGCGAGAAAAGCGGCGAAGGCGGCGCGGGATACGGTTTTGAGGAAGGGAGTGCTTGATGGCCTTACCCTACCGGGCAAGCTTTCCGACTGCAGTTCCAGGAAGCCAGAAGAGTCGGAGCTTTTCTTAGTTGAGGGGGACAGCGCCGGTGGGAGCGCAAAGTCCGGCCGAGACAGACGCACGCAGGCGATTTTGCCGCTCAAGGGAAAGATTTTGAATGTGGAGAAAACCAGGTTGGATAAAATGCTTTCGAATCAAGAGATCCGGTCTCTGGTGATGGCGATTGGAACAGCGATTGCGGAGGAGTTCGATATTTCGAAGATCAGGTATCATAAGGTGATTATAATGACGGATGCGGACGTGGATGGCGCTCACATCCGGACGCTTTTACTGACTTTATTTTACCGGTATTTCAAAGAGGTGATAAGTTCGGGCTATCTTTATATTGCCCAACCTCCGCTCTATAGAGTTCAGAGCGGTAAAGATGTGAGGTATGCTTATTCGGATCAGGAAAAGGAAAAAATTATTGCTGAAATTCAAAAGACCAAGGCTCTCAAATCTAGCAAGAAAGAGATTGGGGAGAGTAAGGGGGAGGGCGAGCCAGCGGTTCTCGAGGTTGAGGCCCAGGTTCAGGAGGGTGGGGTGAAGGGAGTCGGAATTCAGAGGTATAAAGGCCTAGGAGAGATGAACCCGGAACAACTTTGGGAAACAACCATGAGCCCGGAGAATAGAGTTTTAAGGCGGGTGGAAATTGATGACGGCGAAGAGGCTGATCGTCTTTTTGATATTTTGATGGGGGATGAGGTTCAGCCGCGGCGTAAGTTTATTGAGCTTCACGCGCTCTCGGTTAAAAATCTTGACGTTTAATAGTTTTTGTATTAAGATACTCTTTCAAGTCAAACTTTTAAAGAAAATGTTCCAAAAATTAGTAATATTTTTTCAGGAGGCTCGAGTAGAGCTTAAGCATATCAATTGGCCCACCAGGAAAGAGGCGATTAGGCTAACCACAGTCGTCATTGGTATTTCCTTGGGGCTAGCGTTTTTTTTGGGCGTTTTTGACACTTTTTTTGCTTACTTATTAAAAGCATTTGTTCTAAGTTAATAGTATTTATGACAACTCATCAACAAGAAGAAACTGGAGTTCGACAGTGGTTTGCCGTTCACACTTATTCCGGATATGAAGAGGCGGTGGCCAGGTACCTGAAGCAACGCGTGGAAATGCTGGGGATGGAAGATAGGATTTTTAAGGTTATCGTTCCGACGGAAAAAAAAATTAAGGTTAAGAGCGGAAAGAGGCAAACAATCGAGGAGAAGATTTATCCCGGCTACGTTTTGATTGAGATGGTTTTGAACGGTGAGTCTTGGTATGTAGTTAGAAACACCCCTCGGGTAACTGGATTTGTGGGACCGGATAGCACCAAGCCCACTCCGCTTTCGAAGGAGGAGGTGGACTCTCTTTTGGTTAGGATGGGGAGTGATGAGAGCAAGTTCAATATTGATTTTAGGGTTGGAGACTTAGTGAAAATTACGGACGGACCATTTAAGGATTATGACGGTAAGGTGGCGGAGGTTGACGAGGAGCGAGGGCATGTTAAAGTGATGGTTCCGATTTTTGGTCGGGATACGGCAGTTGAGCTCGATTCGCTTCAGGTTAAAAAGATATAATAAGTCATGAAGCTTGGATCATGGACCATGAATCACGGTTAAGTAACGATTAAAATTACAATATGACACAGTGCTTTTTTTGTTCTCAAAACTTAAGACAGATAGATTATAAGGAGGTTGAGCTTCTGCGGAGGTTTGTTTCGGGTCAGGCTAAAATTATCGATCCCCAACATACCGGAGTTTGCGCTAAGCATCAGAGAATTTTAGCTCAGGCGATAAAAAGGGCCAGGTTTATGGCCCTCCTGCCTTTCGTTGGCCGCTAATTTTCGTTAGAATTATCTAGCATAGCATGAGTAGTTTTGACGAGAGATTTTTCCAAGCGATTTTTCAGTTTGCTCAAAAGAGTTTTTTTCTCGACACTGTCGGAATTTTTTTGGCAGACGGGATTTTGTATATCCTAATAGCTTTAGCCATTATTTTTGTTTTACTCCAGAAGACCTGGCGAACGAGAATTTTTTTGCTTTTGGAGATCACGCTAGCTTGTCTTTTCGCTAGGGGGGTGATAGTTGAATTTATAAAATTCTTTTATCACAAACTTAGACCCTTTGAGTTTTATGGATTTGAACCTTTGATTTCGGCTTCGGGACACGCTTTCCCATCTGGACACGCCACCACCGTTTTTGCGATTGCGATCGTTATTTTCTTTTTTAATCGAAGTTGGGGCGGGTGGTTTTTGACTTTAGCGATTATTAGCGGTGTTGCCAGAATTTTTGTTGGAGTGCATTGGCCGCTTGATATTTTGGGCGGCGTAATTTTTGGAACGGGAGCGGCCTTTTTAGTTCACTTTTTGCTCAAAGACCAACGAGCTCGAATTTGGCCGTCTCAAAACATTAGGCGCTAGTCTTATTTTAAAAACAGAAGTGGGTTTGTGGCGGAATGAGGCGTCTCACCCACGGTAATTTTTCGATGTGATATGTTTGGCACTTTACGCTGGCGCGCTTCTCGCCTTCGCCCGCGGAAAATAAAAATCCCCGCTTTAGACGGGGATAGGGTTGCTTTTGTTTGGGTGGAGATCGGAGGCTAGAGAGCCTATCTTTTCAACAATTATTTGGGAGATTCTTTCGTGCGAGTTGGGATGGTTTTCGTCTTTTAGGATGTCTGCGAAATTGATGGGTTTGCCAAAAGACACGGTGATTTTTCTTCCAAACCACGGAAAGCGGGGCAGGTAGCTTGATAGCTTCGGCTTTTGGCCGGGGCCGCCCCCGAAGAGTTTTTCGGTGTTCTCAAGATAGATTGGCAAGACAATCGGTCGGGGGTCGCTATTGTTGATGATGAAGGAAACACCCCCCTTGGCTTCCGCGATGTCGAAACTTCTTGTGGCTTGATAGAAAATGCAGACGTTGCCTTTTTTAAGGAGAGAGATGACAGAGAGGAGAAACCCTCGATTGAATTTTTTTCTTTCAACGGGAACTGTTCGGCAGAGTTTCAGAATAAAACCAGCAATCCAGCTCTTAAAGAAGTTTTCCTTCGCCGCCAGGTTATACGGGGTTTGGCTGGGGTAGAATAAGATTTCCGGAAAATAGCCAGCGACACCGATGATCCATGAGTCGTGGAGACTACGATGGTTTGAGACGAGGAGAATGTTCTGACTCCGGCGCGGGATGTTTTTTCGGCCGACTACTCTCGTGCGGTTCAGGAGACGGAAGTACAGAAAACATAAAAAACTGGTGATTGATACAACTAGGTATGATAGCCAAGCTTCGAATTTTTTAAGATGCTCCCCATCTCGGTTTGACATTTGCTCCCTCCGTTCGGTTCGGGCACTCGCAGCCATTTTAAAGGAAATTTTTTAGTTTGACAACAGGCTCGGCCAGCTATATGCTCATACCGGTTTCTTTAAAAAATCAAAGAGAATGGAGGTGGTGCTAACGTGAGGTACTTTGTTTTGATGATCGCAGTATTTGGAACGGGTTTCTTCGCTTGGTGGTTTTGGGGCAATAGCTCGTTTGTTTTTATCAGACGAAGACTTGAGGCCTTTAGGAGTTTACCCGGCGTTGAGCTTTTCGAGGAAAGTTATTTTCACGGCTGGCCTCTTAAGACGAGAATCGTTCTTCGGCCAGGGAGTCAGCCTCTTTTGGCCAGCTCCTCCAAGGCTGAAGCGGTAAAAATTCCAAAGGCCGATTTGCCCGATATTTTCGATCAGCAGATAGTTTTGAAGTTGCCGCGTTGGCCCGCATCAGAGTTTAGGATGCCACGCTATCTACCAATGGTATTTTTGGGAAAAGAGGGGGTATACGAGCTTATCCCGATTACGACGGAGGCGTCTGGATATCTTCGATTTGCTACTACTGAAACTGGGGAAGAAGCGGGCGGCGCCCCCGATCAAAAACGATCAAGGTGGAGATCGCAGAGACCGCTTCAAATCGGAGACTATATGGTTCAGAATAATCCTGCCGCTATCGTGGTGGAACACAGGCTTACACGGGAGAAGTTCGGCCACCATGTGACGGTTCCCGGGAATGGCTACATAATCAGTTTCCAGGTTTTAAACGGCAGTAGAGTAGAAAAGGGAGACGTGATTCTTTTTTTGGCGGCTGACACTAGTTTTGTTTTGCCCAAGAAGAAAGAATCTGAAGTTAAACCCGTCTAAGTTCAAAATGAATGAGGGCGGGTTTTTTTATTTATACTATTTGTAATTTTATCAATGGTGCCCGAGGAGAGAATCTCGCTACCCCCTCGCAAGCTCGCTGCGTTTTCAAAACCCTCGGTTTTGAATAATTTCCTACACGGAGGGAACCCGGTAGCTTTCCCTCCGACCCACCCTTCGTTCGACTCTGGGCGCGCCAGAATTTTCTATAACAGGGTTATATAAAATTTTGTCAGTGCCCGGGGAGAGAGTCGAACTCTCACGAGTTTCCTCACACGATTTTGAGTCGTGCGCGTCTGCCATTCCGCCACCCGGGCGGTGAATTTGTATGTAGAATGTTACTGGATTTCGTTGCCAAAATCAACGAAAAGCCTTAGAATTCGAGGGTATTTATGGCGCGCGTGATTTCGATTTGCAATCAGAAAGGTGGAGTCGGTAAGACGACCACATCGGTTAATTTGGGCGCCTACTTGGCGGCTTTGGGCAGGAGGGTGCTTTTGGTTGATTTCGACCCCCAGGCAAACGCGAGTTCGGCTTTGGGCCTGAATCCCGCCGCGACCGATTTAAGCATTTATCATGGCATTATTAATGCCGCGCCGCCGGAGCATATTGTGAAGCCAACGATGCTTTTTAATTTTCACCTTACGCCAGCCGCGCCCCATTTGGCGGGAGCTTTGGTTGAGTTTGTAAACTTGCCGGAGCGGGAATATTTTTTGAGAAAGTTTTTAAACCGAATTAGACATGAGTACGATTATGTTTTGATTGACCTTCCTCCATCGCTTAGCCTACTTACGGTAAACGGGCTCGTTGCGTCGGATGAGGTATTGATTCCGGTTCAGGCTGAATACTATAGCCTAGAGGGTTTGGGGCAGCTGCTTGAAACGGTTGAGCTCATTCGGGTCAATTTGCGGCATAACTTGGCGGTAGCTGGGGCGCTCGTCACCATGTACAACAAGAATGAAAGGTTGAGCCGAGAGGTGTCAAAGAATTTACGCCGAAATTTCCCCCATACGGTTTTTAAAACCGAGATACCAAGATCAGTGGCACTTGCGGAGGCGCCCAGTTTCTCAAAACCAATCATACTCTACAAACCCGATTCAATTGGCGCGATTGCCTACAAAAACCTAGCGGAAGAGATCATTGCCCAGGAGCAGTCTTTTGATCGGGTGCCCGAACATGGTTTAATAAGTAAGGATTTTGGCAATTTTAACGTGTTATAGGGAAGATGTCGGGTTTTTTATCGGAATATTTTTTAGGTTAAAAAATTCAAAATTAAAATTTAATGTTAGGAAAAGGTTTAGAATCTTTAATACCGCCTAGCCACAGAAGTAGTGGGGGAGATGGTCAGGTGGCGGGTGTTCCACCGGTGGATAACTCTAGTCGCCCAGTTCCCGGCGGGACTGACTCTCGTGGAGACGCTAATCCGAGCGGCTTGGGTTTTTCGAACCCCATGAGTTCTAAAGACGGTGAAGAAAAAAATTTGGCGAAAAGATCGGGAACGGCGATTTTTCAGATCGAAGTTGAAAAGATAAAGCCTAACCCCCACCAGCCCCGCAAGGATTTTGACGAAGAAGCTCTAAGGGATTTGGCGGCTTCGATAAGAGAAGTGGGAATCTTGCAACCACTCGTGGTCACAAAAGTTGAAAAAGAAACTCCGACGGGAACTGATGTGGAGTATGTTTTGATTGCAGGCGAGAGACGGCTTTTGGCATCGAAATTATTGGGCTTGGAGCGCGTGCCGGCAATCGTGAGGCGGGTTGATTTTGAGCGCGAGAGGCTGACGATGGCGATCGTTGAAAATCTACAAAGAGAAGATTTGAATCCAGTTGAAACTGCCCGAGCTTTTTCTCGGCTTCAGGATGAATTTGGACTAACACAAAGAGAGATTGCAACCAGACTAGGTAAGAGTCGGGAGGCGATAGCAAATAGCGTGCGTCTGCTTGATCTGCCGGTTTACATTCAGGCGGCCTTGTCGAAGGGGGAGATTACTGAAACGCACGGCCGCTTGCTTTTGGCTGTTTCTGATCCGGCGGCGCAAAAAAAACTGTTTGACGATCTTTTGCAGAATCGCCTAACAACTCGAGAGCTTAAGGAGCGAGTAAAACCGCGAATTGTTCATGGGGCGAGCGCCCTTCAAGATGAACAGGGCTTGCCCCCAGAAATGAGAATGATCCAGGAAGAGCTTACTTCTAAGCTTGGGGCGCCGGTAAAGATTGAGAAGAAGGACCCCTCTGGTAGCGGTAAAATTACGATCACCTTTTTTTCCGAAGAAGAATTAAAGGGAATTGTAAGCAAGCTTGACGGTTCGAGTTAAAAGAATCGAGAAAGCAGGTTTTTATCCTTACCCTTCAGGCTGTTTCGGATATTTTCTTTGGCGTTCGGGGTTTTAACAAAAGCGAGCCAGTCGGCTTCTGGTTTCCGGCCTTTTTGAGTGGCAATTTTAACCACGTCGCCGGAGGCGAGCTCGACGTTCAGGGCTTTAGCTTGACCATTAATTTTGGCTTTGGTGCAGCTGTTGCCGACTTCGGTGTGGATTTTATAGGCAAAATCGACGGGAGTGGACCCTTTGGGTAGATCGATAACGTCTCCTTTGGGAGTGATGACGAAGATCCGATCGTTGAAGAAATCGAACTTCATGGTCTTAATGAAATCATCCCGACTAGAAGTGGGGTTGCCTCTAAATTCTTGCCATCGACGAAGCTGTTTTACGAGAAGCACATCTTTCAAAATTTTCTTTAAAGATTTTTTTCCACCATCTATTTTTCCAGACCGGGTTTTTTCGTAGAGCCAATGGGAAGCAATGCCGTTCTCGTTTTCATCGTGAATTTTTTTGGTTCGGATTTGGATTTCTAAGTATTTATTTTCCGGCCCCAAAACAGTCGTGTGAAGACTGCGATAACTATTGGATTTGGGGTTAGCGATATAATCCTTGATCCGACCGGGGAGGGGCGACCACAGGGAGTGGACGACGCCTAAGACTTCGTAGCAGTCTTCAACTTCTGGAACTACAATTCGCATAGCCACCAAATCGTAGATTTGGTCGAGGTCCATTTCGTGATTCAAAAGCTTGAAGTAAAGACTCGAATAGCGTTTGGCGCGATAGTCTATGCTTGAGGACTTGATGCCGTTTTTTACCAGAGCTTCGGTGAGGACTGGTTCAACTTGTTTTAGATATTTTTCCCTGTCCTCGTAACGATCTTTGACAGTTTTCGCAAGCCAAGCGTGTTTTTCTGGATAAAGGTGGGGAAAACTTAGATCTTTCAGTTCGCCGCTTAGATTTTGCATGCCCAGGAGTGAGGCGAGGGGGGCGTAAATTTCATCGGTTTCTTGGGCGATGATCTTTCTTTTCTCGACCGATAGGACGTTCAAGGTTTTAACGTTATGAAGACGATTGGCGAGTTTCACAAAAACAATTCTAAGGTCCTGGCTCATGGCCAAGATCATCTTTCTTAGGTTTTCAATTTTAGCTTCGGTGCCGCGATATTTTATTAACCCCAGCTTGTTTACTCCATCGACAAGGAAGGCCACTTCATCGCCAAATTGAGTTTTTATTTCGGCTAGTCGAACTTTCGTCAATTTCAGAACGTCATGAAGAAGCCCGGCCGCCACGGTTTCTTCGTCGAGGCGCCAGTGTTCGAGTACCTCGGCTGTTTCGAGGAGGTGGCTTAAATACGGCTCTCCGGTTTCCCGGCGCTGACCCTGGTGGGCGTTTTCAGCAAAGCGGTAGGCCCGGCCGATGAGACTTTCCGGGTTTCTTAGGGCGAGTTCAAGAACAGGCATACTGACAGTATATGGAGGTGATCCGCAAGGATCAAGACCTTTTCTGGTTCAGGCTTATTTAGGGATTAGCTCGTGGAATCTTCGGTGGAGTCAGAGATTTCATCATCCTTGTCCTGGGTTTCTGGTTTTTCGGTTGACTCCTCCTTTTTTTGTTCGGGACCATCTTTTTTTTCAGTTGGGTTCGTCCAGGAGGCATAGTCGCAGTCGGGATACCGACTACAGCCCCAGAAAATTTTACCCCTGGCTCGGCCCCGCTTATTTACCCGACGCTCAATAACGTCACCTTCGGTACACTTAGGGCACTTCATTCCGATTAATTTTGGACTTTCTTTCGTGGCTTTGGCGTTTTTGCATTCTGGAAATCCGGAACAGGCCATGAATTTTCCGAATCGGCCGAACTTGATGATCATGGGCTTCCCACACTTTTCGCAAACTTCGTCGGTTGTTTCTTCGGCGGGTTTGAACTTGGCGACTTCTTCGTATTTTTGCTCGAGATTTTTAGCAAAAGGATCATAAAATTCTCTGATGGTTTCTTGCCAGACTTTTCCACCCCCGGCGATTTCATCGAGTTCATTTTCCATTTTGGCCGTAAAATCGATATCGACAATTTCTGGGAAATTTTCGGTTAGAACTTTATTGACTAAGTTGCCGACTTCTGTGGGCTGAAAGCGCCCTTGAATTTTTTCAACATAATTTCTGTCTTGAATCACGGAGATGGTTGGCGCGTAAGTAGAGGGTCGCCCGATACCGTATTTTTCCAGAGTTTTAATTAGGCTCGCTTCGTTATAACGAGGGGGCGGTTCGGTAAAATGCTGAATGGGGTTTACGGAAATTAATTTTAGGTTCTCCCCGTTTTTTACTTCAGGCAGTTCTTTATCTTCAAGTTTGGCTGGCCAGACCTTGAGGAAGCCGTCAAACTTAACGACACTGCCGTTCGATTGGAGAGTGTATTTTTTCTCTTTGGTTTTGGCTAAGACTTCAATTTTTGTGGCGTCGACTTTAGCGGCTGGCATTTGAGAGGCTAAGAACCGTCGCCAGATAAGGTCGTAGGCTTTTTGCTCGTCTTTTTCGAGAGATCCCTTTGAGGCGCCAAATTCCGAAGGAGAGAAACCTACATGTGTTGGTCGGATGGCTTCATGAGCTTCTTGGGCGAGTTTGGATTTACTCTTATAGCTTTTAGGGCCTTCGGTATATTTTTGTCCGAAATTTTCTCTGAGCCACGCGGCAGTCGAATCCTGTGACTCTTTAGAAAGATTAGTTGAGTCGGTGCGCATGTAGGTGATGTGGCCTTTTTCGTAGAGCGACTGGGCCAGGTACATGGTTTTTTTGGCGGAATATCCGTAAAAGCGCGAAGAGGTTTGCTGGAGGGTGCTTGTGGTAAAGGGAGCTAGGGGATTTTTGTTATTTTCAGTTTTTTCAACACTTATAACTTCGTAGTTTGATTTCTCAAGATCAAATTTTATATTTTCGGCGTCAGTTTGGTTTTTGATGCCGAGTTTTTGAACAGTTTCCCCGCCAATTTTTACAAGGTTACTTTCAAGCAGTTGTTTGTTCTTGGTTTCCAGATTTACGGTGACCGTCCAATACTCGTCGGGTTTGAACTCTTTTATTTCCGCTTCTCGTTCGGCGATTAGTTTTAGGGCTACCGATTGGACCCTTCCGGCCGAAAGACCCCGCGCGATCTTTTTCCAAAGAAAAGGAGAGAGTTTGTAGCCAACTAGGCGATCGAGAACCCTCCTTGCTTGTTGGGCGTTAATGAGGTTTAGGTCGATACTTCTTGGGTTTTTGATGGCGGCCAAGATGGCGCTTTTTGTTATTTCATGGAAAACGATTCTCTTAATGGTTTCTTTGGCCCTACCTTCAAGTTTTAGGGCGTGAATTAGATGCCAGGCAATAGCTTCTCCTTCACGGTCTTCGTCAGTGGCGAGGATGATTTCCTTGGCTTTTTCAGCTAGCTTCCTAAGGGCCGTAACGCGCTTTTGGTTTTTTCTTGGGACGATGTATTGGGGTTCAAAGTTATTTTCGGGATCAATGCCCAACTTGCTTTTGGGAAGATCGCGAACATGGCCAAAAGAAGACTCGACTTTGTAGTTCGAGCCTAGAAACTTACTGATGGTCTTGGCCTTGGTGGGGGATTCGACGATAACTAGATTCATCCCGTTAGAAAATTAAACTTAACGTAGGTTCGACAAACCCAGCCTTTTCTGTGCGCCGGCGTGTTTTCAACAGTTACATTTTTATTTAATTTTCTAACGGAATTCATTTAGGAATTATGAGTAGTGTAACCTAGACTGGTTTCTTTAATAAATCTTTTTATTAATAGTAGGCTCACGAGTTGGTTGGTAGTTTTGGCATTAAGATTAGTGAGTTCGATGATCTTGTCAATAGTGAGTGTTCCTCTGCTATTTTGAATAGCGTTTACAATCAGCATTTCTTCTTCGGATAAAAGTGAGAGCTGGTTTGAAGTTCTAGTTGGATTGTACTCCGGGATGAGATCTTCAATTATTTCTTCGGGATGGGTGACTAGGATAGCGCCATCGCGAATGAGGGCGTGGGAGCCTCGGTAGTTGGGGTGATGAATTGATCCTGGAACGACGTATACGGTTCGGCCAGCTTCCGCGGCAAGTTTGGCTGTGACTAAAGAGCCGGATTTTTCCGGAGCTTCAATGACGAGGGTGGCGTCGGCAAGGCCGCTCACGATTCGGTTTCTTTCTAAAAAACGGTAGGGAATGGCGGGGGCGCCGATTGGGTATTCTGAAATAATAAAACCTCCAGCTTCGATGATTTTTTTTGCTAGTTTTTCGTTTAGCTTTGGGTAAATAGTGTCGAGGCCGGTCGCTACAACGGCGATGGTTTGGCCGCCAGCTTCAATCGCGCCCCAGTGGGCTTCGGAGTCGATGCCGATTGCAAGACCGCTCACAATTTGGATTTTGAGAGTGGCTAGGTTTGACGAAAAACTTCTGGCGATTTCTCGCCCACCTTCAGTTGCCTTTCGGGTGCCGACGATGGCAATTGACTTACTCTCTGGATTCGCCATTCCCCCTTTTCCCAGCACATAAATTCCGAGAGGCGGGGATTGGGTTTCCCTAAGCAGAGCTGGGTATTCTGGCTCGCTTTCTAAAATCAGC
This sequence comes from Patescibacteria group bacterium, assembly GCA_038078595.1. Taxonomy (GTDB): domain Bacteria; phylum Patescibacteriota; class Minisyncoccia; order UBA6257; family 2-01-FULL-56-20; genus VMFW01. Next base: position 12,464 of record JBBTYR010000037.1, read on the forward strand.
CCCATCTCGTGTTTTTCAAGCCTCCCCCACTCTTCGCTCGGATTAATTTTAGATTCGAATAGGGTGTTAGTTTTTTGCCAGGCCTTTTCCCAGGATTGATACTTCTTCAATAGGGATGAAAGTTTGGCGTAATTGCTTTCGGTTACGATGTTTAAAGCGTTGTAGAAGATTTTTTCATTCATCTATTCCAAGAATAGTTTAATCGTAACCCATCAGCAAGGTGTGTTATAATTCTTTGAGTAATGGGTAAGAAGCTAAAGATCAGTCTGATTGTCATTGGGGCCAGCCTCGCTCTATCCGTGGTCGTTTTTCTATGGTTTGACAGCCAGATTCGTGAACTTGCCACTATCGTAATTTATAAAAGAAGTATTATTAGCCAGCAGTCCACATTGAATGAGGTTCTCGCGGCCCTAAAGACGGATCTGCCTTTGGCTAAGGGCTATGAAAAGTCAATTGATACGCTTGCGCCACCCAAGGACCAGCTTTTATTTGGTTTGTCGAGTTGGATGGACAGCCAGGAGCGGCTTTATGGTGTGAGCGCTAGTTTGAATTTTGAGGGGAGAGAGGTCGAGGCGACGGAGGATACTTTGGGGCGGGTTGGTTTTTTGATGAGCATAACAGGACCGCTCGAAGGCGCCTTAACCTTCCTTAAGGAAATCGAGACTAGGTCACCAAGGTTCCTGATGAGTCTTGACTCCGTTGATATAGTTAAGGCAGATGAAAGTTATAAGCTCTCGGTTAGTGGTTACGCTTTTTTTAAGTAAATCTTAAATGAAAAGATTTTTTAATATTCATTATGAGAAGTTTCTGCTTTCGATCTCCTTTTTGTTTTTAGGTTTGGTTCTCGTTTTTTTCATTTGGGGAGCGAGAAGCTTGATTGTGTCGATTGGCCGGGCACTGAATTTTCAGGATGTCGGCCAACAAGATGTTGAGTTTGACATAGAGAGCGCGAAGCGCCTAAATCTGGTTTCTAATTAGAAATTTGATTTTTTGGCCTTTTTGGTTTTAAATGTTTTTGCTGGCAGATAGGGGCTTGGTTCAACGGTTAGGAGCGTGAGGGTTTGATGAGTAGGGTATTCGCTTGCCTTTTGTGGAATGTAGATGCGCGGTTAGCTCAGTGGTAGAGCGCTTCGTTGACATCGAAGAGGTCAGAAGTCCGATCCTTCTACCGCGCACAAGGGTGGGGGAAATAAGTCGAGATTTCGACTGAAATGTCGGAATGTTAGAACGTTGCCTTGCCTCGTATAATTATCGATAGGTAATTTGTTCGGGGCTCCGACCCCACGCTAGAACATATGCGCGTGTAGTTCAGTGGTAGAACGCTGTCCTGCAATCAAGTAAACTTGATTCAAAGGAGCGAGCTCGTTGAAAACGAAGATATCATGGGTAGCTAGTTCAGTGGTAGAACGCTGTCCTGATAAGACAGAGGTCATAGGTT
>JBBTYR010000038.1:0-4708 GCA_038078595.1 Patescibacteria group bacterium
GGGCTTCCGCCCGCAGTTTTATGGGGGTAATAAAAACGCCCCACACTCGATTTCGAGTGCGGAGCGTTTGCGTGTCCCGCATGCTAGTGGTTAGCTCGCAGGGGTCGTACTACCCGGAGGAGGTATCGAGTCGGATGAACTGCCAAAGATGAATTTGCCGAGTGCGTACAGTCCGGCCGCCGGCAGAGTAACAATCCATAACGGCCACGGAACGTTTTTGAAGACGTCAGTGGCAGTATCTGGGAAAGGAGCGCTGGCCAGCTTGGGGGCGATAGGAATGATCTTAGGCGTCGGAGGTGTTGGACAGATTGGTCGCCATGCAAGGTTGTTGCAGGCGACGAACTGTATGATTTCGATGTTGTCGACCGTCCAGCATTGACCGTACAACGTATCGATTCCGCCGACACAGACGAACGCCTTGACTCCGTTATTCTCTTCAGTCATTTCGTTGAACTGTTCTCCGGGGAGAATAAAAATCGAATGACTGGGAGTCGTCGCGATCGCGCAGGTGATCTTGAGTTTTTGAATCTCCGACAACTCTTTGAACAAGTACACCGCCTTCCCTGCGGGAATGGTGGTGGGATTTGTGCCCGGGTTCGACCAGGTGGTCAACGCCCAGAGCGGTTCAGCCAAAATCATCATCGCGAAGATCGGGGTGATGAGTACGGCGATTGCTTTCTTCATTCCACTTCCTCCTTTGCTCCCCTGGGAGCGTTTCCGGGTGTATTTATAAAACTTGTATCAAGTTGCTAGGTAATTAGAACTCGATTGAGTTCTATCAGAAGAGACGAAACGCGTTCCTCTTTTCTGATAGGAGGGGGAGCTGATACATCGTACGCTGATGTCTGACCCTCCCCCTTTTTCCGATATCTCCGTCTCCGGAGTTGGTGCAGTATCGGACTGCGCCGCAGATGATTCCGAGATTAGTTCTCGCGATTGGCCGCGATGTTGGCGGCCAACTCATTGAAGGTGTCGCCAGTGATGACCTGGCCATCGATAACGGTTATCAGCATGATATCACCTCCCCTCCTTGGGTTGTGAAAGTGATTGTGAATGGTGACTGAAGTTTCCTATTCCTCGGCCGGTTCGATAGTGAGTGACGACTCGCTTACTCCGTTTAAACCATTCATACGAGAGGTGAGGAAGTTGTGAGTAGTTAACCATTTATGGGACTGGGCCATAACCTCTTCCCTGGTGGCTTCTTCCTCCCAGTCAATCACAACTGAATCGAAGCTCTCTCCGTGCACGATTACCCCTTCCATACTCAGGATATAGCGAACTTTCACGGCAACCCCCATTTGTAGGCAGGCTGTTTTTTCAGCCTTTGCTCCCGGTATTATACCATACTCTTTCCATACTTGTCAAGGCTAGAAAGACTGGAAAAATAGGGGTTTTTCGGGTAGGGGTGGAAGTTGGAGGATAAAAAAACCCCCACCACTTTTCATGGAAAAGTGGTGGGGGGCGTAGAAGTTGCTATTTAAACAGATAGGTCCGGAAGCTCGGTTGGAACCTCGGACTCTAAGCTGTCGAGCCAGATTTCCGGGTCGGCATCGGAAGGCATGCGCCAGTCCCCTCGCGGAGAGACGCAGGTCAAGCCAACCTTCGGACCATCGGGCAGACAGGAACGTTTATTCTGGGACCGGAAAAAGCGAGTGATAAAGAGGCTAAGCCATTTTTTGATTTCGGCGATGGAATACTGGCTGCCAAAAGCGTGGTGAGCCATTCTCGCGATTTTGGCCGGTGACATACCGAAACGCACAAAGTAGTACCCGAAGAAATCATGGAGCTCGTAGGGGCCAATGATACCCTCGGTTTTTTGAGCGATTTGACCCTGATCAGCCGAAAGTAGTTCTGGCGAAATGGGAGTCGAGAGGATGTCTTCGAGAATTTGCCGAACCTCCGACTGATCTTTGTAGATTACATCCGAGGTCCACTTGATCAAGTAAGAGATTAAGGTTTTCGGGACACCGGCGTTAATGCCGTAGTGACTAGCATGGTCACCGAACATAGTGGTCCAACCGAGCATAAGCTCGGAGAGATCGCCAGCGCCAAGAACGATACCTTCTTCTTTACAGGCAATCGAAAGCTCGATGAACTTCCGAGACCACGCTTGAACATTTTCGAAGGTGAGGTTTTCGAGCTTGGGATCGTGATCAATGCTTCGGAAAATTTCCAGCGCCACTGGGGTAATCGGAATTTCGAGCACGGTAACACCAAGGGCTTGCATAAGCCGCAGGGCATTATTTTTCGTGCGATCGGTGGTGCCCAGCCCGGGCATGGTGATGCCGATTACATTAGTTCTCGGCAGACCCAAGAGATCCGTGGCGAAGACAGCGACATTTACGGCATGCGTGGAATCCTGGCCGCCTGATACACCGAGGATGACTTTTCGCATGCTCGGTGGCAGTTGATCCAGGCGTCGCGCAAGAGCCGTGGCCTGAATCATGAAAGTTTCGTAGCAACGGATATCGCGCTTGGCGGGATCGGTCGGGACGAAGGGGTGTTTCTCAATCTTTCTTTCTAAAAACAGATACGGGGTAGAAAAAGGATTTTTCCCTTTCAGCCGAGGTTTTTCGAACTCGACGTTTTCAACATCCAGATCGATGGTGCGGAATTCCCGACCTTCGTCTTTGCCGTTTTGGCGGAAAGAACTTTGCCGAGAACGCTCTTGGATGAGATTCCCAAGATCGACGTCTGTGACAATCGACTGACTCTCTCGTTTGAATCTTTCGGTTCTCACGAGCAGAGTCCCTCGTTCGGCGATTAAGCCGTCACCATCCCAGGCGAGATCCGTTGAAGATTCGCCATAGCCGGCGGCGGAGTACATCTGAACAGCCAGGTTTTTTCCGGAAGAGCCGACCACGAGCGTCTCGCGATATTCGGACTTGCCGATCGTGATATTCGAGGCCGAAAGGTTGGCGAGGACAGTGGCTCCCGCTAAAGCCGCGTGAGCACTTGGCGGAATCGGCACCCAAATATCTTCACAAATTTCGGTGTGAAGAACGAAGTTGGGGTGTTCGAGAGATCGAATGAGGATGTCGTTACCGAAAGGTACTTCCTGGCCCAGAAGCGTGATCATTTTACTCTTGGCTTCCGAGGCGCGGGCAAAGTGGCGAAGCTCGTAGAACTCGCGGTACTCTGGCGGATAAGATTTAGGCGCAACGGCCAGAATTTCACCGGCGTGGAAGGTAACTGCGACGTTAAAAAGCATGTCGTCCACCATAATCGGTAAGCCCACAGTAACCATGACGCTCCAGTTCTTGGTTTTCTCGATGAGGTAACCAAGTTCCTTGAGAGCAGATGTTTGCAACATTTCCGAGAGGAAAAGATCCCCGCAGGAATATCCAGTTAGCCCTAGTTCGGGGCAAAGAATGTAGTAGGCGCCATGATCGAGATAGAGATCCTCGATTTCCTTGAGGTGTGACACGACGTTTTTCCAGGGGTTAGACAGGTGAACTCTTGGAACGGCAACAGCCACCCTTACAAATCCGTGATTTCTGACGTCCAGAAACTGATATGGATCGGGTCCGCGGTAGGTCATTTATCCTCCTTTGATGTCAGCGGGTTAGAAGTTTGGCAATAGTTTGAGCAAAGACCGACGAAATGTCGATGACGCTGATCTTCTTCGACTCCTGAACAACTTCAGACCGACTCATTGGATGAGAGTTCGTGCCGATGATCTTTACGATCGGCGAAGCTTCAAGCTTCTGAACGACAGACTCGCTTGTGAGAGCCAGATGGGTGACAACCGCATAGACATCTTTGGCGCCTTCCGCTAAGTAGGCTTCAGCGGCGTCGATGAGACTCAAACCACCACGTATCATGTCATCATAGATAATGATGGTTTTGCCGGCAGGGTTACCGATCACTGCATTAACTTTTGTGATTTCAAACTCGCGATCCTTGTTTACGAGCACGATCGGGACGCCAAAGTGCTTAGCGTAACTTTTGATCCATTTTGGTCGGCCGAGATCGGCGGACCCAAAAACAAAGTTCTCTAGCCCTAGCGCTGTAACGGCTCTCCGTATGAACGGTTCGGCGTAAAGCTCGAATCTTAAGCAATCGCCCTCAAGATAGTGAATTAAACTTTCACTGTGAAGATCGAGAAAGAGGAAGATGTTCCCTTCTCCAGTGTTCGGGATCGATGACAAGATGCGCATGTTGGTCTTGGCGGTAACGACTTCGCCGGGGAGTTTGGCCCGCTCCATAGTGGAGTAGCCAAAAAAAGGAATGACGAAGATGCGGCGACGAGCGCCGTAGCCCGCTAACGCGCAACCAACTCGATGCAATTCGAGCAAACTTTGGTCATCATGAGTGCTCCCGATGAAAACAACATCCTTTCCCATCAGGCCAGCGCGATCGTCAATGCCGATGCGGTAATACCGTTCGCCACCCGGAAAGATCCTTCGGTCGATTTGACCCATTGTTCCGGCCATGCCCAAGTGAAGAGCGATCTTTTTAGCCAGAGAACTTGAGGCTTCAGTTGAAAAGATTAGGGGACTACTCATTGCGGAAGACTCCTTTCAAGATTAGATTAAGTTTTCAAATATCAGTTTTCCTTGGTGGAGACACCTATCTTTCTGATAAGTAGCTCCGTTAAAGAAAGTGTGGGGGTGGAAGAGTTTTTGGCTCTTCCACCCGACTTAGGTTAAATGAATCGAGAAACGATGACTTGAAAGATCATGCCGATGGTGCTCCAGTCAACGAG
>JBBTYR010000039.1:0-2039 GCA_038078595.1 Patescibacteria group bacterium
TGCGGGAGCTGAGGGAATCGGACCCCCGACCGCGGTTTTGGAGACCGCTGTTATGCCACTTAACTAAGCTCCCTGGTTCCACAAATCATAAAGCATGAAGCGTGGAACATTCAAGGGGGGCTATTTCTTGGCTTCTTTGTGGAGAGTGTGTTTGCGGCAATTGGACGTCGCTCACTGTGTTCGCTCTTTCAAAACCCTCGGTTTTGAATGATTTCCGACACGGGGAAACGCTCGCTTTTCCCCGACCCCCTTTCCGGTCCTAAGTGTCGACTATTTTTTAGCCTCCTTATGCAGGGTATGTTTTCGACACTTCGAACAATACTTTTTGAGTTCGATTTTTCGTTCCACTTTTTTCTTGTTGCGACGGTTATAGATAAGCCGTTTGCAGACGGAACATTTTAGCTTTATTAAATTGTCAGCGCGTTTTGCTTTGGCCATATTCGTGGATCATTCCGCCAGAGGCGGATCCCCCCTGGAGGAGAATCATAAAACCTGAAACATGTAGGGAGAATAATAAATCAAGAGACTCGAAAAGTCAATTTTTGCTTTCAAATCCTTTGAGCCGATGAGAGGATTTGAACCTCCGACCTACTCCTTCGCTTATCTCTACATAATTTACACAAAGTAGAGGACTAGACTGTATCTTGAGCGTGCCACGAATGGGTTTAGCTCCCCTTGTCAGTCGTTCGGGCGCGGAGCGCCACGGTCTTAGCGCTGTGTTCGCCTTTAACCGTTATTCGGGCTTCATCTCGGCGTTTCCACCGAGACGGGCAAATGTTTTACCATGGAGTTGCTCTACCACTGAGCTACATCGGCTTTCGGTTAATTATACTACCTGGTATTAAACTAACTATCAAGTTTCTTAGTTTTGTATTGGCGTAATAGACGGTGAATACGCCGTATTCGCTCTTTTTTCGATAAGTTCCGAGTTTTCCGGTTTGAGTAATGGTGGGTTTATAAATCTGACTCTCTTTTATTTTCAACTCTTTAATCCAAAAAGTTTTGGCTTTTTCTAAGTTTATGTCAGTAAAAATGTGTAAATGGAACCTTAAATCATCTTTTTCGATGTCAAAAAACCTTATTAGGAATTCGATGAATACGCGCAATAGTTTGGGATCAGAGTTTCCAAGCTTGACCATATTTTTGTTAGCTTTGTTACCCTCTCCCCAATAGAGACCGATGCCCATTCCGAAAAGTTTGTGGTCCTCACTGGTTTTGGGGGGTCTGAATTTAAAAGGATCTCCTTTGGGGTTGTATTTTAAATATACAGCTTCGCTAATTGTTCGTTTGAGAATGTTATGCTTTCCAAGCCAATAGTTAATTTTGTGCTCAGAGCACTGAAGCTCTTTAGCAATTACGGGGACAGATTTTTTCTCTTTATTGTATAGGCTATCTAATTTATCCCGAGTGAGAATGACGAATTCAGCCATAGATTAATTTTAGACCAATTTACTGTTTGGTCAAGCAATTTCTTTGTGGATAGTTGGTCTACCTTTATAAAATTTACGATATGCGATTTCCTCTTATCGATGGGATGGGGTTTCCCCTCATGAACGAGATAGTGAAGAAAAGCCCCGTAAGTGGTACGGGCTTAAAAATTTTCTAATCGATTTCTTCAACCAGGGTGGTGGTGTAGTCTTCACTCTCAAGTGGACGCTCTTTGTCAATTGCGTCGAAGGCAACTTGAGGGGCGCTTTTCGCATCCTCCGCTTCGACGACACGGGTAAAGCGCTGGCCAGCAATGGGTGTCTGAACATTGTCGAGAACTACTACGAATTTGGGCATACGACTCTCCTTTCTTGGGTACGTGGGGATCAAAAACCATTGACGCGAAAGATGTGCTCGATACCTTTTTCGATGTAAGTCTTCGCATCAAAGCAAGCATTAAGTCGGTCAGGGCCGAGTATGTCTTCGGCCGTTCGACGATCGGTTGACCAGATCCACTCGGTACGCAGTAAGCCACGAAGGTGTCTTTTTTCAGCCGTCGCTTTGAAAGCGGCTGATTGGAGATAGGTGTAGGCGGTGTCGTAATCAATGCC
>JBBTYR010000040.1:0-2718 GCA_038078595.1 Patescibacteria group bacterium
TCTCGCTCTTTTTAGAAGACGGTTAGCAATTCTTGGAGTGGCTCGTGAAGCTTGAGCTAAAATCTCTATGGCTTCGGGATGAAATCCCACCCCCAAAATTTTGGCCGAACGATTAATAATGGTCTTGATGTTGTCCGCACTATAGTAGGTAAGTCGAAAAGTGGCTCCAAAACGAGACCGGAATGGCCCGGAAAGAAGATTCTCTCGAGTAGTGGCCGCGACCAATGTAAACGGAGGTAAATCGAGTGTGAGCGTCCTCGCGCTCGGGCCTTTGCCTACTATCAGATGAAGCTTGCGGCTCTCCATAGCCGGATATAAAACCTCCTCAATCAACCGGTTCATCCGGTGAGCTTCATCTATGAACAACACCTCTCCTCCCTCAAGGTTAGTTAAAATGGCGGCGATGTCCCCCGCTTTTTCGAGCGCCGGCCCGGAAGTCACCTTAACCGGCGCGTTAAACTCCTTAGCCACCAGGTAGGCGAGGGTGGTTTTCCCGAGTCCCGCCGGCCCGCAAAACAAGAGGTGGTCCATCGCCTCCGAACGTCGCTTGGCCGCCTCCATAATTATCTTCAAATTTTCCTTGACCTTCTCTTGACCAACGTAATCACCCCAAGAATCTGGTCGAAGCGCCTGGTCTACGGTCTTATCGTCCCCCAAAGTCGAAAAATTATTTTCTCCCATTTTACTTTTCATTTATAACCCAGATTAGGGTGATTGCCAACTACCCTCAAAAAACCGACCAAAAACCCCAATCCCCCACCACTTTTTGAAGGAAGTGGTGGGGGATTGACAAAACAAAATGTTTATGCTAAACTGTACGCAACAAGTTAGCTCTCCGAAAAATTCTAGGTTCTAGCGTAATTCTCTTAAATCTGGGGGTAAGAATTGTTCTTAGTTTTTAGGACGGTTTGGTTTCGGCGAAACCCATCCTCGGGATGATTCCAACCTCTTCTGAATCTGATTCAGGAGAGATTCACCTCCCTACCCTTAGGGACCACCCCCAGATTTAAGAAAGTTACAAAAATCTACTTTAGCCAATCGACTGGCCCGGTCACTTTTTCCACCTCCTCAAGCGTCGTCATGCCTTTTAAAACTTTCAAAATTCCGTCTTGCTGCATTGTTACCATTTTCTGATCTCCGGCCAACTTTTTTAGAGTTACTTCGGAAATCTCTTTAAGTATCACCGACTCAAACTCCGGTCCCGCTTCCAAAAATTCAAAAACCCCAATTCGACCACGATAACCAAACCCCTGACAAACCGAACAGCCCACTGGTTCGTAAAAAGAAAAACTCTCATACGGTTTCTTATCGACCCTTGGGGGCAACTTTTCCAAAAAATCTGAAAATTTTTTCTTCTCTTCAGCTGAAACCTCGGTTAATTTTTTGCACTTGTTACAAAGCTGCCTTACTAATCTTTGAGCAATTATCAAACTCAGAGCCGGCCCAATAATAGCCGGCTTCACCCCAAGATCGTAAAGCCGTGGCACGGCGCCGACCGCGTCGTTCGTGTGAAGCGTCGAAAAAACCGTGTGACCGGTAAGCGCCGCCTGCATAGCAATTTCAGCCGTCTCAAGATCTCTAATTTCACCAACCAAAACCACATCTGGGTCCTGTCGAACAATGGCTCGCAAGCCCTTCGCAAAAGTATACTCCACGCTTGGGTCCACCTGTGTCTGCTCAATCCCCTCTATTCTATATTCGATTGGATCCTCGATAGTGATAATTTTTGTTTCTGGATTTGAAAGGTGTTTCAAAAAGGCGTAGAGGGTGGTCGTTTTCCCGGAGCCAGTCGGACCCGTGTTTAAAACCAAGCCGTTGGGTTTCTCGAGTTGCCTTTCCACAATTTTTAAATCATCCGGCCTCAAACCCAACTCTTCCAAAGTCACGCCAATCGCGTCTGGATCCAAAACCCGCATGACAATAGTTTCGCCAAATTGAGAGGGAATAATGGAAACTCTAACTTCAATATCTTTATTGGTAAGACTAATTGTAAACCTCCCGTCTTGAGGCTCGCCCCTCACGTTTATCTTCATCCCCGCCAAAAGCTTTATCCGCGAAACTAACCGCCCATAGCTCTTAAGCGGAAAATCCGAAAAAGCGTCATGAAGCAAACCGTCAATTCTAAACCTGATTCTTGCTTTTTCTTCCTCGGCTTCAAAGTGAATGTCCGATGCCCTCGCCGCCATCGCCTCCGCCAAAACCATCTCGAATATATGAGATGTGGTTTCTTTCTCTAAATTTATTTGGCCTAACTCTTTTTTAAAATCATCGAGTGTGTTCCATTTCTTAATCAGTTCCTCGAATCTCTTTTTCTCAATGCCAATCTTTCCAGTAATATCAGAAGCCTCGGGTGGCACAAATCCGTAAAGGTGCCAAGCCTGCTTAATGCCAGAAAAAGAACCGACAAAAACCTTAACCGCCAAACGCTTGGCTTCAAGCGACTTAATAATCGACTTCACTTCTTCAACTCTCGGATCAACCGCCGCTAAGGCCACCTTATTTACCCTAATCTCTATAGCCGCCGCCCTGGCCGCTTTGGCCTCGACTTCCGGCACCAACTTTATCGCCTCAAGCGAAACCGGTGTTTTACCCAAATCTACGTAAGGAAAACTCAAATCTTGAGCCAACTTTTGGGCTACTCTCTCCTCTGACGCTCGGCTCAATTTCTCGAGTTTTCTGTCTAACGCAGTTGTTTTTTCGTCGGCCATTACCTAAAAT
>JBBTYR010000041.1:0-4782 GCA_038078595.1 Patescibacteria group bacterium
ATGGTAGTCAGGAAATTAGTTTTGCGATTGGGCATGTAAATTAGTAAGACCGCCGGTTTGTTTTAGGGGTGTGAGGTGGGGGAAAGAAAAACCCCGATTTTGGTCGGGGTTTAAGGTTTTAATCGTTAGGAATAATGCTGGCCATGACCATGGTTAGGTCTCGGGCGTAGAATGAGGAAACTTGAGCTTCGAGTTCTGCGATCTGCCGCATTAGCTCGAGTTTCTTAATAACCTTGTCTTGTTCTGATGCAGGTAACTTGATAGATCCGAGCAACCTGCAAAGCAACGCAAAGTTGCTTTTAGAAGGTTCGATGGTAGCGTCAATGTCTTTGGCGTAAGGATGCGCATCGATTTGGTCCTGAATAGCTTGCAGGATTACTTCGTGAGCCGGTTTCTTTACTTCGTGACTGTCTCCCATCACTTCCTCCTTTTTGGCTGGGTGTTCTCTGGGTAGCTTACGGTATGGCCTTGGGTCTTGTCAAGGTTTGGGATTTCTGTTTAGATACATATCTGTCCACTGGAGGTACGTTAACTGTTCTTTTAGGGAGGAGGGTGGCGTGTCGAAAGGGGAGGCGAAGGCAATTCAATTGGCGCTATTCGAATGGGGGAAAGCGACAGGCGAGAGCGAGCCGACGGTGGCGATCGCGGCGATGGTCGGAATGATTATTGATCGGTACGGCACAAGAGTTTCCATTTCTGGGGTAAGGATGAATCTCGACAAGATGGCGAAGGAAGCGATGCGGTTGGACGCGTCTCTCGAAGGATTGGAGCGGGAGTTTAAGAAAAAGGCGCGAACAAAACGAGTTGAAGTAAGGTTTATGAACCCAACTGTGAATCCGAGAGACATTTCCGGTGAGTGATTAGTTTATAACTGACGGCCACGGCTGTCAGTTTTTTGTGCTATAATTAGGGAACCGTTTTGGTGATGAAGTTTTTAAGAAAAGCAAAATCTAGTGATTTGAAAGGAGTTGCGATAGTGGCGCTAGATTTTAATACAGAGGATGACTGGCGACTTAAGGCTTCGATTCCAACTGTCAGGTTTCTTTCCAAGAAAGGCTCTAAGGTTTTAATTTTGAGTCACAAGGGCAGACCAAAGGGAATTGAGCCTAAACTTAGCTTAAGAAAGGATGCGATCAAGCTGGCAAAACTTACGGGCCTAAAAGTTTCCTTTATCAATAATTTCAACTTTAGAAGTATAAAAAATAGAATAGCCGAAGCGCCAAGAGCTTCGGTTTTTGTTTTAGAAAATATTAGGTTTCTAAAGGGGGAATACGACAATAGCCCAAGGCTGGCCAAGGAACTAGCCAGTTTGGGAGATTTTTACGTGAATGATGCTTTTGCCAATTCTCACCGAGATGACGCATCCGTTGATGCGATTACTCGTTTTCTGCCTAGTTTTGCAGGGTTTGGTTTAGAAGGAGAGTTGTTCCATCTTTCAAAAGTCATGAAGAAACCCAAGAGGCCGTTGGTTTTGGTGGTGGGTGGCGGGAAAGCTGATGATAAGGTGGCCCTTATAAAGTTTTTTAAAAATAGAGCTGACTATATCTTAACCGGTGGGGCGGCGGCTAATACACTTTTACTGGCTTCTGGTTACGACATCAAAAGTTCTTTGGCTGACCGTTTGGGGGCTAAGAATTTTATGGACATTTTAAAGTTTAAAAACTTGCTTTTGCCTTTGGATTACGCGGTTTCGGGTGACAAGATTTTAGATATTGGGGCAAAAACCGTCGAGCTTTATGTGTCAAAAATCAAAGAGGCGAAAACGGTGATTTGGAATGGGCCTATGGGATTGTTTGAGGAGAAACCATTTCACCGAGGGTCACTCGCGGTTGCGAAAGCCATTGCGGGAAACCGGAAATGCTTCTCCGTTGCGGGAGGCGGAGAAACTGTGATGTTTTTGAAAAAGCATGGGCTCGATAAGAAATTCACTTTTATTTCCACCGGCGGCGGAGCGATGCTGGATTTTTTGGCGGGCAAGAAACTGCCGGGCATCTCCGCTCTTGAAAACTCAAAAGCGGAAACCCGAAGCACGAAATCCGAAACTCGAAACAAATTCCAATGATCGAAAAAGAAAACAAAAAACAATATGACCTTGAAAAACGAACCGCTGAATTTGCGAAAAGCGTTCGAGTTTTTGTTAGAAATCTTCCAAAAACCATTTCTAATATCGAAGATGGAAAACAAGTTATCAGATCGTCTGGTTCTATTGGAGCAAACTACATAGAAGCAAATGAATCTCTAAGTAAAAAAGACTTCGTTATGCGAATTAAAATTTGTCGAAAAGAGGCCAAAGAAAGCGAATATTGGCTAAATCTCATAGATATAGAAAGTAGCAAGAACCTCGAAAATGATAAAAACCTTTTGGCTCAAGAGGCAAAAGAATTAATGATGATTTTCGGTTCCATTATGAGAAAATCAGAATAATGTTTAAAACATTTGAGTTTTTAAATTTAGATATTGTTTCGAATTTCGATATTCGAATTTCGAATTTATAAGCCATGCGTTACGACGTTTATTTTCATAATGACTTTGATGGGCGGGCTTCGGTGGCTGTTTTTTGGGATTTTTTGCGAAAAAGAGGAGATGGCGTTGGTAGGTTCTATGCCGTCGATCATGGCGATAAACTGGCTTTGAATTGGGAGAAAATTATTAGTAAATCAAAGAATAAGGTGGCGATTTTTGATTTTTACTACCACCCGAAGGCGACATTTTGGTTTGATCACCATCGAACAACTTTTAAAAAGACCGAGTGGCAAAAAAATTTCAAAGCGACAAAATTCCACGTTTTGAAGCCGGAGTATCTTTCCTGTTGTCGGTTAGTAATGGATTATCTTGGTAGAAATTTTGAATACAAGCCGTCCGGATATATTAGGGAACTTGCTAGATGGTTGGAGGTGGTTGATGGAGCCAGATATAAATCACCAAAGCAGACCATTGAAATTAGAGAGCCGGCGCTGCAGATCGATGCGTATATCGATGAAAATTCTTCGGGGGGGAAGCCGCTCAAGTGGATAATTGAGAGTTTGAGTCGTAAGTCGTTGCGTTTGCTAGCAAACGATAAAAGAGTGAGAAAGACAGCCGTGTTGGTTAGAAAGAAAATTAAGGCCGGACTCGTTTTTCAAAAGAAACATCTCCAAATTTACGGTCAGGTCGCTTTTGTTGATTTGAGCTCGAACGTAGATCGGGTTAGGTTTGGCCCTCATTATCTTTACCCAAAACTAGCCTTTATAATTACGATGCTTAAAAGCGGAGGGATGTTTCGGATTTCGGTAGGGGGAAATCCGTGGCGGCGTAGTTCTTGTAACCTCGATCTGGGTGATTTGGTGAGGAAAAGATATGGAGGGGGGGGGCACAAGTACGCGGCGGGAATTGCGGGGATTAAGAGCAGGGGAAAGGCCTCGCAGATTGTTGATGAGTTGATTGAGGTTTTGGGTAAATGAGGTCAATCTTAGCTATATCATGTAACCCGCTCCACTTCTTGAAAATTATATTCACTCCGTTCAATTTTTTGTTAAAATTGAACGGTACCCGTCGATTTTCTCCGACCATTCAATTTGTCACACAAAAATTTTCGCTTCGTTCATTAGTTTTCTAAGAAGTTTTGCTTCTGGTTATATGATATCGCTAAAATTTTATAATAGAGAAAAAATAAAATGGTGAAAAAATCGCAAAAACTTTTTGGAGAGAGCAGCGGAGGTGGGAAGTTGGTGATTTATACCGACGGTGGCGCTAGGGGAAATCCTGGACCTGCCGCATTGGGGGTGGTGGTAGGGGATAAGGAGTATTCGGAGTATTTGGGGGAGATGACGAATAACAAAGCGGAGTATTTGGCGCTTGTTTTTGCTTTGAAGAAAGCCAAGGCGCTTTTGGGAGGAAAAAAGGCGGGGGGGGCCGAGGTTGAGGTGAGGATGGACTCGGAACTTATCGTTAGGCAGTTAAATGGGATTTATAAGATTAAAGAACCAGATTTACAGCCGCTTTTTATTGAGGTTTGGAATTTAAGGTTGGATTTTGGAAAAGTAATTTTTAAGCATATTCCGCGAGAGCAAAACAAACGAGCGGACAGGTTGGTGAATCAGGCGCTTGACAAATGATATTGGTTTGATATAATGCCTGCAGGGTTCTTTGGTTATTATTGGAAGATTGTTTTGTGTCTCCTATTGGGTACAGAGGCACGGGTTGTCGGGTTTTACCCAGCGACCTTTATTTCTCCCCCAGTCCTGGGTGTTGTGCGGGGCCAAGAAGGAGAAAATATGAGAGTTTCCGCCGCGGCTTTTGCCTCGGCGGTCTTTTTAATTTGTAAACATTTTTATTAAAAGAAAAACCGGCTATTCGTAAGCCGGATTCTGTATTAGACAGCAATTTATCTGGGCCCTTGATTACTCGCGGGCTCTAGCGGCACTTCCGCCTCCGCCCAGTTGGCGGATGGCGGACACGACCTTGCACTCGGTAAGGATTTGGCCGTTTCACCTCTGCTTTTTTGTCCCTATGGCAGAGTTAGACCGAACTAGCTTGGGATTGGGTCTTCCCTCGGCTTTCGCCTCGGGACGTCACTGCTCGCACCTCTACGCTTACGCGCGACGGCTGTTAGCCGTTACCTTTTTGTCTTGCTTTCGCAAGAGAGTGTCCGGACTTTCCTCCCTCCACCACTTTTCAGCGGTAGAGAGTAGCTGTTTCTAATAACCGATTTTTCCTCGATAATTATAGCAAATTACTGGCTATTGTCAAATTGCATATTTAGTAGTATAATACGAGTGGATAATTTCAAAAAGGAGGACTAAT
>JBBTYR010000042.1:0-4439 GCA_038078595.1 Patescibacteria group bacterium
CCAGTCAGTTTTTTTCTAAAACCATTAACCGAACCACGTTTTTTGGTGCCACGTTTCTAGGCTTAATTGCTGTTTTGCCACTGATTATTCAACCGCTAACCGGGATCGCGGTCTTAAACATCAGCGGCACCGCCATCCTGATCGCCGTTTCTGTTGCCTTGGAAACCTTGCGTCAAGTAAACTCTCAGCTTACGGTGAGAGAATACGAGGGAATAGAGTAAGTTTTCGCGTTTTTTCTTCTCCTCGGAGCCTGTTAGAATTTAAAGGAAAATATGAAAAAGATTGCCGTTATGTTTTACGGGCCACCCGGTAGCGGGAAGACCACTCAAGCCAGCCTGATATCCGACAAGCTGGGCTTGTTTCACTTTGATACCGGTCATTTTTTAGAATCGTTAGTTTACGATCCCGAAAACCAAAAGAAAAAAGTCATTGTGCGCGAGCGAAAGCTTTTCGAAGAGGGGGCGCTCATGACTCCCAGTTTTGTCCTCCGGGAAGTTTCAAACGAGACCAAGAAGATTGCCAAAGCCGGTTGGGGGATAGTTTTTAGTGGATCTCCGAGAACAGTTTATGAGGCTCAAAACCTTTTTCCGTTGCTTGAGAAGCTTTACGGAAAGAAAAATATTTTTATCTTTGTGATGAAAATTAATGACGCGAAATCTTCACACCGAAACTCCGGGAGATTAGTCTGTTCGACGTGCAAGCGGCCACTTCTAAGAGAGTTCTATCCCTCGAAGAAACCCAAACACTGCCCATTTTGTGCCGGTTCTTTTTACAAACGCAGTCTGGATAACCCCGAGGCAATTAAAGTCAGGGTCCAACAGTATGAAGAAAGAACCAAACCCATCATCAATTTAGCTAAAAGAAGAAAATACGACATTCAAACCATAAACGGCGAACTTGCTCCGTACCAGATTTTTAAAAAAGTTTATGCACACTTTAAAATCGGCCTCTGAAGTAGAAATCATGGCCGAGGGTGGTCGTATTCTAGCCACAGTCTTAAAGAGAGTGCGAGCTGAAACTAAAGTCGGAGTAACCACAAAACAGCTAGATTCGCTTAGTCGCGAGCTTATCAAGTCCTCCGGAGCTCTACCAGCCTTTTTAGGCTACCGGTCCGCTGGCTCCAAAAAACCCTTCCCGGCTACCCTCTGCATTTCGATAAACGAGATTATCGTCCATGGCCAACCATCGAAGAGGGAGATCAAGGATGGAGACATTGTAAAACTCGATCTTGGTTTAAGATATCGGGGTTTTTACCTCGATTCAGCCATCA
Organism: Patescibacteria group bacterium; assembly: GCA_038078595.1. Taxonomy (GTDB): domain Bacteria; phylum Patescibacteriota; class Minisyncoccia; order UBA6257; family 2-01-FULL-56-20; genus VMFW01. Next base: position 1,271 of record JBBTYR010000042.1, read on the forward strand.
CCCTTCCAGTCGGGAAAGTTTCGGCTGGAGCTAGCAAGCTAATCTCGGTGACCAAAAAAGCTCTTGATCTAGCCATTCGAGAAGCTAGACCAGGAAAAACCCTGGGTCACATTGGTTACGCGGTGCAACGTTACGTAGAAAAAAATAAATTTTCCGTGGTGCGTTCTTTAACTGGCCATGGCATCGGCCGCGATCTCCACGAAGACCCAAGTGTTTTTAACTTCGGAAAACCTGGAACTGGAGATGAGATTGTGGTTGGTATGGTTCTAGCCATTGAGCCTATGGTAGCCATGAGCAACCCTCCGGAAGGCGGTCGAATTAAACAATTGTCCGATGACAGTTTTGCGATTGCCGATGGCTCTCTCTCCGCCCACTTTGAACACACGGTGGCCATCACGCGATATGGCCCTAGGATTTTGACAATTGCTTAGTCTAAGTAATAATAATAACCAAAATGGCTAAACCGTTTCTTTCCGTCATCCTACCCATAACCGAAAAGAGCAATCGCCTGCCACTAGTTTTGTTGGATCTTGATAGAAACCTAAGCAAAGCTGAATACTCATCAGAGATTTTAGCCATTAACCTAACTGGCGATAGTGGCGTTTCGGAAGTAGTTAGGAAGATGGGCGAAACGGTAAAAAATCTAAAAATCATTGACGGCGAAGTAGGAACATTCAGCTCCGCCATCAAAAGAGGCATGCTTCTTACGGGTGGTAACATTCGCCTCCTCGCTCTCTCGGGACGATCCATCCCAGTTGATCAACTGAACACCATGATCCCTCACTTTAAAAGTGGTGCCGATCTTGTCGTTGCGAGCCGAGATTTTGAAGGAGAAAAGAGGAATTATCGAAAATTAGTGAGAAGAATTGCGATCGAAAAGGCCGCCGGCCTGGTTATGAAGTTTTTTCTAAAAGATATCAAAGATCCCTTTTCCGACTTTCTGGCCTTTACCGAAGTGGCGGCAGAAAAGATTTTTACCGACCTGAAACCCATTAAACATTTCACTAATTTAAGTATCCTCCTGGCGGCTAAGAAAAACAACTTTAACATCAAAGAAGTTTCAGTTTATGTGTCCTAGGGTTTAGAACCCTAAAAACTACTTGCTACTACGGGTAAAAAAAGCTATAATCTCTGTAATAATATGGACAAATACTATCTAACCGAGAATCGACTCAAGGAACTCCGCGAAGAACTTGCCGAGCTCAAAACCAAAAAAAGGGGAGAGATTGCCGAGCGGCTAAAAAACGCCAAAGACTATGGCGACCTGTCGGAAAACTCCGAATATACCGAAGCCAGAGAGGAGCAAGCTCGTGTTGAAGCGAGAATTTTTGAATTAGAGGATATGCTAAAACGTGCCGCAATCATTGAAAAAACCAAAGATGCGAATGAAGTAAAAGTTGGCTGTTTTGTCACCGTATCAAAGGACAAACAATCCTATTCATATTCAATCGTTGGCCCAAGTGAAACCGAGCCAGAAAAAGGCAAAATCTCAAACGAATCTCCCCTGGGGCGAGCGCTCATGGGCCACAAGGTTGGTGATAAAGTTAATTTTAAAACTCCTGGCGGTGAAGTTACTTATGAAATCAGCAAGATAGAGTAATAACCATATAACATATATCATGTAACGTGTAACACGAGTTTTCGTGATTCGTGTTACATGGTTCGTGCTACATGCCACGCGTCCCATGTTAAACGAGCTCATCAAAGAACGCCTAAAAAAACTTGAGGATATAAAAGGTTCAGGGGTTAACCCCTATCCGGCGAGAACCAAAAAGGTGATCGCTATTTCTACTGTCCTCGAAAAATTTCCTAGCTTAGAGAAGACTAAAAAGAATGTTTTCGTCGCTGGTAGAATTTGGAGTATCCGAGACCAAGGAGGGCTGATTTTCTGGGATCTGAAAGACGAGCGCGGGCAAATTCAGATCCTGCTCAAAAAAGCCACCCTCAAGGATTTTCATCTCCTCAAAAAAGTTATCGATCGGGGCGATTTTGTCTCGGTGAGCGGATTCCTTTTTAAAACCAAACGTGGCGAAAAAAGTCTCGAGGCTAAAAGCGTCCAGATCCTAACTAAAAGCATACGTCCTCTCCCGACTGAATGGTTTGGGGTTGAAGACGTCGAAACCAGGCTGCGCAAACGGTACCTCGATCTTCTACTCGCTCCCGAAGCCAGAGAGATTTTTCGAAAGAAAGCTGTCTTTTGGGCCACCTTCAGAAACGAACTCGGTAACGCTGGCTTCCTAGAGGTGGAAACCCCGGTTCTCGAGGCCATCCCTGGTGGCGCCGAAGCCGAACCGTTTAAAACCCACCACAACGCTCTTGACACCGATTTTTATCTTCGAATCTCCCTCGAGCTCCCGCTAAAGAAGCTTCTTGTCGGGGGTTTTGAAAAGGTTTTTGAAATCGGTCGGATTTTTAGGAACGAAGGCATTGACCGCGAGCACCTCCAAGATTACACCCAACTCGAGTTTTATTGGGCCTACAGCGACTACACCGAACTCATGAAATTCAGCGAAAGACTATATAAAACCGTTATCAAAAAAACCACCGGCTCGCTCTCCACTACCTACCAAGGCCAGAAAATAAACTGGGGCAAAAAGTGGGGAGTGGTGGACTATGTTAAAGAATTTGAAAAAGCCAACAAGTTAAACCCCTTGAACGTAACCAAAGAAGAGCTAATGAAATATGCCGAAGGTCTGGGTCTGAAGCCGGAGAAAAGTTTTGGCAAGGGACGTCTCATTGATCTGATCTATAAAAAAACCGTGAGGCCAAAATTGGTCCAGCCATGTTTTCTGATAAATCCTCCCGTTGAAATCGAACCCCTAGCTAAGCGATTTGAAAAAGACAATCGAGTTGTTGAAAGGTTCCAGATTATGGCTGGCGGCACCGAGTTGGGTAAAGGTTTCTCCGAGTTAAACGATCCCATCGATCAGCGAAAAAGGTTTGAGGAGCAAATGAAGTTGAGGGTAGCGGGGGATAAAGAGGCTCAAATCCAAGACGACGACTTTCTAGAGGCCTTGGAATACGGCATGCCGCCCGCCTCTGGTTTTGGTGTCTCCGAGCGTCTCTTTGCGATCATTTTAGACAAGCCCGTCCGTGAAACCGTCATTTTTCCACTGATGCGATCCCAAAAGTAGTCAGACGGCATGACTAAAGTTCTCGTTTTCGGTGT
>JBBTYR010000043.1:0-6440 GCA_038078595.1 Patescibacteria group bacterium
TATTTTACACGGAGCGGCGGGATTTGAGAACAACTAAAAGACCGAGAATAAAGAGAAGGGTTGAGGTAAGGGCCGAGAACATACAATAGATGCAGATGGCTTTGATGATAACGAGTTGGATGAAAACAAAATAAATTGCCGCGAGTAAGCCGAAAATAGTTAAGTAGGAGGCGTAGAGGAAATATTTTTCGTTCTTCCGGTCAAAAAACAGGATTGAGAGCACGATGACTAGAAAATAATAGATGGAACCTAAAAGCGCTACTGGCACACCCAAAATGACCGAGTACTCGCTCGTGGTCACCTTTTCACATCCTTCTATAATGGTGCAGGGCGGAATGACGCCGCGAAAATGTTCAACGGCCAGATAGGTCGCGTCTAGGAAACCCAAAAAAGCGATCGTGAGAAACGCGATCGCTAGGGCTCTACTGACTAACGGTTTGGGGAGTAGCGCCGTTTTTGATAAGGATGGTTCTAAATTCATCGTAGCTTAGGGGGTTTTGGATACTCTTGCCGTTTACAAAAAAGGTGGGGGTGCCTTGAACTTTGGCGCGAAGACCGCTTTGGAAGTCGGCCTCAACCTTATCTTTCACAATCTTGGAGTGCAGGTCGGTCTTGAACTGATCGATGTTTAACCCCAGAGATTTGGCGTAGCCAGTTACGATCTCTTCGGCATTGTTGGCACTTTCCCAAGATTTCTGGTTTTTGTAGAGCAGGTCGTGCATTTCCCAAAACTTAGCTTGCTTGCCAGCGGCTTCAGCCGCTTGAGCGGTGATGTCCGCATTTTTGTGAATTGAGCGAAGGGGGAAGTGGCGGTAGGCGAAGGAGATGTTATCACCAAATTCTTGGACTATTTGCTTAGTGAATGGGTGGTAGGCGGCGCAAGCGGGACATTGATAGTCTCCGTATTCAACTAAAATCACTTTGGCGTCGTTTTTGCCCAAAAACCAGTCGTTTTGGGAGATACTGTCAGTTAAGATGGCCGTTTGATTACCGGCAGGATTGCCACCGCCAACAAAGAGCATGGAGCCAACTGAACCAGCGACTACGGCTATCACAATCACCCAGGTGATAATCGACTTAACGTTCCCTTGTCGGGATTTTTTATTATTTCTTGAGGACCCGATGTTGTTATTCATAGTCGGTGTATCCTATCACTATTTGGATAAAAACGCAAGTGGGCGGTTTAGGATCCGGTTAAAAATCGGAAGTACCAAATTTGAAATAAAATTAAGCCTAGGGAAACCGCGATGGCCCAAAAAATATAGCGCAGAAAAGAACGGCCAAAATGTTTCATTGCTGTTTTTTCTTGTCTAGCTTATCAAGGCCAATGAGTTTCACGCCGAAATAGACAACAAGAGCAATGACAATAAAGTCGATCACGGTGGTCACAAAACTCCCCCAGAGGATTTTAATGGGGCCGACAACTAAGGCGGCGTCTTTCAACTCTCCGGCTGATCCAAGAATAACGCCGAGGAGCGGATTGATAATGTCGCTCACGAGCGAAGCCACCATTTTTGAAACGGCGCCGCCCAGAATAAAACCGACAGCCAAGCCCACAACTCCCTGTTCGCGGATAAAATCTAGAAATCCATGAATTTTCTCTTTCATGATGAGTGCTATCTATGGCGGAGGGAGATATTTTTACCGCTATTTTTTCGGTGCTTCTTTTTGGCCACTTTTCTTTTTTTGTTCATAACTAAAGTATACAACACTGTTTTATCTGACCAAAATTTTTTCACAAAGGAGAGCCGCACCGAGTCTGGCTAAATCAAGGAACGGGAGTCGGTTTTTCGGAACCCAGCCTACTGTAAGAAATGCCAGATGAAGAAGATAAAGAGAACCAGCCCACCCACGATGGTATTTAGCAAAACGAAGTTAATGCTTTTTTTGATGTTTTCGGATTCCTTAGTTCTAATAAACACGAAGTAGAGGAGGAAAAACATGATAACCGAAAAAACACTCTTGGTAGTCCAGTGATGACCGGTGATCGCTTTCAGGGAATTTTTGAACGGCTCCGAAAACTCAGCCGAAATAGTAACCAGCACCGTAAACCAGATAACGCCCACTGTCGCATAAATAAGGGCGGTGATATTTTTAGTCATTAGAGTGGCGGAGTAAGGTTGGTTTCTATGGCACCGCGGAAGCCGCTTGAGATAAGGTAGCCCATGCCGGCCATTGAGAAAGCAAGGAGAACGATGAGCCCGCAGAGTAAAACTATGGAGATTCTCACGCCTTGGTCGTTGATTATCGCACCGCCGTACTTTTTGATTAGCGACCAAGAGAGGATGGCGAGGAATGGGAGAAATAGAAAGACGTGCTCTTTGGTTTCCATCATTACGCCGTGGGCCCAAGGAGTTGGGCCTTCTTTGATAATGGGCTTGACGTTAGTGCCGTAGTAATCAACATAGTAAAAACCGCCGACGAGCCATGCGGCGAAAAGCATGATGACACCAACGAGGGCGACTTTTCTAGCTCTTGAGATCCTGGCTTCGGTTGGATTCAAAAGTTCAACCAAAGTCCAAAGGAAGGCTAGGGCGCCGAGTTCACCGAGAGCGATGTGGATACCAATCAAAGGGTTCATTAGAGTTAGTTGTTCCTTGAAGATTGTAACATATTAATCTACGAGAGTTGTTAATAGGAAAATTTAGTATTCCAGTTTGTTTACCCACTCTGGAATTTTTACATCAACCGCGCTGTCGTACTGCGGAGTGTAGGGTTTCAAATCAAGAATGGGTGTGTTTTTAATCACGTCGAGACTCTGAACGGTTACAAGGTTACCTTTAATACTCACAATTTTTGCCAAAGATAAACCGATTGGATTAGGACGTTGAGGACACCGACAGGCAAAAATTCCCACTTCCGGCACCGCGCCAACTTTTCCCTGTGGCACGTGGCGAATGTCGCAGGTTTTCACGTTGTGCATCCAGTAAATTACAAAAACATGCGAGTAGTCTTCGAGCCCCGTGAGGGCATCTCGGTATTCATCCTTGATGACAAGATCAGTGACAACTTTACCCCACCCGCCGAAGTGGTCAGTTTCCTGATTCCTAGCAAAGCCGATGGTTTTGAGGGTAATTTCCATAAATTAAATTGTAAGTTAATAACCTCTTCCTAGGGAAGACCGGCTTTGCCAAAATGGCCGTAGGTGGCGGTTTGGAGACAGACTGATTTCCGTCATTTCTATTCCAAAATCGGATTTTTTTGAACAAGTGAAGTTCTGGCCCAGGCGTTCCCAAATCCTAAACACTTGCCGGCGCCAGTTGCGGCAAAGAGCAGAAGCAAGAGGCCGTAGATGATGTGGTCGTCAAGTAGTGGGTTATTTTCTGGCTGAATACTCGCAAGATACATAAAGAGCATCAGGAGCGCGCCCGAATAGCCGGCGATGCGAACCCCGATTCCAAGCAGCAATGCTAACCCAATGAGCAAGAGGCCCAACATAAAAAGCCAGTCGACAATCGGATTCCCCGCCATCGCGTGAAAAATTTCTACAAAAGGACCTTTGGCGGCAAACTTGAGGAAACCCGTAGTCGGCGAGCCACCAGCTAACCATGATTTTTCGGGTGCGGTGGCAAAACCGAGCCCTAAAAGTTTATCGACAAACGCCCACAAAAAAATCCAACCCATACCAATCCTCAATAAACCGAGGATGGTTTTTGATTTGTTGTCCATATTCTAATTCTAGCAAATTAGATGTTTTCGATTGATTCCCAGGGAAGACCGGCTTTGCCAAAGTGACCGTAGGCGGCCGTTTGGAGATAGATTGGCTTTCGAAGATCGAGACGTTCAATGATAGCTTTGGGCCGAAAATCGAATTTTTGGTTGACCAAACTTGCAATACTTTCTCCTTTTTCGTTCAGCGCTTCAACCATTAAGGGTTCAGCTCGGCCAATAGCGTAAGCGACGGAAACTAAGCACTTTTCGGCGTGGCCGCTCGTCACTAAATTCTTAGCCACAAAACGGGCCATGTAGGCAGCCGAACGATCAACTTTGGTTGGATCCTTACCGGAAAAAGCGCCGCCGCCATGAGGCACTAAGCCGCAATAGGTGTCGACCATGATTTTGCGACCGGTGAGGCCAGCATCACCAGCGAAGCCACCGATCACAAATTTGCCCGTAGGGTTAACGAGGATTTCAACGCCGTCTAGGTGGCCAATAATTGGCCTTATAAGGTTATCGATTAAAGCCTGTTTGATTTCGGCTTGGGAAATATTTTCGGCGTGCTGACAACTGACCAGAACGGTTTTGATTTTGTCGCCGTGAACGGTGAGCTGGGCTTTGCCGTCGGACCCTAGCCAATTAAACTTCCCGCTCTTTCTCATCTTCTCTAATCCTTTGGTTAAGGCATGCACCAGGAAAACGCTTCGGGGCATAAATTCGCTTCCCGGATTATTTTCGGCGTAGCCATACATAATGCCTTGATCCCCTGCCCCACCCGTGTCAACGCCTTGCGCTATGTCTGGTGATTGTCTAACGAGGTGAGAGATAATTTTGAGATCATCGGCGTAGCCAAGATTTTTGTAAACATTCTTGGCAATTTCCGCCGCGTCAAACTTAGCGCTCGTGGTAACTTCGCCGCCGATAACTAAAAGACCGTGGGAGCCCATGACTTCGACGGCAACACGACTTTTTGGATCTTGTTTAAGACACTCGTCTAGGATGGCATCAGAGATTTGGTCGCAAACTTTATCCGGATGACCGGAGGTAACACTTTCGACAGTAAAAATATTTGGTTTGTAAAACATGGATTGGTAGATGTTTTTGTAATTCTTCGACTTAGCGGGCTTGGCGCTTCCTCGCCTCCGCTAGCCGGCGGAGCTCGTCGGAAAATAAAAATCTTCCGCGAGGAAGATATAAGTTTCGACGACCTTATCTTTCCTCGGGCCCTTTCGGGATGAGGCTGGATTTAGCACCTTCTCTTTTTTGCAAAGAGCGGTTGCTGGCGGGTCATCGAGCCAGAACTCTCGCCGCACTCAAGATAAACTATTAAGTTGTAATTTAATGATAGTTAACTCTATGAAACTGTCAATTGAATTTGCTGATAGCCCCACCAAACCTTACAAACAAAAAACCGCCCCCTGGTTTTGCCAAAGGACGGTTTTTTGAAAATAGTGTTTTAGGCTCGCGCGACGTTTGTAGCGGCTGGGCCCTTTTCGCCATTGACGATTTCAAAGGTGACGGTATCGCCAACTTTTAATTCATCGAAGGTTACACCATTAAGCTCCTTGGAGTGGAAGAAAAGATCCTTTTCCTCGCCTTCGCGAGAAATGAATCCAAAGCCTCTATCCGTGAGCGTTTTGATTGTTCCTGTCATTAATTTGTCTTGTTATGCTAGAAATTCGACCACATCTCTTAGTTTAGGTTCAATTATAATACTTGATTTTGATTATGTCAATACACCCCAATGAACCCCCTTCTCGGCGGGGGTTTGTGGGCTATTTTCATGGTTTCGGGGGTTTCGGCTATGGAGTGGTCGTGAAGTTTGCTCCTATCGAGGTTCCAGCATTCATAGCAACATCTTTGGATTCAACTACGTAGTAGTAAGTGGTGGAGGCGACAAGACCAGTAAGATTAACGAGGTGGGTCATAAAGTTGCCTGGCGGAGAGACAAATGCGGCTGCTCCCAAATTCAACGGCGAAGTGGTGCCGTAGTAGACCTTGCTTGTGGCAAACTCGTTGGTGACCCAGCCAACTGATGCGCTAGTTGAAGAAAGGTTAGAAACATTCACGGCGGAAACCGCGGGGGTGGCTATGTCGGGGGTGGCAGTGGTAAGGACATTCTCACCGGACGTGGTTTTGTTGCCGGCCGCATCTTCCGTTTCAATCAAAAAGTAGTAATTAGTGAGCTGGCTCAGGCCGGTTAGGGCAACGGAGTGGCTCGTAACAAGTGCCGTCATAGCTACCGAGGTGGCGGTAGATAAGCCAACTGGTGTGCTGGTAGCAAAATAAACTTTGCTTTTAGCTGGCTCGTTAGTTGTCCAGTTTACGGTCGCGCCAGAAACGGTAATGCTGGTAACACTGATCGAAGAAATTGTGGGCGCCGATGTATCGGCTGCGGGGGTGGCGGTGGTAAACGAACTCTGGCTTGAAGTTACTTTGTTCATAGCGGCATCTTTTGATTCAACCATGTAGTAGTAGGTGGTTGCGGCAGTGAGGCCAGTGAGACTCATTGAGTGACTGGTCACTAACAGAGTACTTTCGGTTGTGGGGGAAAGGGCGGTGACTGGTGAGAAGGTTGAATAGTAAACTTTGGTGGTGGCGGTTTCATTCGTGGCCCAGCTGATTGTGGCTCCAGAGGTGGTAGTGCCGGTGACAGCGAGAGAAGAGATGGCTGGGGTCGTGGTATCCGGAGTTGAGGTGGGCTGGGGACCGATTTTCTTAATAATACCGGGCGGCAAAACCTGACAGATTGGAACGATAGACTTGTCGTTCTTTTTGAGCCA
>JBBTYR010000043.1:6540-16379 GCA_038078595.1 Patescibacteria group bacterium
TGGGCTTTTTCGGCTTTGGTTAACTGATTTTCCCTAAGAAACTCATTTAGTTTTTTCAAAGTCTTAGGACCAACGATACCAAGCTGATCAATACCGTGTTTAGACTGAAACTTCATCACGGCTTTGGATGTCAAAAGACCATAATAGCCCGTAACCAAACCTTCGGGATATATATTAGGGTCAGCTGCTAAAAGCACCTGGAGAACGGTAACATCGTCGCCCGAAGATCCTTGCCTTAAGCTTTTTAACAATTCCAGAACCTGGCCTTGCTGTTCAACTTGAAGCTCGACTGATTTTTTTTGGAGCGCTTTGATCTGGTTTTGTAGATCAAGGATCTGCTGGGTCAGCTGGTTAATCATTTGCAACTGGGTCTGGGCGGTCGAGGTTTGGGCAGAAACACCGACCGGAGTAATGGCCCCAAAACCTAGGGCTAAAACTAGAAACGAAACTATGTATTTTTGCATTTTTATATTTTTACTGTTTTTGACCTTTTTTATTTTCTCGATTTTAGCGCGAGATTTCGCTTTGTTGTTAGGTACTACGGGCTCCTTTTGCAAAAGTTACAGATTGGGGACTGGCCCTGTTTTGTTTTTTCATGCTCTGGGTTCTACCTCATAAACAACGTGGTGAGCAAAAGGAGGGTGAACTCGATGGCGGAGACGACACACCAGGTGCAGAAGGCACGAAGGACGAAAGCCTGGATAAAAGTGAAGTACATTGAAAAAAGGAAACCAATCCAGATGATTCCAGAAATCGGGGTAAAGTCTGTGATGGCGCCGGACACGAACATGAGACTTAGAATCAGGAGCGCAAGGTACATACCGAGCCCAGCGTAAGCATTGGGAACACCCAGCGTGCGGCTAAATTTACTCTGCTGAACTTTCAAGCACCACTCGGGCGGGAAAAATAAACATTTCACGGGAGTTTTTTTGTAGGCGTGGTAGCTTAGGTAGCTCGTGTTTATAACGCCGATAAGAGACAGAAAAACAATTAGCAAAATGTTGGTTTCCATGCCTAGATTATACCACTTTTAACTCCGGGTAAATTTGAAGAGTTGTGAGTTTGCGACGTTTCACACATTAATTTATCTTTGTACTTTTCAAAAGCTACGGGAAACATAGAATGAATTGGATCGGGCAATTTAGTTAGTTTGAACCAACCAACTTCATCGAATTTGTGGAGCTCCCCATTCCTCACCCGAGATGGATCTATGAGAACTTTGAAGTCGAGTGAGATCCAGTGTGTTTTCTTACCGTTATCTTCCCGATGAGCTTCTCGATAACCAAGGAATTCATAATCTAGAACATCGGTGCAGTATTCTTCTTTAATTTCCTTCCTCAGGCTATCCTCGACATTTTCGCGAAACTCTAACCCGCCACCGCCATTGTCCCATCTACCGTGTTCGTCACGGGCATTTTTGCTACGCTTGGCAAAAATAAAATTTCCTTTTCCGTCATGACAGAAAAAACTAACGGTTACACCGATGTAGTCAACGCCTTTGATCATTTTTGTAATTTTAGCAAAATGTTCTAGAATTCACTCGGAGATTCGGGCTGTAGTATACCGGTAGTACGCGCGATTCGGGTTCGTGAAGACCGGGTTCGATTCCCGGCAGCCCGACAACTTAATTACTTGCCAGTTGTGCCGAAACCGCCGCGGGTTTTGTTACCTAACACATCTGTCTCGTGCCAGTCGGCTCTTTCAATTTTTACGAAAGTGCCTTGGGCAATACGCTCACCCCTCTCAACCAAAACGGGTTTGCTCGTGAAATTATAGTAAGCGGCTTTGAGCTCGTCTTCATCTCCGGAATAATCTGGATCCACGATGCCGATGCCGTTTGCAAGAAGCAAGCCTTTTTTGTGAGTGGAGCTTCGGGCGGCTACGAGCAAAAAATAGCCGTCGGGGGTTTCGATGGCGTTATTGAGCGGAACATAAGCAATGCTCGCGGGCTGGATTTCCATAGCTTCTCGAGCATACAAATCAAAAGCGGCGGCTTTTTCCGTTTTGTGTTCGGGTAGCGGCAGGTCTTTGTGGAAACGCTTAATGCGGACTTTCATAATTTATTTTGTACGGGTTTCATGGATGCGTTTTGATTTTTGAGTGATGGCGAAAATGGATAAAACGGCGATATAGATCGCAACGATCTCTGAAGGAACCCTGTGTTCTTTACCAAGAAAAATAGAAAAAACAAAGAGGACGGTGATAAGAATGGACCAGAGGATGACGAAAATCTCGCCTGAATGGCGGCCGGTTTGGGCTTCATGCCACCGGTCAAATTCTTTGGTTCCAACGAAGAGAGTCAGCATGCCAATATATAGCGCGCTCATAGGGCTCACCATGTATTCGTAGCGATTAGCATGAGCAAAGTTCAGAATGACGAAGGCGATAAAAAGCACGGTCCAGAGGTTAGTGAGTAGGCGCCAAATTTTGTTGTTTTTGAAGTTAAACATCGCAAGGGGAGAAATTATAGGTTATAGGTTTTCTCACTTCTTCTTTCAACTGTGAGAATAAAGATTTTTTTACTTTCTGTCTTGTAGATAATTCTAACATCCCCCTTTCTTACTCGAAAAATATCTTCTCGCCCCTTCAGCTTCTTTATATCTAGAGCTTGAAAATCTCCCGACTGGAGTTTTACTAAGATATTTTCGACCTGCACTTTTTCTTTCTTACTTAATCGAGCAAGGGCTTTTTTTACTTTATCCATCTTTAGAGCCGAGACAGGATTTCGGAAATTGCCACGCCTCCTTTCTTTATTTTAGTGAAATCAATGACTGTCTCCCAGGAGTCTTCTTCGGTGGGACTGGATATTTTGAAAACAGGCTTAGATTTTCTGACCACAATAAAAGACTGCCCCTTTTCAACTAGGGAAATATAATCTTCGACGTTCTCACGCAGTTCCTTCAAACCAACGATGTTTTTAGCCATAACCTAAGTTTAACTTAAGATAAACTTGTGTCAAGCTTAATAAAAAGAGCCCGCAAGTTTTTAACTCTTGGGCTCTTTGGGCCAGTTTTTGCAATCTTCCTGCATGTATGCGACTGCTGACTGCCAAATATGGTGCCAAAATTTCTCGAAACATTTTTGACACTCAATTACAACGATGCCAATTTTTCGATCATTAGGCATAAGACCTGGCACCACCCCTTCACCAAGGTGAAAGCCGATCACACAATCGAATCTATGCTCGTGATTTTCAAGGTCCTGATACATATCCCATTCACACTCGGGACAATCAAGAGATGCGGAATATCTAGCGATATGATAATCAACACCCCAGGACCTAAAGACTGGCTTGGTCACGTCAGCCTCCTTTTCTGCTGTGAGCAGTCTAGCTAGACAGCAGAAAATCGTCAACTATTTGACGTGGTGTTTGGATTTTATCTTGTCCTCCTCTTCGGATTCGTACTCTAGCTTTGTTTCCTTGGCTTTTTCGGACATGGCTTTCAGTTCTTTTTCGGAGAGCTTGTTTAGCTCTTGGATGCGGGATTCGAGATGGTCATGAGTATTTTTTTCTGGATCGTCTAAAACTTCTTCAAGAAGAATAGATAAAATGAAGCCAACTTTGGGGCTGGGATCAAGTTTGGCAATTTGCATTACGTCGGCTCCGTTAACTTTTAGCATTTTCGGGGAGATGGGGTCGCTTTTGACTTTGTCGATCATAAAGAGGAGATGGCGGAGTTTGTAGGGCACAGCTTTGGGGACGCCAGAACCAATCCGATCGGCTTCGCGGACTTTGATTAAATCATCAATGTTTTCTGGACCAACACGCGCGAGAAATCGGCGAACGCCGGCGGCGGTAACTTCGTCCACGTTGTAGTAGAAAAGATGCTGGCGAACTAGGTGAACCACTTTTTCGCCAAAGTCTTTGGGAAATCTTAGACGGTCGACGATTTGGGCGGTGATACGACCACCAACCACTTCGTGGCCATGAAAGGTGGAGTCCGGACCGTCCCCTCTTTTGGTGGCGGGCTTGCCGACGTCGTGCAAAAGCGAGGCGAGGCGGATGAGAAGCGAATAATTTTGCTTGGCAGTGTAGGCGAGGGCGCGGATGTTGTGTTCGAAAACCGTGTAGATATGATGTTTGTTTTGACCACAGCCCAAACCTTCGCGGAGTTCGGGAATGATGTTTTTTAACAAATTCAATTCTTCTAAGAGGATGACGCCCTCTGCGGCGCGGGGGGCCATTAGGATTTTGATAAGTTCGTCCCGGATGCGCTCTTTGGCGATAGTTTCCAAAAGGCCGGCATTTTTTTCGATGGCTCGACGGGTGTTGAGCTCAATCTGCCATCCGGAGGATGGTCCGCCTCCGGCGGAAAAGCTCGATAACTCGGTGGCGAGCCGGACGGCGCGCATTAATCGGAGCGCATCCTCTTTAAATCGCTCGTCGGGCAGGCCAACAGTTTTCACTATATTTTCTTTTAAATCTTTTTCGCCGCCAAAGGGATCGATGATTTTATCAAACTTGCCTTTGGCGAAATTGATGGCGAGCGCATTTACGGTAAAATCTCGGCGGGATAAATCTTCTTCAATGGTTTGGGCAAACTTCACTTCGTCGGGATGGCGTTTGTCCGTATATTTACCTTCGACTCTGAAAGTTGTGACTTCGATGACTTTAAGTTTCGGATTTTCGGAGTCGGTCTTTACACCGACGGTGCCAAAATCGTTTTCATAAACACTGTCGGGAAAAATTTCTTGGGTGGCCGAAGGAGTAGCGTTAGTAGCAACGTCCCAATCCTTTGGTCCGCCAGCTGGCGGACTCGGTAGTAACATATCACGAACACAGCCGCCGACCAGATAAGCCTGGTAGCCAGCTTTTTCGAGGGTTTGGGCGATAGATTTTATTTCGTTGGGAACGTTCAGCTTCATTACTTAAATTCTAAGGGAAATGGAGTTTAAAATAAACTTGACTAAAATTTAAGGTCGGGCTAGTTTATGGGTAGCAAAGGAGGAGTAAATGAGCTTATCGGGTGATGACGAAGATGTTAGCTACGGCTGGGAGTCTGAAATGAGGACGAGGAGGGAGTTGATCCGGGGAAATCCTGTTGGCGCGGTGGTCGACGAAATTGAAAGACTGCAGGGATTGTCAGTGGAAAGGGTGGTCATAGAGATCCAAGCTCTTTCACCGGCCATTCCTTTTCTCATTCATGCTAACAATGCAGGCGGTGTCTGGAGGGCTGACAGTCTAGCAGAATGGTTAACCTCAAAGGTAAGTGAAGTTGTTGGTTTACCCAAAGATAAGATGATGGATGGCCTTGAGGGGTTACGGACTATTCTTATTCGAGACGGCGGACCCGCGACAAGAGAAGCGGCGGTTAGATTGTGCGTGGCACGACTGACGGCTGTCATGCCAGCCCTGCGGGCATTTTCAAGCCCAAGGTAAGTGCGCTAATTCTTTACCACACCACAGGACCACTACTCGGTGGTCCTTTTTTGTTGCAAAATTTTTGGAAAGTGGTAGATTTTGGGTAGCATAGGAAAAACAAAAACAAGGGAGGAAGTGATGACGCCGATTTGGGAAGGGTCGCCAGAAATGTCGCCGGGACTTGCCGTGACCAATCCTTGGCCGATCTTGCGAAGGATTCGGAGGTTAAGGTTTTTCGTCGTAGGCGTAAAAGGGACAAGCGGACCGATCAAGCGGAGAAAATTCGCGCTGAAGAGGCCGGTATCAAAGGCGCGCGGGCTTACAGGCATGGAAATCTACGAACTTGAAGTGAGTGGGTTTGAAGACAAACTTACGCCACGAGGAGGAAGTGATGGAACAGGTTAGGTTCGTTGATCTTGAAACTACTGGCTTCTTGCTGGAACTCGTCGATGTTGAAGAGCTCGAGCGGCAACTAGAAAAACTTGACGAGGCACAACGGATTTTTCCCTCGGACCTACAACGGACGTTCACGATTTGAGGAGGAAATCATGGGACAATGTGATGACGGATCAACGCCGCCCGAAGACTCCGAAAAAACTCGGGTAGCAAGAATTCCAATTTTTCTTGATCCGCTCGCGGAGAATGTGGAACGAGCGCTCGGACACATCAAGGCGCTAGAAAGGGAGATCGAGTCAAGGAAGCTTGTTCGGGCGATTAAAAAAGAACTGATCGCCATGAAGAAAGCTTTCAGGGAACGGAGTGACCGCGCGATGGAGATGGTGAATCCCGAAGCTTGCCGCGATAAGGGCGGTCCATTCGATGGCCTGCCGCAAAGGCCGGATGATGGAACGACCCTCATCTTCAACTCAACCGAGGGTTTCCAGGCAGCTTAGCCATCAATAAACTGTGCACAACAAACATAAACGGGCCGTTCCAACGGGACGGCCTTTTTGTTTGCTAACATTCTAACATTCTGCAGAATGTTAGAATGTTTTTAATTCTGTTTTTTACTTTAGAGAATTGACGTCGAATTAGATTATAATGAATCTATGGCTTTAGTTGGGATTCTTTTTGCGGTTGCGGCGCTGATCGCTTGGGGGTTCGGAGATTTTTTTATTCAGCGGGCGACGCGAGAAATTGGAATTTGGAAATCACTATTTTTTATTTGCCTGATGGCCGTAGTCGTTTTACTGCCCTTTGTTCAAGGCGAGATTGGAGAAGTTTTAAATAATTCTCGGGGGATGGGCTTCCTTTTGATGGCGGGAGTGGCGATTTTTGCGGCGGCGCTATTGATTTTTGAATCTATGAAGGTTGGTAAACTCGCCATTATCGAACCGATTTTAAGCTTGGAATTACCAGTGGCGGTGGCGATGGGAGTACTTTTGGCTCACGAAAAATTAAATTTGGTTCAGATACTTTTGACCATCGTGGTGTTTGTGGGGGTGGTGCTCGCCATGACGAAACACCACACTCATCTGCATTATCACAAACGGATTTTTGAAAAAGGAGTGCTTTATGCTTTTTTTGGAGCGATGATAATGGGAGCGACAAATTTTTTGATTGGCGTCTCAAGTCAGGAGACTTCAGCGCTTTTAACAATTTGGTTTACGAGTTTGATGATTGCGGTTTTTTGTTTTATTTATTTTGTAGTGAAAGGAAGCGTAGGAAGTTTGGCGGGAGATTTTAAAAAACATACTAAAGCGATTATTAATTCAAGTGTGTTTGATAACGCGGCGTGGATTTCATACGCGTTTGCGACAACTTATATTCCGATTTCAATTGCGACGACAATTTCGGAAAGTTATATCGCGTTGGCAGTGGGTTTGGGGATTTTAGTAAATAAAGAAAAGGTGAATTGGCACCAGGTAGTGGGAATTGTGCTCGCGGTTAGTGGCGTGATTTTACTAAGTTTGACGACTAAATAAAAAAGAACGGCTCCGACGCGTGAAGCGGAGGAGCCGTGACTTAGTTTTTCCTGCGGGGGGTTTAACAAGCAATGTTGCCGCTAGAACTTTTTTGGCAGAGGACCAATCACGAACACCTCGAGGGGTCCAGAATGGAGGACTTGGCCGTACCAGTAAACCATGGCCATCACGGTGTAGAAACCGGTGGGATCACATGGGCGATATCGGTCACTCCCGGGTGGAAGCGGTGCGCACCAGTTGGTGTTCCACTCAATGCTGGATTTTTCAGGTGAGAGATGAACAAATGGCCCATGGTTAAGAGCGCCAATCCTCACCCATCCTTCTCGAGGATCTCGGTTATCTACGATCCAAACACCGGGGATGTCCGAGCTACGGAAAGCCCAGACGACGGAATCGGCGCTGGAGTTTTTTGGAAGTCCCTGAAAATCTGCGGGTTCCAAAAAAAGGCGTGCTGTTCCACTCACAATGATGACGCTGTCACACGGAGTGATGGACGGCTGACCAACCTCAAGAGGAATCTTAATGGAGGCTTCGACAAAGGTTGCTATGAGAACAAATAGCAGGGCGAGTGGTAACAATCGGACGATCTTCACTTTATCCTCCTTGGGGTTCTTGGTGTATGGTGTGAGACTCTGAATTCAATCTGCTACGGATATATTAGATTTTCCATGAAAAAAGTCAAACCGAAAAATTTTCGGCGGGGGAAATTTAGGATGGTAAATTAGCGAACGTCGGCGTGGAACTGCGCTTTGGTTTCCGGGATAGTAGAAACTCGACAGCCACTTCGCGGCGCTATTAACTGGTCGAGTTTCACTACCCGGCTTCGCTTCTTCTACTATCGTATATCTCCTTTAAATTGGTTGCGGGTCTCGGCTTCGATTTTGGTTTGGATGGGTTCGATTTCTTCAATGGTGAGGGTGCGTTCGTTAGAGCGGTAAATAATTCTATAAGTGTAGCTGATTTTATCGGCGCCAAATTTTTCAGGATTTTCATACTTATCTAAAAGCGAAACTTCTTCAACGAGATCACCGCCGAGATCACGGATTAAATCGAAGTAGTCGTTAGGGGCAAAACTTTTTTCAACCACAAAAGAGATGTCGCGGGTGATGGGCGGGAATTTGCTGACTTCTTTGTATTCTTGCCCGAGGTGGAGTTGGCGCTTCACTCGCTCATCTTCAGACCAGAGTAGGCGGATGTCGGGCAAGTTCATGCTTAAAATCGCCAAGCGCTCCAAGCCGAAACCAAAAGCCCAGCCGTTGTAGATTTTGGAGTCGACGCCTAAATTGTCTAAAACATTCCCGTGAGCGATGCCACTACCTAGAACTTCTACCCAGCGGCCGTCGATTTCAATTTCCATTTCTAAGCTCGGATCGGTGTAGGGAAAGGTGTCTTTATTGAAACGGTATTTGATGTCAGGCCCGAAAATGGATTGGGCGATTTTGGTTAAAATGTCTTGAAGTTCTTTAACGCCGAGAGCTTGCTCCTCGCGCTTGCAGATGTAGAGACCATCCATTTGGTGAAAGACGTTCATATGGTTGCGGTCGATTTCGTCTTTGCGATAAACCTTACCGTACGAAAGCAACCCGATAGCCTCGCCCCTTTTCACTCTCGCTTGGATTTCAGGAAGGCGCAGGTAGTAGTACCACATGATGGTGGTATGGGTACGGAGGATGTAATTGTCGTTTAGGTAGTAGGTATCGGAACGGTTTCGGGCGGGGTGATCAGGCGGAAAGTTAAAAAGATCAAAACTTTCTTTCCCCGGCACAATTTCGGGATCTTTAATAACGTCAAAGTCTTTTAGGTCGGGAATATCTAAAATACGTTGCACGAGTTCGCGAATAGGATTCCTCTCTCTGCGGGAGAGATCCGGCATTTTCAAGAACTTTTTTAGCCGAAGAGATTCTGGGTCGGTCTTTTTTTCGAGCTCGGCGAGGAGGGCTTTTTCTTCTTTGGATTCAACGGTTAGTTCTTGACGCATTGAAAACTTATAACCTCGAGCGATAGTTTTTGGCTTTGCCCATTAGGAACTCCTTTATACTTTCAGCACTTTCTTTGTCGTAACCATCTAGAACTAGAAAAGCTCCCGACATTTCGCCGGCGGTTTCAATCCTAATGTTATATATGCTGAAAAATCTGCCAATTATGCTTTGCGCAACGCTTATGTTTTGGATTCTGTCGTAGTATAAGTAAGAGGTTTTTTGACCGATAACTTTAGTAAATATTTCCCCTTTTTCAATACCGAAATCGAAACGAAAGTTTTTATACCAAACCCTAGAATAAATGTAAGAGCCAACCGCGACAATAGCTATGAGCGCAATTGTAGCTGTAAGCGGGTTGAACCTTAGATCTGCGCCTTCCGAGCCACCTATTACCCCAGCTAAAATCGTAAGCACAAAAAGAGAAATGCCGAAAGTTATAGAGATTGTTTTTTTAGCGATCACCTTGGGAGAAAGGGGGTGGGTAGATGAGGATATCTGATTCTTATCGGCTGGATTAGTGGTGATTTGCGAACTATTATTCATGATTTCTTTTGTTTTTTGTTTTTTATTACT
>JBBTYR010000044.1:0-23083 GCA_038078595.1 Patescibacteria group bacterium
CATTTCTATAATTTCTGGCTTGAGAGCAAAAGAAAAAATCGTGAAAGTCGTTACTTGAAATATTTTGAAGATATAGTATAATCACAGTCCAGAAAAGATTGCTAATTAACAATTCAGAATAACAAACAAGGAGGAAAGAGTGTCCGTCACCCTCGTTATGAGGCCGCAAGACGTCCCCTTAACCTGGCAACAGTTTGTCGAAAAATGGGGGCCATACTCTATTGCCATCGACGGTTATGTGGCTGACCGACCCATTTTGGACAGTCGTCTGCCAGCCGTTAATCTAAACCATCACGAGAATGTCTCCCGCCTTGAAACTCGAGCTACCTGCGCCCAGGCCCATCTCGAAATTCAGCTTGGTCTTTTCAAGCTCTTCCGAAAAAAAGGCGAACCGGAAGCCAGAATTTTCGCGAACGATTGCGACGAAGACGTCTGTCTTACCTGGTATCTTCTGAAGCATGGTTGGGTCGCAGAATCGATCATAAATCCACGGTTGAACAAACTGGTTGGTCTTGTTGATCGGCTTGATACTTGCGCTGGCATGTTCCCATTCTCGGTCGACATGCCCATCCTGGGCGAGCTGGCCTGGGTTTTTGAACCCTATCGACGTTTTCGAGTCAATGGCGGCTTAGAAACCAGGAGTTCCGAGGCTTTTACAGATGTCGTGACGAATGTTTGTAATCGTATCGAGCGTTTCATCGTCGGTGAAAACGAATCCATTATTCTCGATACTCGTTATCGAATCTTAAATCGGGGAATTGATTGGGCGATGATTGAAGAGATTGGTCCCTACGGCCGACAAGGAGCGCTTGCCGACGGCATTCGCGCCTTCATTTCTGCGAAGCATAGAAATGATGGTAGGTGGAGCTACAGTGTTTGTCGGGTCTCCGAGCTCATACCCTTTCCGGTTCAAGCAATTCTCGCCGAATGTAGTTGTCGAGAAGACAACCCACTAGATCCCTGGGGCGGAGGTACGACCATTGGCGGTAGTGGTAGGAAAAACGGTAGCCGGCTTACACCTGCCGAAGTTTTCAAAATATCAGAAGAGGAAATTCTCCGCTTCAATGTGCAAGCGGTTGAAGTTCCAGTATGAATTTTACCTTATAGGCGGCATCAAAATGCCGCCTTTTTATTTACCTGCTAAATTTTTGTAAATTTGCTATATGCTATAATGGAACTTCCGAAAGGTCGTAAAATTTGATCAAAATATTATGAATAAAGTAATTATTTGGCTAGTTGTGGTTGTGGTAATCGTTGCCGGCGGGTTCTTCTTGCTTAGAGCGGGAGACGACGGCAGTCGAGAAGACGCCATGACAGCGAAAGAAGGAGGAGTCAAGAACGAGCCAAACGTTCCCGCGACCGGAAACACCGATGATGTTTTAGCCGCAATTCTGAACTCTGTTGCTGGCGACGATACAACTCCCGACGTTACTGACCCCAGTCTCTTTGATAGCGGTAGCGCCGAACTCGATGGTTTTGATCGATCTTTTGACGCATCAGGTCTCTAACCAAAATGAAAAAAATTATTCTCGCTTTACTTGGTGCGCAAATAATTCTTGCGTTGGCAGTACCAGTTGGAGCGTTTGCGCAAACCTCAACTCCTGTCCGTGGCGAAAATAAAAGAGGTAATATTTGCTCCGAGCTCGACGCAAAAATCTTAAAAATCGGTCAAAATGGCGACGGGCGGAAGGGTGAATTTACGTCACGTCGGGGCGAAAGGAAAGATAAACTTGAAGAGCGATGGGAAAAGTTCCTTTCCGAAAGAACTAATAGGCGAACAAACCGTGACTCAAACCTGGAGGAGCATTTCTCTAAGCTAGAAGCTAGAGCCTCTACAGATGCCCAAAAAGCCGCCGTCACAAAGTTTAAGGAGGCCACTTTGGCCGCCATTAAAACTAGGCGTGACGCTGTTGATGCGGCGGTAAAAACCTTCCGAGATGGTGTTAAGTCCGAATTAGAAGCTAAAAAAGCTGCAATCGACAAAGCTTTCACCGATCAAGCTGCCGCCTTCAAAACAGCCGCTGATAAGGCTAAGACCGATTGTGTCGCCGGAGTTGATGTGAAAACCATTCGATCCAATTTCTCTGCCGCCATGAAGGCCGCCCAAGACGCTTTTAAGACCGCCAGGAAAGCGAACGAAGAGATGAAAACAAAGATCGAGAGCCTGAAAGAAACGAAGAAGACTGCTATCGAAAAAGCCCACTCTGACTTTAAAGCCACCCTCGAAAAAGCCAAAGCTGATCTAAAATCAGCCCTGGGCGAGCCAGCTGGGAGCTCGACCTCAAGTAGTCAATAGGTTTAAGCTTAACTTAAAACCCCTCCGGCGAAACGCCCGAGGGGTTTTATTTTTCAAAGCCCAAATTGTCCTCTATAATGATTGAAACATCATGCAAAGATTCAAAAAGCAGGTAATTTATGGGGGTACCTTCCTGCTCCTTATAATATTTTTCTTAGCCTGGATCTACTTTTCATATCTAAAACCCGAGGCCTCCTGTTTTGACAAGAAAAAGAATCAAAACGAGGAGGGGATCGACTGTGGAGGTGTCTGCGGAAACTTCTGCTTTCCAGTAGACTTCAGACCAATCGAGCTAGTTAGGGACCCCAGTTTCCTAAGAGTTGATGGCAAGCACGTGAGTTTAATTGCCGAGATTCAAAATCCCAACGGCCACCTTGCCACCAAAAACTTTTCTTTCGAGTTCAGGGTTTTTGGCGAGAGCAAGACTCCTCTGAAAATCATCACCGGTGAGTCGTTTCTTTATTCCGGTGAAATCAAAACCATCATTGCTCCCAATATAGAAGTTGATTTAAGCAAGATCGAAAGAGTCGAGTTCATTCCTGCTACATCGCTCTGGACTCAAGATGGAAATTTTCCCCGCCCAAACTTTAAGCTCCAGAACAAAAAAACATCGTTTTTGGATAGAAACATTGTCACCGAAGGGAACATTGTAAGCGAGGAATCCCAGGTTTTCGCCGAAGTCGAGGTTATCGCCGTTTTTAAAAACCCAGCCCGCGTCAAAGTGGGGGTTTCAAGAACCGTCATCACCAACTTTAAGCCAGACGAAACTAGGAATTTCTCGATTATCCATCCCCTGATCGACAATGTTGATCTTGGCGCGACCGAAATTTTAATCTACTCGAAACGTTAACTGTCAAAATCCTATGCTAGGTCTCTTCATTCCGGTTGGTTTCCTAGTCGCTTCAAGCCTGGTAGTCCTCGGGAGTATTTCTCCGGAACTCTTTTTCCTTCAATTATCCTGGGCCTCTCTTGGTTTGGTAGCAGTTATCACTTTGTATTTTGTGGACTGGCGTTCTATTTTTTACTACCGCTGGGCCATTAACATCCTCTACGCGGTAAGCATTCTTCTCTTAGTAGTGGTCTATTTTAGTGGACCGCTTATTAACCAAACCAAGAGCTGGCTGGTTTTTGGTCAGTTTAACTTTCAACCCGTCGAACTCGCTAAGGTGAGTTTAATTTTATTTTTTGCCAGATACTTTAGTCGCAAGCACCTAAGCGTTGCTAGGTGGAGCAACATCCTCACTTCCTTTGGCTACTTTGCAATTCCGGCTGGACTTGTCGCTCTCCAGCCGGACCTCGGTTCGGCTTCGGTTCTCTTTGTGATCTGGTTAGGGTTTTTGCTTTTAAGCGGTTTACCCTGGAAAAGGGTCCTTGTCGCCTGCCTAGTCTTTCTTGTGGTCGGCATTTTCATGTGGCAGTTCTATTTAGATGATTATCAAAAAGACAGAATTTTCGGCATGTTCTACCCTGAAAAGAATGTTCTGGGTATTAACTATAGCGCTAATCAAGCTAAAATCGCTATCGGCTCATCGGGCTTTTTTGGCAAAGGCTACGGCCAGGGCACCCAAACCCAACTCAAGTTTTTAACTGAACCGGCAACTGATTTTATTATTTCCGCCCTCATCGAAGAGTGGGGACTCTTGGGTGGCATACTCGGCATTTCCGCCTTCCTATTTTTGATTCACCAAATTATAAAAATTGCGGCGAACACCGACAAAAACTTCGAAAAGTTTATTTGCCTAGGCGCGGTCCTTTCCTTTAGTTGGCAGTTTTTTTTAAACGTCGGATCTAATACCGGAATTTCCCCAGTCGTCGGGGTCACTTTTCCATTTTTAAGTTATGGCGGCTCTAGTCTTTTGACAAGTTTTTTCTTGTTGTCTATCATCAATGCTATTGGTAGAAAAAATTAACAAAAAAATAGTCTATCTTTT
The DNA here is from genome assembly GCA_038078595.1 of Patescibacteria group bacterium. Classification (GTDB taxonomy): domain Bacteria; phylum Patescibacteriota; class Minisyncoccia; order UBA6257; family 2-01-FULL-56-20; genus VMFW01. The sequence continues at coordinate 4,228 of JBBTYR010000044.1, forward strand.
CGTATTTATGCCGATCATTTTGGTCGCCATTTTTTTTAGTCTCGAGGCCAGTCCCGTTTCAAATAAAGCCAACTACGAGGAGTTTTATGTCTCAAAAGGCGAAAGCCTCGATAGTGTCGCCGAAAGACTTGGGGCCAGTAAACTCATCCGCTCTCCGCTTGTTTTTAAAATTCTCGGTCTCGCGACCGGCTCCAGTAAAAAAATTCAACCCGGTCAGTTTGATTTAAGCCCCCACCTAAGCACCGCGGCCATAATTAGTAAATTCGTAAAAGCTGGTAGCGGTAGTATTACTGTCACTATCCCCGAAGGTTTGACGATTTATGAGGTTGATAAAATTTTAAGTGAAGCCTCCGTTATCAGCCCTGGCGCACTCATTCGACTCTCTAAAGACAAAAAAATTGAAGGCCGACTGTTTCCCGACACCTATAAGTTTTTGACCAACACCAAAACCGAAGAGATCGTAGATATTTTTATCGACAATTTCGACAAAAAAGTTGGATCGATTTTAGGAAATGATCCCAAAAATCAGGAAGAGAACCTTATCCTAGCCTCACTGATCCAAGAAGAGATTCCTGATCCAGGGGAACAAAAAATTGCCGCCGGGGTCTTAAAAAAGAGAGTTAAAGTCGGAATGCCACTCCAGGTAGACGCTACAATTTGCTACGCGAAGAGGGTAAGGTCTGCCGAAAAGTGGGCCAGTTGCTACCCGCTGACCCCTCTTGACATGAAAATTGACTCGACCTATAATACCTATCTATATAAAGGTTGGCCGCCAGGGCCCATTGCGAGTCCTGGTTTTTCTGCCGTTTCGGCCGCGGTGGAACCTCAAGATTCCCCATATTGGTTCTACCTTAGTGATCCCCTAAGTCGGAGAACAGTTTTCTCTGAAAACCTAGAGGAGCACAATCGCAACATATCAACCTTTTTAAAGTCTTGATCGCTAAGCTAGAACAATAGGAATTAGCGGAGAGAGAGGCGGAGTCGAAGAATCTTCTGCCAATTTTTTTGTTACGCTCCCAAACGGTTTTCATAAAAAATCTTATCCAAACCTCAAGATGAACAAGGTCCTCCCAACTAAAAATTTTGGCAAGTTCAAACCGCTGGTTGAGATTTCAAACCTGAACGAGATTCAACTTGCCTCTTATAAGAGATTTTTAAACAAAGGGCTCAAGGAGATTTTTGAAGAAGTTTCTCCGATTTCTGATCACACCGGCAAAGAATTTGAACTTTATTTTGAAGACTGTCATTTCGACGAACCCAAGTATGACGAAGCCAAAACATTATATAAGGATTCAACCTACGAAGCCGCCCTTCGCGTAAAGCTTAGGCTGAAAAATAAAAAAACTGGCCACGATCAAATCCAAGAAGTTTATTTTGGCGATTTCCCCACTATGACGGATCGGGGAACTTTTATTATTAACGGCGTCGAACGTGTCGTCGTCTCCCAGTTGATTCGCTCGGCTGGTGTTTATTTTACATCCGTTCCATGGCGGGGGAGAAATTTATTTGGTGCCAAGATTATTCCTAACCGAGGCGCTTGGCTGGAGTTCGAAACCGATATTGACGGGACTATCGGCGTCAAAATTGACCGTCACCGTAAGGTTCCTGTCACTGACCTCCTTAGGATTTTTGGCGCTAGCGAGGAGATGATTCAATCGTCCTTCAAAGATGTTGATACTGGAACGACTAAATACATTACCTCCACTCTAAAAAAGGATGGAGCTAAGGATGTCGCCGAATCGTATGTTGAAATCTATCGCCGATTGCGTCCCAGCGATCCCGCTACTCCCGAAACCGCGAAGAGTCTGATCGACTCAATGTTCAAAAGATTCGATCGTTACGACATCTCCGAGGTTGGACGTTTTAAGATGAATCAACGTTTAAATCTAGATCGGAAAAACACGATCAGACTTCTTGAATTAAGCGACCTCGTCGCTATCGTGAGAGAAATCATAGTGTTAAATAACACCTCCGGCGCTGAACCGGATGATATTGACCACCTCGGCAACCGTCGCCTGAAAACCGTCGGCGAACTTCTCCAGGGTCGACTAAGGATTGGATTTGCGAGACTAAGAAGGATCGTTCAAGATCGGATGTCTATCCTAGATAAGGAGACTATTACCCCAGGAGGACTCATCAACTTCCGCCCCGTTACCGCCGTCGTCAAAGAATTTTTTGCCTCCTCCCAGCTTTCACAGTTTATGGACCAGATCAATCCACTGGCTGAGCTTGAACACAAGCGACGCCTCTCGGCTTTGGGCCCCGGCGGGCTCACGAGGGAGAGGGCCAGTTTTGAGGTTCGGGACATCCACCCCTCGCACTACGGAAGAATTTGCCCGATTCAAACTCCCGAAGGAGGGAATATTGGGTTGATTAACTATCTAGCTAGCTTTGCCCGTATCAATGAATTTGGTTTCCTTGAAACACCCTACGCCAAAGTAAAGGACGGCGTTGTTACAAAAGAAATTATTTGGACTGATGCCACCGATGAGGAAAAGTACAAGATCGCTCACGCCGGTAATCATCGCGACGAGAACAACCGATTTATCTCTAACGCCGTTGAAGCCAGGATCAAAGGAGACCCAAGTATCTGTTCGCCCCAGGAGGTTGATCTAATAGACGTGGCTCCCCACCAGTTTATCAGTGTCGCCACTTCCTTAATTCCATTTTTGCAGCACGATGACGCCAACCGCGCTCTTATGGGTTCGAACATGCAACGCCAGGCAGTTTCCTCGGTGAAACCCCAAGCTCCCTATGTTGGTACCGGCCAGGAGGAAAAAGCTGCCGGCGACTCCGGCTATCTTATTAAGGCCGAGGATAACGGCACAGTTTTAGAAATTGATGCCCAACACATCAAGGTTAAATATACTAAGGATGCCAAAGTTTACACCCTTGAAAAATTTAAGCGGTCAAATCAATTCACCTCCGTTTCTCAAAAACCCATTGTCGAGGTTGGTCAAAATTTCAAAAAAGGGGATGTCCTGGCCGATGGACCGTCAATCGACAACGGCGTTCTAGCTTTAGGGCAGAACCTTCTTGTTTCTTTCGTCTCCTGGGAAGGGGCAAATTTTGAGGATGCCATTATCATTTCCGAAAGAGTTGTTCGGGACGATCTTTTCACCTCTATTCATATTGAAGATTATTATTGCGATGTGAGAGACACCAAGCTTGGTCCAGAAGTTACCACTCCAGATATTCCGAACGTCTCCGAAGAAAAATTAAAAAACTTAGACGAAGAAGGAATTATTCGCATTGGCGCCGAAGTTAAAGCCGGCGATATTTTGGTTGGAAAAATTTCTCCGAAGGGCGAGGCTGAATTAAGTTCCGAAGAAAGACTTCTTCGCGCTATTTTTGGCGAAAAGGCCCGTGACGTCAAAGACACTTCTCTCACATTGCCACACGGTAAGCGTGGCAGAATCGTTGGCGTAAAAATATTTAACCGCGAAGAAGGCGACAAGCTTGAGCCAGGCATTATCAAAAGAATTCAAATTGAGGTTGCCCAGTTAAGAAAAATTCAAGCTGGAGATAAGCTTGCTGGCCGCCACGGTAACAAAGGTGTCATCTCGCAGGTGCGGCCTGTCGAAGACATGCCCTACCTTGAAGATGGCACGCCAGTCGACATCATTTTAAATCCATTAGGTGTTGCCTCCCGCATGAACCTGGGACAAATTCTTGAAACTCACCTTGGCTGGGCGGCAGAAAAGCTTGGCTATCGAGCTGTCACTCCTGGTCTCGATTCGGCTAGTGAAGAAGATATTCGGGGCGAGCTAAAAAAAGCTGGCCTTCCTGAAGACGGAAAAGTAAAACTTTTTGACGGTCGCACTGGTCGCCCCTTTGATCGGCCAGTTATGGTCGGTCAGATCTATATGCTCAAACTAAACCACCTAGTTGAAGACAAGGTGCACGTTCGCTCCATTGGTCCCTACTCCCTCATCACTCAACAACCCCTAGGTGGCAAGGCTCAGTTTGGCGGCCAACGCTTTGGAGAAATGGAGGTCTGGGCTCTCGAAGGTTACGGCGCGAGGCATGTCCTTCAGGAAATGCTGACCATTAAATCCGACGATATTTTAGGAAGGTCTTCTGCTTACGAGTCGATTATTCGAGGTGAAAAAATAAAAAAACCCAACATCCCAGCTTCCTTCAACGTACTCTTGAGCGAACTTAAAGCCCTCTGTCTTAACATAGAGCCAGTTTACAACTCGGAGTCTGACCGCCGCGATGATTTTAAATCCCTAAAAATAAGTGTTGCTTCCTCCGATGAGATCTTAAAGTGGTCCCATGGCGAAGTTATCAAGCCAGAAACAATCAATTATCGAACTCAAAGACCCGAGAAGGACGGACTTTTCTCCGAACGTATTTTCGGACCAACCAAAGACTTCGAATGTTACTGTGGAAAATATAGACGCATTCGCTATAAAAATGTCGTCTGTGACAAATGCGGCGTTGAAGTTACAAGGGCCATCGTACGAAGAGAGAGGATGGGACACATCAAACTAGCCGCCCCAGTTAGTCACATTTGGTTTCTAAAGAGCGTTCCCTCTAGACTAAGTCTGGTCCTCGACACCTCTTCGATTAAATTAGAAAGGGTGATTTATTATGCTGCCTATATCGTTACCGAGGTTGATGACGCTAATCGGAAGCAAGCCGTGGGCGATCTCGACAGGGAATTCAAAGGAAAGCTTAAGTTGCTTAGTGATAAAGATGCCGAAATAAAAAAAGAACTAACCACCTCCGCCTCACATACAAAACAATTTCTAAACGACTTAAAACCCGGCGTCATCTTAAGCGAATTAGAATATTTCAGCCTAGCCAGGCGTTTCGGCAACGTCTTCAAGGCTTCAAGTGGAGCGGAAGCCGTCAAGGAAATCCTGGAAAAACTTGACCTCAGAAAACAAGTCCAGCAAATCGAAAAACACATCGCGGAATCAAAGAAGGGAGTCATTGACATAAAACAATTGAGACGGCTCAAGATGTTTAAGTCTATGATCAAATCGAACAGTCGTCCCGAGTCGATGATCATCGATGTCCTGCCCATTCTCCCACCCGATCTTCGGCCGATGGTCGCTTTAGATGGCGGCCGTTACGCCACCTCCGACCTAAACGACCTATACCGTCGAGTAATCAATCGAAACAATCGTCTAAAAAAACTATTAGAGATAAAGGCCCCCGACGTGATCGTGAAGAATGAGAAGAGAATGCTCCAAGAAGCAGTCGATGCTCTGATTGATAATTCGGCTCGTTTTGGCACCCAACAGTTATCCACCCAGCGTCGCCCACTTCGGTCCTTAGCCGATATGTTAAAGGGAAAGCAGGGTCGTTTCCGGCAAAATCTTTTGGGCAAGCGCGTTGATTACTCGGGGAGATCCGTGATCGTTGTCGGACCTAAGCTCAAAATGAACGAGTGTGGCCTGCCGAAGCGAATGGCGCTAGAACTTTTCCGCCCCTTCGTAATCAGCGAAGTAATAAAGAGGGGCTTAGCCAACAACATCAGAAGCGCCAATCGAGTCATTGAACAAACCACCGATGAAGTTTGGGCAATTCTTGAAGAAGTTATTCGAGATCGCGTCGTCCTCTTAAATCGCGCCCCGACTCTCCACCGCTTGAGTGTCCAGGCCTTCAAACCCCTGCTTGTCGAAGGCCTTGCCATCCAAATTCCTCCGCTTGTCTGTACGGCTTTTAACGCTGACTTTGACGGGGATCAGATGGCTGTCCATTTGCCGCTCTCGGAAGAGGCTCAAAGAGAGTCTCACGAACTTATGCTCTCGAGCCACAACCTTCTAAAACCCGCCACCGGTGACCTTATCGCCATGCCTACTCAGGATATAATTTTGGGTATTTACTACCTAACCCAGTTAGATTCTGCGAGCGAAAAGGCCGTGAAGAGTTTCGTTGATTCGAAAGAAGCCTTAATTGCTTACGATCAAGATGTCATTGGCTTAAGGCAGTTGATTTCAATTGGTTCTCCGGTGAGCGGCCTCCAAACTTCTGTCGGTCGTATAATCTTCAACCAAGCTTTTGGTGAGGGCTATGAATTCATTAACCGAACGCTCAACAAGAAGGAGCTCTCAAAGCTACTTGAAGATTTCGCTGAAAGCCAGGGTTTCGAAAAAACCAGTGACGTCTTGGATAAGATCAAATCTCTTGGTTTCAATTTTGCCACCCTATCCGGAATCACCTGGGCTATCTCGGACTTAATTATTCCCAAAGAAAAACCCAGCATCCTAAGAAAAGCCGAAGCTGAAGTTGAAAATGTCCATGATCAATTTCGTGCCGGTTTACTAACTGCCTCCGAGCGCAGATCAAGAGTTATTAGTATTTGGGAAAAAGCCAAGAAGGAAATAGCCGTCCTCGTCTTGAACGTTTTACCTAAAAACAATTCTATCTATCAGATCATCGATTCGGGATCTCGTGGTTCCTGGGTCCAACCCATCCAGATGACTGGTATGAAAGGGTTGGTGCAAAACTCTCAAGGTGAAACCATCGAGCTGCCAATCAAGTCCTCTCTTAAAGAGGGATTAAGTGTTCTTGAATACTTTATTTCCACTCACGGTGCTAGAAAAGGCACCACCGACACCGCCCTCAAAACCGCCCAAGCCGGTTATCTTACTCGACGCCTAGTTGATGTTGCCCAGGATCTTTTTGTTCGCGAAGAAGACTGTGGCACCAAGGAGGGAATCGAGGTATCCAGATCGTCTGGCAAGGAAGTCGGCCAAAACTTCGGCAGCCGGCTCTTCTCCCGCACTGTTTTAGAAGACGTTCGATCCGACCGTAAGATTATTTTGAGAGCTGGCGATGTTATTACAAAACCACTCGTTCCCGTTATTGACAAAGCCAATGTCGAATCTATCAAAGTTAGATCTCCGATCACCTGTAAGACCCTCTATGGAGTTTGCAGTAAGTGTTATGGTTTGAGTCTTGGTGATAACAAGCCGTCTAAAATCGGTGAAGCGGCTGGAGTCATCGCTGCCCAAGCCATCGGTGAGCCGGGTACCCAGCTCACCATGAGAACTTTCCATACCGGAGGTATGGCTGGCGCCGACATCACTCACGGTTTACCCCGAGTCGAAGAAATTTTTGAGGCCCGCCCGCCAAAAGGAAGAGCCGTCGTGGCCACCGTAGATGGTATTGTCGATAAAATTGAGGAAAGGGGCAATATTAGAGTCCTCCATCTGAAAACAGAAAAAGCGAAAGCCGGTAAAAAACCTCCCAAAACGCCCAAAGTTATCGAGTATTCAGTTCCTTCTTCCACTATGTTCTCGGTAAAAAGCGGAGATGTCGTGAAAGCCGGTGACCAGCTTTCTGAAGGCAACCTTGATATTAAAGAATTACTTGAGCTCAAAGGAAAGGAAGACGTTGAAAAATATGTCATCAACGAGGTTCAGAAAATCTATTTTTCCGAGGGCGCCGCTATTAACAATAAACACATCGAAATCATTGTTCGTCAGATGTTTTCAAGGGTAAAAATAAAGGATTCCGGCGATTCCACCGATCTCGTGAGTGGTGAAATTGTCGAAAAGCCGAAGTTTTTGGAGGTTAATCGGGAACTAAAAAAACAAGGTCGCGCCCCGGCTAAGGCGGAACAACTGCTTATGGGTATTACCCAGGTGGCCCTTTCGACCGAAAGTTTCCTCTCCGCCGCTTCTTTCCAGGATACTGCCAGGGTTCTCGTGAGAGCTGCTATCGAAAATCGAACCGACCAACTCCGCGGCCTGAAAGAAAACGTGATTATCGGCCGACTTATTCCAACTCAAGGAGTGAGAGGGGAAAGCGCTTCTCTTACCCCAGAAGAGTCTGGCGAGGCGATGCCTCAAGAGGCCGAGTCAGTTGCGTAGGAGTAAAAACTTGACTGACCCCCAAAAATTGTCTAACTTACGATAACAGCAAAAAAAGATGGAAAAAGAACCTAGCGACAAGAAATCATACGAAATATCCTTCTTGGTTAAAGATGAAGTTAGCGCCCAAAAAATCGCTTCTTTAATTCGCCAGCATGGAGGCGCAATCTCGTTTGAAAGCTCAACTAGGAATCTCGCCTTAGCCTACAAGATCAACAAGGAGACAAACGCTAATTTTGGCTATTTCCATTTCGAGATGGCACCCGAAGAACTCCCAACTCTAGATCGAAACCTAAAAACCTCAAACGAGGTTATGAGGTTTCTAATTATCACCCCCGCATTTTCGAAAGCTAAAAGCACCCCAACCCTAAAACCAAGATTAAAACCATTATCACCTAGGCCCATTCAAGAGGTGAGTAAGGTATCCATACCCCTCTCGAACGAAGCTATCGAGAAGAAAATTGAAGAAATTCTCCGGTAAGTTACAAAGTACTAATATTTTGCGAATATACGAATAGATAAAAAACTGCTATTCTCTATGAGTATATTTGTACTTAATTCGTAATTAGTAAAGAAATCTATGAATCCCGTTAGAAACCGCGATCGCTTTATAAATAAACCACTTTTTAATCAAATGAATAGTCGATCTAACAAAATAATTTACAGATTCGCCCAGATCGCGATCTGTTTCTAAGCGGGATGAATCTCAATAAAGTCATCCTTGCTGGTCGTCTTACCGCCGAACCCCAGCTCAGAACCACACCGAGTGGTCAGTCTGTCGCGAGTTTTAGCGTCGCCACTAATCGTGTTTGGAATGACAAAAATGGCGCGCGCCAAGAAGAGGTTGAGTTTCACAACGTGGTTGTTTGGGGGAAGCAGGCCGAGATCGCTAGCCAGTTCATGGCCAAAGGCGCCCTGGTTATGATCGAAGGAAGATTGCGAACAAGGAGTTGGAATGACAAGCAGGGAGCTCAAAGAAAAACCACCGAAATCATCTGTGAACGATTTCAGCTTGGTCCCCGGGCTAGCCAGGGCGGTGGGGCTCAGAGGCAATCAGGGTCAAACCCGGTCACTCCCGCCGAAAACTCCCATAAAGACGAACCACCGATTGAGGAGATCCCCACGATTGACATCGATGGAGAAATCAAAGATGATATAAAACCCGAAGATATTCCATTTTAACTATGGCTAAAAAAATCTCCGCCGAAAGCGGATCCGCCTTCGGCGGAAAAACCAAAATTCATTCTTAATTTAAATGGCAAAGAAAATAAAGACAGTTCTCAAGCTTCAGCTCGCAGCCGGTAAGGCCAATCCCGCTCCCCCAGTTGGGACAGCTTTGGGTCCCCACGGTATTAATATCCAGGATTTTTGCAAGCAGTTTAACGAGGCCACCAAAGATATGATTGGCAGTATAGTTCCAGCCGAAATCACCATCTTCGAAGACCGGAGTTTTTCGTTTATTCTTAAAACCTCTCCGGCTTCCGATATGCTTCGCAAAGCCGCTGGCATCGAAAAAGGTTCTGGCACCGCCCCCAAGGTAAAAGCCGGCAAAGTCACCAAAGCTCAAATTATGGAGATCGCCGAAAAAAAGATGAAAGACTTGAATGCCCATACAATTGAAGGCGCCTCAAAAATTATCGAAGGCACAGCCCGCTCGATGGGTATCGATGTAGTCGGTTAATCCAGAATTTATCTTTTTTCAAAATAGCCCTCCAGGGCTATTTTTGTTATATTGAGAGATATGAAGTTCCTGAAGTTTTCCTCTGTTTTCGTGCTGTTCGTATTGTTACTTTGGTATGGCGGAGAGTTTTTAAGTTTTGAAATAGAGGCCACCTCTAAGTTCATTCTTTATTTAATCTTCTTGGGTGTATTTATTTCCTTAACTTGGATGGGAAAGGTTAAATTTGACAAAGGAAATTTTTATCAAATCTTTCTGTTTCTGACAATTGTTTTTTCTATCTATCTTTTAGTGGTTGGCATTTTACTTTTTAACAATAGCTGTCTTACTAATTCAGATTATATAAATTACGAAAACCAGCCCGAAGATCCCTACATACCCAGGGAACCACTTCTTACTCCTCCAATCTTCCTCTGTCCATTCTCTCCGATAGGGTGGGCTAACTTGTAGGCTGCTTGAGTTGTCTTGAAAATAGCCCTGGAGGGCTATTTTTGTTATTCTAGACTCTATACCAATGACTCAACCCTATTCCGGAAAATTTATCGTCTTCGAAGGGCCCGACGGTTCTGGTCAAACCACCCAAGCCGAACTCTTAAAAAAATATCTCGAAAACAAAAATTATCAAGTTGTTCTAACTAAACAACCAACTAAAGAGAGCGAAGCGAGTAAAAAAATTTCAGATATCCTTAATCACAGAATAACCGCCACCCCAGAAGAATTTCAGCAACTTTTTGTAGACGATCGGAGAGAGCACCTTGAAAAACTGATCCTTCCGAGCCTTAAAGACGGCAAAATTGTTATATCCGACCGCTATTTTTTTTCGAGTTTAGCCTTCGGCTCTTTAAACTGCGATTTAGAATGGTTGATCGGAGTCAATAAAAATTTTCCAGTTCCCGATAAGACCCTTATTCTCGATGTCTCGCCAGAAGTTTGTGTCGAAAGAATTATCTCTCGTGGACTTCCTGTTCAGTTTTTTGAAACCAAGGAAAAACTAGGAAAAGTAATGGAAAATTATAAAAAAATTGCTCCAATATTTTCTAATGTCCACATAATAAATGGCGAACGCTCAATTGAAGCCATCCACCAAGAAATTCTTGAAAAAATTAAATCTATTTTTTAGCTGTAGAATACAGAAAAGTACGTATATACCAATGGAGGTTGCTCCGTATTTTCGTAAGAATCAGTATTCCGCAACCTTATTAAAAATTTTAAACTTTATATTGTCATTTTTCATTTTGAGATCTACACTTTAAATTAAGTATGCCTAATTACATACCAACCATCGGTCTAGAAATTCACGTTGAGTTGAAAACCGAGACTAAGATGTTTTGCGACTCTCCGAATAATCCCGAGGAAAAAAACCCCAACACGAATGTCTGCCCGGTTTGCTTGGGTCATCCCGGCACTCTCCCAACTATTAACAAAAAAGCTGTCGAAGCTGTGATTAAAGTCGGTATGGCTTTGGGTGGCGAAATAAACAAGCTCACTAAATTCGATCGTAAAAACTATTTTTACCCGGACCTTCCAAAGGGCTATCAAATCTCCCAGTATGACGAGCCCTTAGTTGTCGGTGGGTCTTTGAATGGCGTCAAATTGAGACGTGTTCACTTAGAGGAGGATACTGGCCGTCTACTCCATGAATCACAAATCGTAAAACATGAATTAGGAAGGAGTGATCCAAGATCCAAGATCCACGATTCAAGTCTAGTGGATTACAATCGCGCTGGGGTTCCGCTCATGGAACTAGTGACCGAACCCGATATTAAATCTGCCGAAGAAGCAGTGGGCTTTGCAAGAGAACTCCAATTGATTTTGCGCTACCTCGGTGTTTCTACCGCGGATATGGAAAGAGGCCAAATGCGCGTTGAGGTCAATATTAGTTTGGGTAAATGGTCTAAAGGTAATTGGAAGCAGGGTACGAAGGTAGAAATCAAAAATCTAAATTCCTTTGGCGCGGTCGCAGGTTCCATCGAATACGAAGTAAAAAGACAAGCTGAAGTTATGAAGACTGGAAAGGTTAAACACGAAACTCGGGGCTGGGACGACTTGAAACATATAACCGTAGGTCAACGATCCAAGGAGGAGGCCCACGACTACCGCTATTTCCCGGAACCAGACTTACCCCCCTTTGAAACTGCCAGCCTTGATCTCGAAGCTATCAAGGTTTCCCTAATAGAATTACCAAAAAACAAGCGTGAGCGTTTTAAAAAAGAGTACAACCTCGATGGGGACAAACTCGAATCGTTGATCATAGACCAGGATCTAGCGGAATTTTTTGAAGAGTCTGTTTCCGAAATAAAAGCGATCGACGACAATTCCAGTCACCAAACTCTGTTCAATTATCTCACGAGCGACTTGGTCGGTCTCATTAAGGAGTTCGGAACAAGTTTTAAGGATTTGAAGATTAAACCCGAACACCTGGCCCATTTGAGCTTCTTGATTGATTCAGGCAGGATTGGGAGTCGTCAGGCCAAAGACATTTTGAGAAAAATGTTTGAAACTGGTGCCGACCCGGAAGAAATTATCAAATCCGAAAACCTTGAAAGTATTTCTGACGAAGCCGAGCTTGAAGATGTCATCAAAAAAATTATTGAAGCCAATCCTGCCGCGGTGGGGGACTACAAAAAAGGCAAAACCGCTAGTTTGCAATTTTTAATTGGTAAAGCCATGGCCGAACTTCGCGGCCGAGGCAATCCCGAGAAGCTAAAAGAGATTTTTATTAGATCGTTGACTTAATCTCATTTGTCAGTTATAAAGTTTCTAGCAGAAAGGAGGTTACTTTGAAAAAAGAAAGCAAAAAGAAACGAGTCAAGCGCAGGCTTGGCCGGATACCTCTACCGAGACAAAAGGGTAAGCCCCACAGCACTAAAAAAGGAAAGCGGGGGTACAATCGTAAGCGAACCAAGGAGGAATTTCAGTCTGAACCCGAGCAAAAATAGAGCCGCCATTTCGAGTAAATTTGGCGGCTTTTTTATTTGACAAAGTCGTATTTTTTGTATAAAATGTGGGCACGACTGGCCCTTTGCTTTTCCTATATTAAAAGCCAGCTCGAGCACCTTTGATAACTCAAAATGGAACTTCTAAAAAACCGTTTGTCTGCATAGGGAGGGAGCGTGATGAGTGTAATTAGGCCATACGACCTGGAAATGTCCGGTGGAAGCGTGATAGGCAAAGACCACCGCCGCGATGGTCGCAATAACCAAGACGCCTACTTTTTTCAACAAAGAGGTGGCTATGCGGTTGCGCTCGTCTCCGATGGCTGTGGAAGTAGTCGTTACAGTGAAGTTGGCGCTCATATAGCCGTGGAACTGGTTGGTAACCTTCTTCTCGAACAGGCGTTCCGATTTTTCTCGGGCCGCAAGGAGGAAGAAATCGTCACCATGCCTCGGCCGATCCCAATCTGGGAAAGAGTTCGCCTGGATGTTGTTTCAAACATCCGCGTCCTCTGTAACCAAATGGGGCCAAGCCTTTCAAAAAGCGTGAATGATTATTTTTTGTTCACGCTTGTTGGCGCTCTTATCACTCCAGTTGAAAGTTATTTCTTCTCAATCGGAGATGGCGTTATTTTCGTAAATGGAGAGATGATTCAAATCGGGCCGTTCGAGAATAATGCCCCACCGTATCTCGGTTACGAGATTGTCGGATCGGATGCCCATATCGAACCAAACGCTTTTCACTTTAGAGTTCACCGATCACTTCCAACTGAAAACCTAGATTCATTTCTAGTTGGCACCGATGGGGTTATGGCGCTCATTGCGGCTGGAGACGAATTTATTCCAGGCAAAGAAGAATTCGTTGGACCCATCAGTCAGTTCTGGGGTGAAGATAAATTCTTCACAAATCCCCAAACGCTCCAAAGAGCTCTGAATCTAATTAACCGCGAATCGGCTCTAATCGACTGGGAAAGGCAGGAGGTTGATAAAGAAAAAGGTCATCTTCCGGACGACACCACTTTTGTCATCGGGCGTTTGGTCGCGAGAAGGGAGGGTGAATGACTCAAGTCACGATCGGCGGTCGCCGAGTTACCGTCTCACCGTCGAACGCCATTGGCAAGGGCGGGGAAGCTGATATCTACAATATTGGCGGCGGTCTCGCGCTCAAACTCTTCAAGCCGCCTGACCACCCCGATTACGAAGGTCTTCCCCGCGAACAAAGGGGAGCAGAAGAAAGGATCAGGGCTCATCAGCAAAAACTGAGACTGTTCCCAAAAAATCTACCTCCGAACGTGGTTACCCCGATCGACTTTGCGCTTAACCGCAAGTTAGAAATTGTCGGTTACACCATGAGGTTCTTATCAGGGGCCGAACTCCTGATGAGGTACAGCGAGCGACGTTTTCGGGAAAGTGGTGTTGGAAGCGACACTATCCTCGAGATCTTTAAGAATCTTCACGGCACAGTTCTAGGAATTCATCGATCCAACGTTGTGATTGGTGATTTCAACGACCTAAACGTGATGGTTCTTGGAAACGAATGCTACCTGATCGACGCCGACAGTTTTCAGTTTGACCAATTCATGTGTCGAGTCTTTACGGCTCGGTTCGCTGACCCCACTCTCTGTGATCGCGCGCTTACGAGCCTCATGCTTGTAAAACCGCACAATCCGATGAGTGATTGGTACGCGTTTTCTGCCATGCTCTTTCAGTGTCTGCTTTATGTTGATCCCTATGGCGGCGTCTATCGCCCCAAAAATCAAATCAGGCGGATCCCGAATGGTGCTAGGCCTCTGAAACGCATCACCGTCTTTCATTCCGAAGTCATCTATCCGAAACCCGCTATTCCCTACAGAGTATTGCCCGACGACATTCTCGACCGGTTCCACCGCATCTTCGAAAAAGACGAAAGGGGAATTTTCCCTATCGCGCTTATCGAAAATATGCGTTGGACCAAGTGTGGAGGTTGTGGAATCGAACACGCTAGGGATCTCTGTCCCGAGTGCCAAAAAGTTGCTCCAGGCGCCATCAGGCAAACCATCGTGAAAAGAGGAAAAGTTACGGCCACGAGAATCTTTAGAACTAACGGGCGTATTCTCTATGCCTCAGTTCAAAACGGCAATCTCAAGTGGTTGTATCATGACGTGGACGGTTTTAAGAGGGAAAATTCTTCTTTGGTTATTACCGGCAATCTCGACCCCCAGATTCGGTTTCGAATCTCCGACAAGAAAACCCTGCTCGGTAAAAATGGCTCCCTCGCTGTTCTCGAAGCTGGTATGGATCCCAAGCAAATCATGGTGGAAAGTTTTCAGAACCTACCTATCTTTGATGCTAACGCGGATCATCTCTATTGGGCCGCTGAAGGTCAACTCAAAAAAAGCGGCGCTTTGGGAGACGAATACGTGGGTGACGTTCTTTCGAATCAAACCCTCTTCTGGGTGGGTTCAAAATTTGGCTTCGGCTTTTATCGAGCCGGCAACATGAACGTCGCTTTTGTCTTTGACGCCGAGCACCGTGGTATTAACGACAACGTCAAAATCACCCGCTTGCGTGGTCAGCTAGTAGACTCCACCTGTGTTTTTGGAGATAGTCGAGCTTGGTTTTTCGTTGCTACTCGCGAGAGCGGCAAGACAATAAACCATTGCTTTGTTATCGCAAGAACCGGCGAAGTCGAAGCTGTTGCAGATGCCGAGGATGGAGACGGAAGTTGGCTTGGCACCATTCGCGGCAAAGCCACCACTGGGTCCATGCTCTTTGCTCCTACCGACGAAGGCATCATTCGCCTTCAGATCGAAAACAGCCAGATCAAAGAAGCCGCACGTTTCCCAGACACAGAACCGTTTGTCGATTCTGGCTCACAGCTTTTTGTAACCAAATCAGGCATCTATGTGGTTGACCGAAACGAAATCACTCAACTAACCATCGGCTAAAGGCCGAAAAGGAGGATCTAAAGTGAAAACACTTCCCATTCCGAGCCACTTCAAACCCGCTTTGGCTGAAAGTGTCTGGCGGGTCGATTACGCGGGTCTTGCTGGTGCCGCCCCCAAATGGGCAAAGCAACACGGGTTAACTCCCGCCGCCACCGATCGCGTCAAAGTTTGCCTCATGGTGATCGACAATCAGAACACCTTCTGTATTCCCGATCACGAGCTTTTCGTCGGTGGTCGCTCTGGTCGTGGCGCAGTCGACGACACCGTTCGTCTCTGCGATTTTATCTACCGCAACTTGGGTGTCATCACTCGCATCTATCCAACCATGGATACCCACACCGCCATGCAAATCTTTCATCCTGTCTTTTGGGTGGATGAGGCCGGCGAGCATCCAGGACCTTTTTCCATGATCACGTTTGATCAGGTGAAAAACGGCATCTGGAAGGTAAACCCCGCTATGGCCGCCAACTTGAACGCGCCCTATCAATATCTCGCGCGTTACGTGTTGCACTACACCGAAAGTTTGAGCAAGAGCGGTAAGTACGCGCTTACCATCTGGCCGTATCATGCCATACTGGGAGGTATCGGTCACGCCTTAACCTCATCGGTTGAGGAGGCCTGTTTCTTCCACAACCTGGCGCGTTCCAGTCAGACCGGGCCCGAGATCAAGGGAGGCAATGCCTTCACCGAGAACTACTCAGTGCTTCGTCCAGAAGTTATGGACGGCCCAGCCTTGAGGCAAGGTGAAGCCAATCAGGTGGTGGGTCAGAAGAACACCGAGTTCATCAAGAAATTGCTCAATTTCGACGCGGTGGTTATCGCCGGTCAGGCAAAAAGTCACTGCGTGGCCTGGACCATCGATGACCTCCTAAACGAGATCAACGCCCAAGATCCGGCTCTCGCGAAAAAGGTCTACCTGCTTGAAGATTGCACTTCGCCTGTCGTCGTTCCGAACGTCATCGATTACACCGACGACGCGGATGCCGCCTTCAAGCGATTCTCGGATGCCGGCATGCACGTGGTTCGCTCAACTGACCCGATCGACTCTTGGTCCGGAATCACCCTCTAATCAAAATCCCCAAAACCCAGAAAGAGAAAAGGAGAAAAGGTAGATGAGTCAACCAAGCGTACAGAGCCTTTTAAGCTCTGCCCATGACAGCGGAGATCTTTCGAAAGAAACCCTCCGAGCTCTTACCGTGGGTGACATTGGCGCTAAGATCCAAGCCGCGCTCGGCACCCCAATCGACAACATCACGGCTACCGAAGTGATTCTAGTGTCTCTCCTCATCGACGATTCCGGCTCTATCCGTTTCGTTCCGGGAAACACTGAAGCCGTTCGCGAGGGTCACAACCTCATCATCGAATCACTCAAGAAGTCGAAGCAGTCCGGTGACGTTCTTGTTCACTGTCGCTACCTGAACGGCACCGTTTTGTATCCCTACCAACCCATCGATCAGGTCACACCCATGGATCAGCACAACTTCAACCCTGATGGCAGCACGCCGCTTTACGATGAGTTGGCCGTGCTTTTGGGAACGGTGCTAGCCAAAGCCAGAGAGTATTCTGACAATGGCATCGCCGTTCGCACCATCACCCTGATCGTCACCGATGGCCACGACCAACACTCTGTTCGTCAGACCACAAAAACAGTCTCGGCTATCGTCGCTGATCTTCTCCGCGCCGAGACCCATATCGTGGCCGGTATGGGCGTAGATGACGGGCACACGGACTTTCGGCAGATCTTTCGCGAGATGGGTATTCTGGATCAGTGGATTCTGACCCCAGGAAACTCACCTTCGGAAATTCGCAAAGGCTTCCAAGTTTTCTCACAGTCGGCGGCTCGCGCCAGCCAAAACGCTGGCACCTTCAGCCAAACGGCTATCGGAGGATTTGCCGGCTAAGAAGCAAGAAGTTCCATTTATGAAGTAGTAAAAGCCAGGAATCGCCCCTCAAAGGCGATTCCTGGCCCCACTTTTTCTGAAATAGAAAATTGCAACCCCAAATCGGTTCTAATTTTCTGCTTCGGAGGTCGGAGCAGCTGCACCTTTAAATAACCCAAATCTGAAACGTTCGAATTTCAAGGAGGATAGATGGCAAAACGCACAGTTCTTTTTGGCGGTAGTTTTAACCCACCGACCAAACACCATCGAGTTTTGGCAGAAGTTCTGGCTAGTCAGTTTGATCGCGTCATAGTCATTCCTTGCGGTTTGCGCCCAGATAAGCTCACGACCAACGACACCCTCAGCACCGATCGGGCCGCGATGGTCGACATGAATTTTCGGGGCATTCCCAATCTCGATGTCGACCTCTTCGATCTCGAGGGGAACGATTTCACTCGCACCTTCGAACTGAACGAAAAATACAAGCACCTCGATAAAGTCTGGCATTTCGTCGGCACGGATCTTATCTGTGGCGGTGGAAAAGGGGAGTCAATTATTCAGAGAGAATGGGGCCACGGTCCCGAAATCTGGAGAGGTCTTAACTTTGCTGTCGCCGAGCGCGTCGGCTTCCCCTATGATCCAAGCGATCTGCCACCGCACTCTATTGTTCTGAAACCGCCTTATTCCGGCTCAAGCACTGAAATTCGCGAGAAGATTCTGAAGCATCAATCAATCGGAGACCTGGTCGTCCCCGAAGTTGAGGCCTACATCGATCGCCACAATCTCTATCTCGGTCGCCTTCCGAGGGCCAGCACCATGCTGAACCTGGGAAGTCCGCGCATTAAGATCGTGGTCGACCCGGAAAATCCCAAAGCCGTAGCTCTAGCCCGCTCGCTTTCGAATCTCGAAAACCCCGAAAACCCCAACCTCATTGTGGTTGTGGGTGGTGACGGCACGATGCTTCACGCGATCAGAAATTTTTGGCGACTGCGGGTTCCGTTTCTTGGAATTAACACCGGCCACCGAGGATTTCTGCTCAACAATCTCGAAGTCGAGAAAATCCGCGAGATTTTCTCCGAAGGCCTCATCGCCTGGCAATCACCGCTCCTCTATGTTGAATCGAAGAGAAGTGACGATTCCGTAAACTCTGGCTTGGCTTTCAACGACGCCTGGGCCGAACGCGCTTCCGGTAGCACGGCCTGGTTTACCGTTAGAATTAACGGCGTAACCAAGATCCAAAAACTTGTCGGTGATTCCATTCTGGTTTCTACTCCGGCTGGCTCCACCGCCTACGCGCGAGCCATGGGCGCCACTCCGCTTTTGGTTGGCACCCCGGCTCTAATCTTGGTCGGTTCCAATATCGGAGAACCGCCCGGTTGGAAGTCAGCCTACATCCCTGCCGATGCCGAGGTTGAAATCGTGAATGCCGATTCGAGCTTGTTGAACAAAAGACCCATTCTAGGATTCGTCGATTCGGTCAATGTTGGCGAGGTTCGGAGTATGACGATCCGTGCCAGTCGCACAGCTTTTGTTGAGTTGGCCTATCTCCCAGAAAGAGATTTGGCCGAAAAACTCATGGAGATTCAGTTTCCCATCCAAAAGGAGG
>JBBTYR010000045.1:0-11254 GCA_038078595.1 Patescibacteria group bacterium
GCGGGTCAGTCGTTCCGCTCAAAATGGGTTCGTGCAAAGTTTAGAATTGAGCACACGAAGATAGCAAAATTAAAGCCGCTTCTTGTTTGGGAAGCGGCTTTGGTTTCTAGCGCGCTCGAGGGTGGTCTTTTTGATAGTTCGAGAGGCTCATAAGACCATCGGGTAGGTTCTGGTTTTCGGTTCGGAGGTTTTGCTCGGCAGCCTTTTGGAGTTTGTGGTTGTGATGACAAGCCTTACAGCGCTTGGGGTCGTGGGCGTATCCCTTCTCTTCAAAGTACTCTCGGGCGCTTTTTGGGAAAGTGAACTCTTCGTGGCAGTCAACGCAGGTAAGAATAACGGGTTTTCCTTCGGCGGATGGTCTTTCGCTTCTGGCGGTCGCCGAGCTTCCGCTGGGAATACTCTCTGTCATTTTCCCCCCAGAGAGGTTTGGTTGAGGTTTGTTTTTGTCTTGCCGAGCGTGAACTTTTTTAAATACTTCTGTTATTGAGTATAGTTTTTTGCGCTCGGAAAGTAAACGCCAGCACTAATAATTTTTAGAGGCCTGGCCGGTTTTTCTTTTTCTCCTGTATAATGTACGCATGGATAAAGTTGGGCTTTTAAAAGAAGTTGAGCACGAGATGATTCAAAATCGGGATTTGCCCCTGCGGGAGGCGAACTTAGTTTTTGGCGAGGGTGACGTTAACTGTAGCGTGATGTTTATCGGGGAGGCGCCGGGTTTTCATGAAAACGAGGCTAAACGACCGTTTGTTGGACGAGGGGGGCAGTTGTTGCGAAGGTTGATAAGGGAGCTCGGTTGGCGAGAGCAGGACGTCTATATCACGAACATCGTAAAGAGACGTCCGCCGGAGAATCGGGACCCCAGCCTAGAGGAGATAGAGGCTTATCGACCCTACTTAGCGCGCCAGATTGAAATAATTAATCCTAAAATCATTGTCCCTTTAGGCCGTTTTTCCATGAACTACTTTTTGCCGGAGGCAAAGATAACCCGCGATCAAGGAAGAGCGTTTAGGGTTCAGGAGAGGCTCATTGTGCCGATGTTTCACCCGGCCGCAGCTCTTCGATCAACTGGGGTCTTAGATCAGCTCCGTGCGAGTTTTTTGAGGTTGCCGAGCATAATCACGGGAGGTGTTTTTGAACCGAACGCTTCAATTCCGTCACGAGAAGTAGGGCCGACTCCCCCAAAACCGGACCAAGTCAGCTTGTTTTGATTTTTTGGAATATAATTAACTCATGGCTATTGTTTACCTTCTGAATCGTCTTGGGTATAGAATCTTGGACTTTTTTCACCACTGGTACTATCACGGGTCGAGGGTTTTAACGAGTTATTTTTTTGCCTTTCTCGAGAAGCTGGACCGGGGAGTGGCCCTTAAAATAACACTTAAGTATTTTTTTCAACCGCTTTATAAAGACTACACGGTGATTGGCAGAATCCTTGGGGTGATTTTTAGAACTTTTCGAGTTGGAATTGGTTTTGTCGTCTACGGCTTTTTTGGATTTTTATTCACGCTCCTTTATTTGGCCTGGATTTTGTTTTTGCCGATCATCGCGTTCTTTTTTGTGAAAAGTTTACTTTTTCCATGAACACCCGTAACGCAGGGGCAGGTGTTTACTTCGACGACCCCAGGCTTGAGATGGGCCTTTTTGGGAGGCTCACGGTCAGAGTGGCGGGGTACGTGGGGAATTTGGTTTTGGCGGTGGCTTGTTTTTCTTTGCTTCTTGCTTCAATTGGGTGGGCGCAATACTTGGGAATTTTGTTTTTAACTTTTTTAGTGGACAGGTTTATTCATCGAGGAGAGGCGGATAAGCCTCTTCCGGAGCGACCGAAAGACGGCCCGGTAAACGCGGCACTATTCATGAGGCCAAGCGCCTTTTTGACCCTGGAGAGGGCGTATGATAAAAGTTTGATTTCGAAAACCAGTTTGTCTTTGGAGGTTTTACGAGAGCTTCTAAATTTACCAGAGATTCAGGAGGGTTTGGCAAGGATGGATGTTGAGCTCGGAGAGGTTCGGCAGAAAACCGAGGAGTTTTTGCACCAAAGCGTTCAGGTGATTCCGAGCGACCAGAAACAGAAAAAAGAAACGGTTCAGGAGCTCGCCGTTAAGGCGTTTCAGATTGCTTCTCTTCATGATGACAGGTTTGTTGAGCCAGCCAGTCTTTTTTCAGCCCTGCCCCATGTTTCTAAGGATGATTTTGTGGGGCGGCTTTTTAACTTGTTCGAGATTGAAAGCGGTGATTTAGCTAAGGCGATGATGTTTGGGGTTCTAAAAAAGCAGTTTTATTCGGTTGGCCGGATGCCGGGAAGTATCGGGGAGTTTACGAGGGGCCCGAAACGAAGTTTACGCCATCGAGTAATGAATCGGGCTTGGACGAGCAGGCCGACACCAACCTTGGATAGATATAGCTACGATCTGACTGATTTGGCGAGGCAGGAGAAGGTGGGCTTTCTAATCGGGCATAGGCTTGAGTTTGAAAGGTTGGTTGATGCGCTCTCTCGATCAGCTAACCCCAATGTGCTCTTGATTGGGGAGGTTGGAGCGGGTAAGGAAACTCTGATTAGCCACCTAGCGTTTCAGATTATTAAGGATAAGGTCCCGCCGCCACTTTTTGACAAACGACTAGTGTCCTTGAGTATTAGCAATCTTGTGGCTGGAGCGGCGCCCGAGGAGCTTCAGGCCAGGCTGGATAGAATTATAAATGAGGTTATCGTGGCCGGGAACATTATTCTTTATGTGCCGGATATTCATAATTTAGTGCGAACCTCTGGGACGGCATATCTCTCGGCCGCCGATGCTTTGATGCCGGTATTTATGGACAACGCTTTTCCAATTATCGGGGCAACTTTTCCCAAAGAATATCGCGAAAGCCTGGAGCCGCGGACTGACTTTAACGGGATTTTTGAGAGAATACCGGTTAGCGAGATTACAGAGGATGAGGCGGAAAGACTCTTGGTTTACGAGAGTTTGATTTTAGAGAGAGACTCGGGAGTGATGATAACTTTCGGGGCGATTAAAAAAGCTGTGAAGCTGGCAAAAAAATATTTCCGGAACAAGTTTTTACCATCTTCAGCCGAGGAGCTTTTGAAAAACGCTTTGACTGAAGCAAAAAGAAGAAAAGAGGCGGTGCTTGGGCCAAACGAAGTTATTCGAACGGCTGAGACCAAAGTTAATATTCCGATTCACGAGACTTCAGGGGCGGAAGCTACGGCGCTCGTTAATCTGGAGGAGATAATACATGAACGGCTGGTTGGTCAAGAAGAGGCGGTTCACGCGGTCGCAAACGTGCTCCGGGAGTATCGAAGCGGACTTTCGAAACCCGGGGGCCCGATTGCCAGCTTTCTTTTCGTTGGACCAACGGGAGTGGGTAAGACCGAGCTTTCTAAAATTTTAGCCAAGGTTCAGTTTGGGTCAATCGACCTTATGGTTCGTTTTGATATGTCCGAGTATCAGGACAAGCAGAGCTTTTACAGGTTTATCGGTTCACCAGACGGGAAGATTTCTGGCGCTTTGACCGAGGCAATAATCCAAAAACCCTACAGCCTAATTCTGCTTGATGAATTTGAGAAAGCTTTCCCGGATATTCTGGATTTATTTTTACAGGTTTTTGATGATGGACGGTTGACGGATAACTTAGGGAGAACGGTTGATTTTCAAAATACGATTATTATTGCGACCTCGAACGCTCGGTCGGACATAATTAATGATGCCTTGCGACAAGGACAAACCATGAATCAGATCGCCGAGTACTTGAAAAATAAACTAACCGATATTTTCAAGCCGGAGCTCCTGAATCGTTTTTCGAAGATTGTGGTTTTTAATAACCTACTCCCCAGGGATCTCGAAAAGATAGCGCTTATCAACCTCAATGATTTTTCAAAGTTAGTGGCGGAGCGGGGGGTAGGACTGAAGTTTAGCGAGGATGCTGTTCGAGCGGTGGCAAAGTTAGGTTATGAGCCAGCTTTTGGAGCTCGACCAATTAATCGGGTGATTGAAGAGCGGCTTCGGGCTCCCTTGGCAGAGAAAATCCTAAAACGCGAGGTTCAGAAAGGTAAGGAGTATCAGGTAACTTTCGAAGACGGGGCTTTCGGGTTTGTACTTGTCGAGAGAAACCGATAAAATAAGTGAGTGAGAATTAAAATAAACGTTGATTTAAGAGTTGGGCGAGTCATTAAGTACTTTATTTTAGCGGATTTGGCGCTTTTGGCGGGCTGGGGTTTGGTGGGGCCGGTTTTCTCGGTGTTTATAATCGAGAAGGTGGCGGGGGCGACACTCGTGACCGTAGGGATTGCGGCAGGGATCTATTGGGTTTTAAAGTCACTCCTTCAGCTCCCGATAGCCACTTACCTGGATAAAAAGGAAGGTGAGCGGGATGATTTTCTAGCTTTGATAATAGGGCTTTTTATTTCCGCCTTTACTGCCATTGCCTATAACTTTATAACCCAAGTTTGGCATTTGTATTTAGTCGAGATTATTCACGCGATGGCCTTTGCCCTTTACGTTCCAGCCTGGTCGGCGATGTTTTCACGACACGTTGATAAAGACCGGGTTTCTTTTGACTGGTCGCTCGATAGTACGGTGGCGGGCTTGTCCGCTGGGGTCAGTGGTATTTTGGGCGGAGCGGTAGCAAGCGCGTGGGGTTTTCATTGGGTTTTCATCATGGCTGGCATCCTCTCGGCTGTTTCAGCGTTCGTGCTCATAATGGCACCGGATTTTATTTTTCCTCCACGAACGGTAGAGAATCCAGTTATCAAGGACCACACGCCGGCGAATATCAGTCACTAAAAAAGTAAAAATGGATCAAGAAATTTCAGCGGGAATAGTGGTTTATCGAAGAACTCAAGAAGGACCCAAGTTTTTAGTGCTTTATCATGGTCACAACTATTGGAATTTTGCTAAGGGTAAGATTGAGAGCGAGGAGAAAAGTTTTGCCGCCGCGCTCCGCGAGACAAGAGAGGAAACAGGGCTCGCCGAGAAGGACTTGCGGATATCACGAAATTTCAAGGCTTATGAGCGGTTTCATTTTAGGCGTTCGGGTAAGCAGGTTTTTAAGATCGTTATTTTTTACATGGCGGAGACCACGAAGCGCGAGATAAAAATTTCCCATGAGCATCAAGGGTACGCCTGGTTTTCGTTTAACGAAGCTAAGGGTATTTTAGGGAAGTATAAAGACAGTCAAAAAGTTTTAAGAAAAGCTTATGAATACCTTCGTCCAAAAAGTGATCGCAGTCGTCCGGCGAATCCCCAAAGGCCAAACTCTAACCTACAAGGAGGTGGCGCGCCGCGCCGGGTCTCCCCGAGCGTACCGAGCAGTCGGTAATATTCTGAATCGTCATGGTGGGATGGAGAAAAGGATTCCGTGTCATCGGGTAATTAAGTCCGATGGGTCTGTAGGGGGCTACGCCCTGGGGACAAAAAAGAAAGAAAAATTATTAAGGAAAGAAGGCGCCATTTCCTGAGGCGGCCAATTTTCGGTGTTGACTTACGTCGGTATATTTTTTATCCTAACTCAAGCTAAAACGGGGAGGGTGATGATGGGGAAGGCGAGAAGAAAAGAGGTGGTTCAGCTTTCTAACTTTCGGGAGCTGTTAGCAAAGTTGATTGATGTTCAGTTTACCTCTCGGAACACGTTTTGTGATGTGATGAGGCTAGATCGAGGGCAGTTAAGCCGTGTTTTGGCTGGAACAAGCAGTTTTTCGGTTGAGGCTTTAGAAAGAATTTTCAGCTCTTTGGGTTACTCTGTGGTTTTGGTGCCGAAAAAGGGACCTTAGGGTCGACTTAGCCACAAACAAAAAAGCCATCTCTTACGAAATGGTTTTTTCTATTACTTTTTTGAAAACGGCGGGTTCGTGTTCGGCGAGGTCGGCCAGGATTTTCCGATCCAGCTTAATGTTAGCCTTTTTCAAAGCCGCGATTAGTTTGCTGTAGCTAATATTTTCAGTTCTAGCGGCGGCGTTAATTTTGACGTTCCAGAGAGCGCGGGCGGTTCGCTTTTTCTCTTTGCGGCCACGGAATTTTCTCGAGAGGGCGTGAAGCAAGGCCTCTTTGGCGGCGCGCTCTTTGGATTTACGGCCCCAACGAAAGCCCTTGGTTTGCTTTAGAACCTTAGACCTCTTTCTCTTGGCAGTTGTACCTCTTTTGACTCTCGGCATTTTAGTAGTTTAGAATTTTTCTAGCGGGGTAGTTCAAAGAAGCCGGTCTCCTTTTTTGGCGACGATTTTTTTTGGTTTTGGTGGTCTTGAAGTGGTCGATACCCATTAGTCGGCGAACAAGTTTTCCTTGCCGAGTAACTCTTATTCTTTTGGTGACACTTTTGCTTGTCTTGTTTTTATTAGCCATGGCTTAAATCATGCAATTGGATCGGGTGACGTGTAGCGGATACGATACTCTCTTTGACCGGGTTGGTCAAATTTAGGGAGTTACTTCTTGGCAATTTGGAGATTTAGTCCGTAACCGCCGAATTTGGGGGTGCCCAAAACTTTGTGTTCGACGGTGATCATTTTCAAGAACTCGGCGAGCTTTTGGTTGGCCCACTCCCGGTTGTATTTTTCACGACCTCGGAGGCGCAAGGCAATTTCAATGGGGTGGCCTTCGTTCATGAATTTTTCGAGCTGGTGGACTTTGATCAACAGGTCGTTTTTTTGAGCTCGAGCGCTGATTTGAATTTGCTTTATTTCAGCCGTTTTTTGGGCAATACGTTCCTTTTTTTCGGTTTTTTCCTTCTGATAGCGGTATTTGTCGTAACTCATCACTTTTACGACTGGCGGGGTAACGCCCGCAACCACCTCGATTAGGTCTAAGCCTTTTTCGTCGGCGATTTTTAGGGCCTCCCCGAGCTTCATGACGCCTAAGGCTTCGCCTTTTTCGTCTATAAGCCTTACCTCGGAGGCGGTGATTTCGTGGTTAAGGCGGGGTTTTTGAATTCTTGGGTTGATTTTCACTATTAGTCTTTGTGGATATTCTAAGGTATTAATGGCGACTAGTAAATATTGGGGGTAAAAAATAATACCCCAGCGCTTTTTTAGAGAGCCGGGGTATTTTGAGCTACTCGCCGTAGAACGGCTGAATCCCGCGACGATTTTGACGGCGCGCGGGGAACCTGCGGCCTGGGTGTTTGCCTTCCCGCCTGACCCTTTTTGGATTGGGGGTTAGGGGGTTGCGGAACGAATCTCGTGTTTCGGCAAAGCTCTTCACAAGCCACCTCCTACTGGTGAGGGTTTGGAGCCTAAAACTTGGTGAGCGCTAAAGATTATTCTATTAGGAAAAATTAGTTTTGGCAACAAGAGCGACACGCGCAAAAGAAAAGGACCTCGAGGGAGGTCCTTAATACTTGTATTGTCAGGATGACATGTCATCCTGGTAATCGAGATTAGGAGTAATTTTTTAAGGATCTGATTTGATTTTAGAGGAATGGCGGCCGGGGTCAAATGCTGGGTTGGGGACAACTTTTAGTGAGCTTTCGTTGAACGAAAGCTCACTAAAATTGGGTGATGGGGTTGGGGCAATGTAAAAACAGAAATGCCCCATTGAAGTTTGGCACTTCTGATGGGGCGAGTGTTGGTAGGGCTAGGGCTCAGTAGTCGCCGTCGCAGAGGACTAAGACCTGAGTTTTGGAAGGATTCAACTCGATGATGTTGTCTTTGAGCCTCAGGCCGGGAAGGCCTTTCCGTTTCAGCTCTTTGTCGAGCAGGCTTCGTGCGGAAGCACGATTTATTGCAACAACGATGGCGGCAGTGTTTGTTGGTTGCACGCCCGTGAAGCCTGAGCAGTAGAAGGTTCTCATGGTTCTCCTCTCCCCTCGGGGAAGTTATTAGTGATAAGAGTTCTTGTTGTTAAATAGCCGTTAAATAGCCACTGTTTTGTGGTTACAGTGTAGCATATTACCTATACTTTGTCAATAGAAGGCTGACGGGATACGATCCAAAAACTGAATGGAGATGGGGGAAGTGAACGTCGCAATCTGCTGTATAGCAGATTGCTCCCAATAGGACTTCCGCCCTCTTGTCCTCGCTTACGCTCGGTCACCTCGTCGGGGAAACCCTAGCGTTTTCCCCCGACCCCCTTTCGTGTTCAATTCCCCCTCATGAAATAAATTACCCCATCGTAAAGATGGGGTAATTTATTTGTGGAGATGGGCGGAATTGAACCGCCGTGTAAGGGTGTTGCCGCTAAATCATCTACGAGTGTATTTCCGCCGAAGCGAAAAAGGTTTGATTCATTGTCTTGTTCCTAAACCAGAATCATCGTTTAGAAACCAGTCTTCGATATAACACCGCGACTAACCTAGAAGACGGTTGGTTAGGCGATGCCAGTGTTTACGCGTAAGCGAATGCTGGAGCTGCAACTTTGTTGTTGGCAGTTATAAATTTTTTTTGTCGGATTTACGAGACGACGCTCGACTCGCAACTTAGAACTTTACCCCTATCGAAGCCATTCATCCCCGAGGTGGTAGTTTACCACTTATTTTTACAAAAGTCAAGATTAAAAATTCCCCAGAGCATACGTTTATGCTCTGGGGAATTGGTTTGACTAGTCGCTTGCGGACTAGTTGGGCATCGGACGCAGGGAGATGTCGCGGTTCGCGCACTCCGTGAGGGCCTTTGCGTAGAGAATACCGGGGTTCAGGCTGACCAGGGTCAGATTCCTCGCCGCGGGGACATCGTTCAGGGGCGAATGGCCGGTTTGGAGACCGCCCTGGAAGACCCGGTAGCCATTGCCCTCGTCGTCGACCCAGAAGCCGGCAACGTTGATGTTTGAATACTTACCGACCTTCAGGTTGAAGGCGGTGGCCGTCTGGCCCGGGGGCGTGGTGGTCTCGTTCATGGTGACACTCTCCTTAAGTTACGAACGCCTCCTTGTCGGGAGGCTGTTTTTGCTACCCATTGGCACCTTACCAATGGCAAGCGGGGTTTATAATAGCAAGCACGTTTATTTTGTCAAGCTTTCGCGGTTTTGTGATAAAATCTTCCATAGATGAAACCCAAAATCATCGCTCACCGAGGGCATTCGGAAAAATACCCCGAGAATACACTTCTAGCTTTCAAGAAGGCGATTGAGGTTGGGGCGGATAAGATTGAATTCGATGTTCATTATATTGGTAGATAAAAAGTTGACGGTCTACTGCCCCTCTCCACAGTTAGAATTTGATAAAGTTATTGAATTACTAACCTTTTACCGCGGGGGTTGTTTTGTTTATAATATTGAGCAATGAAGAGATGAGTGAGTGTGAATCCTGTAAATTTAATAATCCGAAGGGAACGGTAACGGCTCTTATTATACGGGACGGCGAACTTCTCATTTTAAAACGAAATCAAGAACCCCACAGGGGAAGTTGGGATCTACCTGGTGGTTATATGCAGGCGTTCGAAGAACCAGAACAGGCCATGCGCCGAGAGCTTAAGGAAGAGCTGGGGGTGACGGCGTTGCCCATTCCCGTGAGAGCTTTTCCTGGTGAGGCTGAATGGAAGGGACAAAAGCACGCGGTCTTGAACCATGTGTTTCTAGTTGATATTGGGGAGCAGGTAATTAGCCTCGATGGCGAAAATAGTGATTATAGATTTACGCCTCTGGCTGATATTGATGTTACCAAGGTTGCTTTTGATTCAAACCGCGCCGCTCTAGAATTTGCCAAGCGAAAGTTCTCTGGATTTCCTGCGGAGCCGGTAAAACAATTGGTTTGGCAACTCGATCCATCGGGAACGGTGAATGAGCAATCAGTCTACAGAGCCATTTTAAACGGCCATGTGGTCAAAGCCGAACGCAATGGAGAGCTCGTCGGCATGGGCTGGATTTTTGTTCGCCAGACGTTGCTTAGGAAACAAGCCGTGATCGAAGACATGATCGTCGATGAGAGATGCCGAGGGCGAGGAATTGGCCGAGAAATACTTCAAGAACTGATTAGGTGGGCTAAGAAAGCTGGGGTGGAAGTTATTGAGCTTACGAGCGGCAGTCACCGTGTGGTCGCCAATCAGCTCTACAAAAGCGCAGGATTTAAATTGCACCCCACGAATCACTACCTCTTGAAGTTATGACCTTTAACTCGCTGGAGTTTCTGGTTTTTTTCCCGGTTGTAACCACCCTCTTTTTTTTACTGCCGCACAAATACCGGTGGCTGTTGCTTCTTACCGCCAGCGTTGTTTTTTATATGGCTTTCGTTCCGATCTATATCCTTATCTTGGCGGTTACAATTGTTGTCGATTACGGTGCGGGAATACTAATTGAGAGATCGGCGGGAAAAAAAAGAAAACTCTTTCTTGTAATAAGCATTCTTTCTACGGTTGCGGTACTCTTTGTTTTTAAATACTTCGGTTTTTTCAGCGCGAATGTGGATGTTCTCGCCAGACTTTTACACTGGAACTATTCGCTAGACATCCTTAGGCTAGCCTTGCCCCTAGGGCTCTCCTTCCACACTTTCCAGGGGTTAAGCTACGTGATTGAAGTGTATCGCGGGAGGCAGAAGACAGAACATCATTTTGGCATCTACGCTTTATACGTCATGTTTTACCCCCAGTTGGTGGCCGGGCCAATTGAGAGACCCCAGAATATGCTTCATCAGTTTTATGAAAAGCATAAATTTGAGTATCGGTCGGTTGTGAGTGGTTTAAAACTCATGCTATGGGGGATGTTTAAAAAGGTAGTTATCGCCGACAACCTAGCGGTTCTGGTTAACCAATTTTTCGACAACCCCCAAAATTTTCCCGATACCGTTTTAGTTAAAGCAGTTTTATTCTTTGCCATTCAAATTTATTGTGACTTTTCAGGTTACTCGGATATTGCTATTGGCGCCGCTCGAGTGATGGGGTTTAAGCTTATGGAAAATTTTAATAAGCCCTACTTAGCAACCTCGGTGGTGGATTTTTGGCGGAGATGGAACATTTCTCTTTCGTCCTGGTTTAGGGACTATTTGTATATTCCTCTCGGGGGTAGCCGTACCACTCTGGGGCGGAATTACTTTAATATTTTTGTAGTGTTTCTTTTGAGTGGTCTCTGGCACGGCGCTAGTTGGATGTTTGTGTTGTGGGGAGCGCTCCACGGATTGTATGTTGTCGTCTCAAAAGCAACGCAGAAAGCGCGAGAGAAAGTTGTTCGGTTTCTCGTCCTAGATAAGGTTCCGGAAATACATCGATACTTAAAAATTGCAACTACTTTTTCTTTAGTGAGTTTTGCTTGGATATTTTTTAGGGCGAAAGATATCGGGGATGCTTTTTATATTATATTTCGTTTGTTTTCGTTTGGGGGCGGATGGCAGGAGGCCATACGAA
>JBBTYR010000045.1:11354-17621 GCA_038078595.1 Patescibacteria group bacterium
GGGGCGTTTGGGATCCAGCGTGAGTTTATTTATTTCGCTTTTTGATCACCCCGAGGAAATTTTTTATGAAAATCTTTACGTTGAAACTGATAATATTTGGGCTTATAAATTTGCTGCCATTTCTGGTATTGGAAATTTCGTCGAGAGGATTCAGCAATTACAGCAACCCAAACTCAGAAGCCAACCTTTTTGTTATTCCCAAAAACGTAAAGTACGACCTGGTAATTTTAGGCACTTCTCATGCCAGAGAGTTTTCGAACGGCGATAATCACCAAGTGGTCCAGGCGATGCTGGGAAAGAGTTTTTTGAATCTTTCCAAGAGTTTAGCAGGGGTTTTGCCCCAGAAGTTTTATCTCTCATATTTTTTCAAAGAGAAAAATAAAACTGAAAAAATTTTGTATTTTATCGATCCATTCGTTTTGTACTCAATCGACGCAAACGAGGAGCGCCTATTCAACGATGAGCCATTTCGAATGGATGTTTTATGGGGATTAGCAGAAAACGGATTTAGTAAAACTGTAATCTATAATTACCTAAAGTCAAATATTAGTCGTCTAAAAATTAATCCCCTTGCTTGGCTCCCGTTTGAACCCAACCTGGGAACGAAAAATAAATACCGAGCTGGCGGTGATTTTAAGCCCATCGACGTGAAGTTGTTAGATCAAACAGTGGGAAATTACTACAACGGCCTCGATGAGCAAGAATTTAGCAAATCCGCATTACGTCTTAAAAATATTATCGAGCTGGCTGAACAGCACCAAGCTCGGATGGTTTTTGTTATTCCCCCAACCCAGTGGCGCATTGATCCCGGAAAAGAAGATGCCAAGAAATTGATGTTTGATCTTAAGGAAAAGCACCAGGTGGAATTTCATGATTTGTCCGAGTCCGTTAAGAACCCCAAGTTCTATAAGGATTCCGATCATCTCAATAAGGATGGTGTTGTATATTTTACCGAGCGTTTCTTAAAACCAATCCTTAACAAGTAATTCCCGCTTGCTAGGCACCAAATCAAAACCAGGGTTCTTATTCATGTTAGCTTAATCTAGGCGGCTGGCTTTTTTATACATCATGACTCCCGGGTCGGCTATGCTAGAATCTTCCATAGATGAAACCCAAAATTATTGCTCATCGAGGATATTCGGAAAAGTACCCAGAGAATACACTCCTGGCTTTCAAGAAGGCGATTGAGGTTGGGGCGGATAAGATTGAGTTTGATGTTCACTTATCAGCCGACAAGAAACTCATAGTGCATCATGACGCCTACCTTGGGCGGACGGACAATGGGGAGGGATTGCTTTTGGAAAAGGATTCCGTTTACTTGAAGTCGTTAGATGTCGGCAGGTGGAAGGGAGAACAATTCGCTGGCTTGCGGATGCCGTTACTTCAAGAGATATTTCAAAAGTTTGGGCGGGAGATTGAATATGAGGCGGAGCTTAAGGGTTTTGGAGAGGAGTTTTTGGATTTGCTTTTGGCGGAAGTGGATTGTTTTGGTTTAATCGATAAAATTGAGTTTACCTCTTTTCATTCTTATTTAATCCACCGACTCAAAGTTAAGCGGCCGGAAGCAAAGGCGGGGATGTTTGTTTTGGACTATCCGGAATGGATGGGGGTGCGTTTGGGGAATATGATAACGGAGTCGGAGATCGTTTTGGGGAAGATTGATGCGGCGCACTGCTCACTCCAGATTTTGACCGAAGAGTTTATGGGGCGACTAAGAGCAAAGGGGATTTTGATTCATCCGAGGAATTGCAATACAGAGACGGAGGTGAGAAAGGCGATTGACTTGGGCGTAGATCAGCTTTCGACTAACGACCCAGAACTTGCTATAAAGATAAGAGACAGATGAAAGATTTTTCTAAATATATTATCAAGGGTTATAAATACTGGGAGGTGACGATTCATGAAAACCAAGGTTATTTGGGGAGAAGTGTTATTTGGTGCAAGCGGCCAGAGGCGGATGATTTGTCGGAGATAAGAAAAGAAGAGTACGACGAACTGCTTTTGATCATTAACGAGGTAAAAGACGCGATTCATAAAGTTTTTAAACCAGACTGGTTTAACTACGCTTTTTTAGGGAACGAGGTTAGGCATTTGCACGCTCATGTGGTGCCGAGATACGCTTCGGGCCGATATTACGAAGGGATGGCTTTCGAGGATAAATTTTACGGGCATAATTTCCAGACTGATCCAGAATTCAAGATAAGTGAGGAGATGGTTTTGAAGATAAAAGAGGCGATTGCAAAAGAGCTCAATTGATTTAAAATTGAACGATGACAAAACATAAAAATTCTACGTTGGCTGGCTTTACTTATTTGGTTTTCTTTCTACCGCTTATAACTGGCGAGAAGAACGACCCATTTGTGAAGTATCATATGAAGCAGGCGATCGGACTTTTGATTACTGTCTTGGCCATCCAAGGGGCGATTAGGATCCTGGCGGCCTGGGGTTTGGGTTATGGGGGACTGAATGCTTTGGCTTGGGGGCTTAGGATTTACGCGCTCGTTTCGATGGTGTTGGGTTTTTCAAGCGCGCAGAGAGGCGAGATAAAGCCGCTTTTTTGGATTGGGAGTCATGCGGCGAAGCTATAAATTTATTTTATAAAAGAAAAACCCCGGGTGAGCGGGGTTTTTTTGGTTTTATTTTCGTTGGTCTTTCTTGTAGAGGCCGGCCATCTCGCCTTTTTCATAGCAGGTTTTTATGACCCGATCTTTAATAACAAAGACCCAGCCGTTGACCCAAAGGTACTTGGCATCTTCAAACCCGTGGCGAATAATTTGGAGAACGTTGTTTTCGCGTTTCACCGGGGTGGCTCTCTTGAATTTGTCGTGAAAAGCTAGAAGGTAAGAGCTTTGAGTGCCGGGGTTTTTGTATCTAGCTTTTATGGTCCTCGACCTTCTAGCATCCGCGACAAATTCTTCAAAAGCGTGGCGGCTTAGGAGGTAGATGGTTGTTCCAACGGTAAGTTCAGCGATGTGAGTTGCTTCCGGTTCTTTGATTTTGTCTACTACCCGAATCGATGGGTTTCCCCTGGGCTGTGAGATAGCTGATTTAACGGGACTCAATAGCTTTAGATCGTAGACGAAACCCGGCACGATTTCATATTTTTGCAGTAACAACTCCACATCCTTGTTCATGAGGGCGTAGCCCACAACGTCAATACTCTCTCCTCTGAACCGCCAAAGTTTTCGACCACAGAGGTCGACGATCCTCTTTTTAGCGGCGACAACTTCTTCTGGGTCAGCGCCGGTTTTTAGAATACGGAGACAGACGGTCGCAAGGTGGTCGACGTGACCTTCTTTTATAAAAAGGCCGCTTTTGATTCGGATCAGCCGATGATTCTTTTGTCTAGCGCCTTTTCCCGCTTGAGATCGGAATTCCTCGACGGCCTTCACGAGTAGTTCTGGGGTTATGGAGAGTCGGATTTCTTCCAGGCATACGAGATCTAGATTGGAAACCTGTTTTTCAATATGCACCTCTCCCCTCCTTTTGCTTAAAGGTTGCTGTCGAAATATTTAACACAGTCAAAGTTTTTTGTCGAATAGCGGCTTGCTTTGCTTTGGTTTTTTGTGATAAATAAACCTTAGGACATTACCAACAAAAGAAGGAGGGTTTTAGATGAAGTGGCCAGTTGAACTTACCCTTATCCGGCACGGCGAGTCTGAATTCAACGCGCTCAAAGCTTCTAAGCGGACGAGTGGTCTTTACGATGAATTTTGCGACCATTTTAAGCGGGAGTGGGATTCTCCAAGAACTCGCGATTTGGCTCTGCGAGTTCAAAAAGAATTCTCGTTGGACTTTGGAGACTATGATACTCCGCTTACGACTAAGGGCGCAGAGCAGGCCGGGCAAACCGCTTCTAGGTTGAGTCAAACGGTTGGTTTGCCAGATGCAGTCTTTGTTTCGCCATACCTTAGAACCTGCCAGACTTTTAGCGCCATGAAGGTACCCTGGCCGGACCTTGGTCGAGCCAAGATTTTGTTCGATGACCGAATCCGAGAACAGGAACACGGGTTGTCTCTTCTCTATAACGACTGGCGGGTGATGCATGTTCTTCATCCGGCACAACACCATCTTTGGGAGCGGCAGGGGCGGTACTGGTATCAGTTTCCTCAGGGAGAAAGCGTTTCCCAGGTGAGGGATAGGGCACGATCGTGGATGACGACTCTGATTCGGGAGTTTGCCGGCAAACGAGTTTTGGCAATTACCCACCACCTTACCATTCTTTCACTTCGAGCGAACCTTGAGCGTTTGAGCCCCGAGCAGTTTATTCGACTTGATGAAGAAGAGACTCCTATTAACTGTGGAGTGACTGTTTACCGAGGAAATTTTGATCTCGGGAGTGACGGCAGGCTTCAGTTGGCGTTGTATAATCAGCAACTTTACTAATAGTTCAAATATTAATCCCGCCCCGGCGGGATTTTTTGTGTTATAATTCATCGAGTGATCAGAAAAGAATTTGCTCAATATATTACCGAAGCGGTTGGGCAGGGGACCAGCCAGGAGAAGGTTGAGGAGAAGCTAAAGAGTCTGGGATTGTCGAGCGGGGAGCTTCAGGAGGCGCGTGTATTTTATAAGAAGGTGGCGGACGAAGGGCGGAAGATCGATCGGGCTTTCGATTCCTCCTCCTTATCAAAGGGACCGGTTATGGATTTTCAAGGTTCGTTTTTCCGAATGAGGTTGGTGGACAGGATCCTGATTTATTTAAGCGTCTTTTTGTTTCTACTTGTACTCGGGACATCTTTTTTCGGGCTTTTTCAATATAGGGAGCGAGCTAATCTAAACAGGAAGATCTTGGCGTTCGAGTATGAAAAGGCGGCGCTGGTTAAGC
This sequence comes from Patescibacteria group bacterium, assembly GCA_038078595.1. Taxonomy (GTDB): domain Bacteria; phylum Patescibacteriota; class Minisyncoccia; order UBA6257; family 2-01-FULL-56-20; genus VMFW01. Next base: position 16,183 of record JBBTYR010000045.1, read on the forward strand.
ATGCAGGCTCTCGTTTCGATAGTTTGAACTCGAAGATAAAGGACTATCTTAATGTTTCCGGAGTTGACTGCGGGAAAGAAGTTGAACTCTGCTTGGATGATATTTTGGGTTGGGTTAAAGTGGAAAGCTCTTTGATTAAAGCATCGCTTTCTTATCCCTACCTGGTTTCCTGGAGTGAGGCAGGGTCTGGCTTTTCTCTTTCGGGTGTTTCGCTTGGCCCAATTGCAGCTGGCCCCGACTTAAGCGACGGTCGCGGGGGGTTATATCGAGAAGGAGTGATTTTAAACGCGCTCGTTTTACAACTAAAGGTTACTTCCGGTAAAACCGCTGAGTGTTTGTCGGTTGATTTTCGAAGAGTTTTAGATGAGGAGGGCAGCTTGGCGCAACCCAACACGTTTAGGTATAAGTTTTCTGACCCTAGCATCCCCGGATCATTTACGGGGTGTCCCGCTCCCAGCACAACCTACAATGATCAGCGTGTCATTTTCGTTGTCGGAAAAGACGAGAAAGAGTTTTTATTGAACACGGGAGGCCAGTCAAATTTGTTTTTCACCGTCAAGGTTGTTGATGGCAATAAGCTGCAAGTTGTAAAACCAATTAAAAAGGGCTGATTTTTTTCTAACGGCTCCGAATTTCTCTTTCGATCGCTTTTTTCTTAAGAGCTTCGCGCTTGTCGTGTTTTTTTCGGGAGCGAGCAAGTCCCAACTCGATCTTTACTAGATTCTTCTTGAGGTGGGCGTTTAAAGCAACGAGCGTTAAGTTTTTTTCTTTCAAGCGACCCATCAGAGATTTTATTTCGGGTGAACGCAAAAGAAGGCGTCGAGTACGCTTGGAGTCGTAGTCGACAGGCGCGTTTTTGGGCTGGTAGGCGGGGATTTCAGAGTTTAGAAGCCAAACTTCGCCGTTTTTTACCACCGCGTAGCTCGCGCTTAAGTTGAGCCTCCCCGATTTGGCGCTTTTGACTTCTTGTCCGCTAAGCTCGATGCCGGCTTCAAAATTTTCGAGAACTTCATAGTCGAAGCGAGCGCGACGGTTTTCAGATAGAATTTTTCCCATCACTCTTTTTTTGGTAATCTAGCGACCACTTTATCATATCTCACATTTTTTGTTTTTATAAGATTCGGACTTATTTGCCTAATTTAAAGAGTGAGGGAGAAATGAAAAAGCGACACCGTGGCGCGGGCGTCGCTTTTCTAAGAGACGGGGGGCGATTTCTGACGCATCCTCGCGCGTCCTCGCCTTGGAGGAGGTTAGCCCACAAACGAGGCGCGGGCATCTTACAGTCGCCCCCTTATATTTTTAGCGGTGCGGACAAGGACACCTCAAGACCCATGTTTGGGGGGAATAAAGCACAAGGGTCCTGTCGCTTGCCGCACCACATAGGCTACTATCGTGTTCTGGGTATAAAATAATATAAAAGTTTTGAGTTGTCAATCCAG
>JBBTYR010000046.1:0-15155 GCA_038078595.1 Patescibacteria group bacterium
TTTCCACCATCACCCAAGATGTTGAGGATTTCTTGAGATCCCCGTACGGCCGGCCAATTATTACCAACTCTTCGATTCAGCTCCTCTTGAAACAGGCGCCCGCGACCATTGATATCGTGGCTAAGGCTTTTGGGCTTACCGAAGCCGAAAAAAACATGCTTCTTTCAGCGGAGGTTGGGACGGGGCTCTTTTTCGCGGGCCGGAAACATGTGGCAATTCAAATTATCGCTTCTTTTTTTGAGGATCAGCTAGTGACAACGAACCCTCAACAACTCTTAGAGGAAAAAGCCTAGGTGTGCCCGGAAGCTTCAAGGTGGTAGAATAATATGTATGGAAGACGAGCGTGACCATGAACCAAAAATCTCTCTGGTTGAGATTTTGATTGTTGGCCCGTATATATTGGTAATCGATCTTATCGGAATACTTTTGTTGTTTTTGGGGGTAGATGATTTTTGGCTTTTAGATCTTTTGGCGACACCAATAGTCTTATACCTCTGGTTTAAGGGGGTGACTCTTACTAGGTATATCTCTACGGCGATTGGGGAAGTTATCCCCTATGTAGGCGCCTTACCCCTTTATTCGGTAGGTTTTGTGCTGACAATCATTGCAGATAGAAATCCGAAGGTTGGGGCGGCACTCGGAGCCGCTACGGGCTCGGTGGCTGCAGCCAAGGGGGCTGGAGGAGTCGCGAAGGGCGTAAAGGCGGAACGAAGGGCGGCGGTTCAGGCCTCGGAGTCGGTTGCTAAAAAACCCCCGGTGGCTCCACAGGCAACCGGGCTGGAGGCCGACAGACCGCTTAGGGGCCTCAAAGAAACGATGGAAAAGGTTCCGGAGTCAAATGTCGTTGATCTACGCGGAGGGGAAGAGGATGATGAATATAGGATGGCGGCTTAAGTTCCGAGCGGGTCGCTTGTTGATGAATATATGTGGGTTAGTTGGTATAATGGAGAAAGATGAATAAAAAGGGGGTTTATTTTCTTTTGTTTACACTCCTTATTTCCGCGATGGTTTTCGCTCATGGCGCAAGCGGTCAGATTGCTTCGCCCTCAGCAATTCTAACGTGGAGAGCGGCGACTTTTTCGCCGGCTAGCTATCAGGGGAAAAACTTACCGACGGCGGGCTCTCAAGTCAACTTGTCGGTCGAGGTTATTAATAAAGGAGTTTTGCTTAATTTAGCAAAACAAAACATTCTATGGTATTTGGACGATGAGCTGATTGCAAGTGGCGAAGGGGTAAGGGAGGCGATTTTCAGGCCCAGGCGGGATGGCCTTCAGGACGTGAGGGTAGAGGTTTGGTCACAATTTGGAAAAATCTCGGCAGGTGCGGTCGTTCCGGTTGTATGGCCAGAGGCGGTCATCTCGGCGCCATTTCCGGGAGGGGGGTTTTATAAAACGAGTTTAACGGTTAAGGGGTATCCTTACTTCTTCAACGTTGCTAGTCTGGCTGACCTGAACTTCACCTGGAAGGTAAACTCCAAAGAGGTGGGTGCGGCAGGCGACGTTGATGTCTTAAACCTAAACGTTGATCCGAAGGCGGCCCAGGGTTTTCGGTTGAATGTGGGTTTGAGTATCACAAAAAAAGCCGGGGACAAGCAGGGGTCGAGCCGAGAGGTGGTGCTCACTTACAAAAAAATTTGACGATGCGGCCAGCGATTTTTTATAAAATAGCAGTTTTGGTCTTTTTTTCAGCTAGCTTGATGGTTTTAAGTTCGGGGTCAGCCTTGGCGGCGGAGACAAACATCAGCGTAGGTATTCCGGGACCCAACGAGACGGTGGGCGAGGGAAGCGCTAACCCAGCCGGAGTGATAGCTAATGCCTATCAGTTCGCGCTCATGATCGGGGGGCTTATGGCTTTTGTGATGATAGTTTACGGCGCCGTAAAATACACGGCGGGGGGAGGGAATAGCACGATGCAGAGTGACGCTAAAGACAGGATTACACAGGCTCTCTTGGGGTTAGCGCTTTTGGTTGGGGCGGCTATAATTCTTTCGACGATCAGTCCGCGTTTTAAGTTAGAAAATGGTGTTTTTACGCTTCCAACTATTCCTTCTGGTGAAAAACTGAAGGAGGATACGAACGCGCTTTTTAATCCTTTTCAAGATCAAGCGGCCTGCGAGGGGAAAAGCGATGGTGATGCTTGTAGTCCGTGTCTGATTGGTGGGGGTGGCGGCGAGTGCAGAGCGGGGGTTTGTAAGAATTGCCAGTAAGTATCGGCTTTTAAAAAATGAAAAAATATATATTTTTATTGGTAGCAGTCGTGGGGGTGGCGCTTCTTTTTGTGGGAGGATATTTTTTGAGACAGGGCCTCGACACCCCGCCGGATACTTCGCGGGGCGGGAACCTGCCTGGAGTGGGAGATCAAAATATCCCCCAAAACAATCAAGGAAGCCAACCGACTACTCCCGGAGCTAACCCTAAAGACCTGGTCCAGGTTTCGGCTGGGCCGGTTTTAGACTATTTTGTTTCGCCGACTGGAAATTTGATCTACGTTCAACCGGACGGACAGATTTTTGAAAGCAGGGGGGGGCAAGCTACCACGCTAAGCGGGACTAGGATAGAGGGCTTGGCGCGTGCTAGTTTTTCGTATAACGGCGGGAAGTTGCTGGTTCTTTTTGGGAGGCTTAACCAATTTCAGGCAAGTGTTTTTGACGTGAAAACAAAAGCCTGGCAACCACTCACGACTTCTCCTGAGACGGCTGCTTGGTCACCAATCGATGAGAAGTTGGCCTTTCTTTCGAGGGCGGCGGGGATGGCAAATATTTCAACTCTTGATTTGTCGAACGCCAAAGCAAAGCCGGTTGAGCTCCTTAAGCTGAGGGTTTGGGATGTTGATCTCGGGTGGCCAGTGAAAAACAAGCTCCTCCTTAAAGAAAGGACGGGCGCTCGATCTCTGGGCTCAGTGTGGATCTACGACTTGGACAAAAAGACGCTTAGCTCGCTTTTGGCTCACAGGACCGGACTTCGATCAGTATGGAATAGCACGCTTACGCTAGGATTGGTTTTCGGGATCAACGAGGCAAGTGGGGGCTCGCTTTGGCTCGCCGACGGAGCTGGCGTTACTACTCAGGGATTGAGTTTTAAAACCAGACCCGACAAGTGCGCGTTTAGCGAAAGAACGGAGACGGTTACGAGCACGATAAACACGACTGGGACGGTGCCTAAGAAAACGGCGGCAACAAGAGTCGTTAATCTGCTTACTTGTGGGGTGCCTAGAAATTTTTCCTCTCTGACTGATTTAAATATCCTAGATGACTACGACAAAGAGGGCCTTTTCACGATTGATAATATTTTTGAGATAAACCTAGAGGACGGTTCTTCGCAAACTATTTTTAATGAGGCGTCGAAGAACCTGGACGTGAGTCGGGTTAAAATATTTTCTACGCGGTTTTACTTTATTGATAGATATAGTGGGAGTCTTTACTCGGTGGCGCTGTAACTTGATAACAAAAAACCCCTCGGCGTTTCGCCGAGGGGTTTTTACTTGATTAGCTTTATGATGACGTGCCTTTCTTTGCTTAGCCCCGCGCTTTCGGTAGTAACCTCGGGATGAATAGCCAACGCCATATGAATCAGGCGCCTCTCATAAGAGTTCATGACCGGAAGAGAAATATTCTCGCCGGTAGCCAGAACTTTTTTGGCGGCGGCTTTGGCAAGTTCGACAATAAGGTTTTCTCGTTCCTGACGATAATTGTTCACGTCAAAGACCGGAGGCGCCTGGCCGTTTTTTTTAGCAGCCATCTGAATAAGATAGTTCAGACTCTCAACAATTTGGGCGAGGTTTTCTTTCACGAGAGTCGGACTGTCATAAATAAAAATCAGCCCTCGGTTTCTCTCGTTGTCTATATCAACCCTAAAATCTTTAAAGCCAATTAGCTCAATTGTTTTTTTCACGAATGTTTCCCAGTTCTCCATGTTCTCTTTTAATTTTTTTGTTGATAACTTTTTGCTGAATAATAGTCACAAGCGATGTGGTTAGCCAGTAGAGAGCCACGGTGGCCGGGAGACCGGCAAGGACGACGATGGTAAACCCGGGGGTGATAAAGACCATCTGGCGCCCGATTTTCTCGGCCCTAGACACTTCGTGCCCTGGTTTTTGAGGAGGAAGGGAAAGCTTGGCTTGGAAATATTGGGCAAGGGCAGCCAGGATCAGAACTATAAAGTTATTTCCCACGATACTACTTTCTTTTAGGTTTATCAAGCCCAGGAAAGAGGTGTTTAAATCTATCGGTGCTTTTACAAAACTATAAAGCTCGGCGAACGTTTCGGGGGTGAAGCTCGATTGGGCGATTTGGAAGAGCGCAATGATGACTGGCATTTGAACCAAGAGAATGAGAATGCCGGAGAAGGGCTTGACGTTGTGTTCCTTGTAGAGCTCCATCGTGACCTGGGCTTGTTTTTCGCGATTACCTTTGTGCGCTTCTTGGGCTTTGCGAATTTTTGGCTGGAGCTTTTGCATCTCGTTTTGATGACGGACATTTTTTTGGAAGAGCGGGTAAAGAATAATCCTAATGAAGATGGTGAGAAAAATAATAGCTAAACCAAAATTTTGGAAAGCGATGGTGTTATAGAAAAGGATCAGAACATTTAAAAGGGGCTCGTGGACTAGGTTGTTGTACAGTTCTATCATTTCGTTAATTTCAACTAATTTATTTTGTTCTCTGCTTTTTTAAAACACCCCCCAAAAGCTCAAGCATTTCATCTCTGACGGTAATCTCGGGGTTGCTTATTTTCTTGTTGTATACGAAAAGGATGTTCAGTCCTTGGTTCGGCCAACTTTTTAGGTTTTCGTAGATTTTTCGTTTGAGGGAGTGGCGCCTCACCGCGCTTTTTTCAATCCGAGCGGCAATCGAAACTCCGTACCGGTTAAATTTGGATTGATTCGGCCAAAATTTTAAGGCGAAGTGCTCGGATCGGAGAAAGTAGCGGCCACTGGATAAAAAATCTTCGGCTGAGAGCCGATATTTTTTAGCTAGCATAGGTTCGCCGCTAAACGGTTAGCTTTTTTCTCCCTTTGGCCCGACGCCGACTAAGCACGCGTCTTCCCCCGGGCTTCCTTTGTCGTTTTAGAAAACCGTGGGTTTTGGCTCTTTTTCTTTTTTTGGGTTGATATGTTCGTGACATTTCTATTTGATTGCTTTATTCCGGATAGTAGCATACTATTTGTGGGGTGTAAATTGGTGGTGGTTGTTTTCAAAAAGTTTTCAACAAGTAATCCCCACCGGGGGGTCAAAATTTCTTTGACGGGGGTCAAATAGAAACTAAAATATCAGTATGGATTTAAATCAACTCTGGCAGTTAGCTCTAGAAGAGATGCGGGTCCAGCTTTCCAGGGCTAGTTTTGCGACCTGGCTAAAAAATAGCCGATTGGTTGATAGGAAGGAGGGTGTTTTTTATATCAGTCTCCCTAATGATTTTACAAAACAATGGATTGAAGAGAAATACCAGAAAAACATATTAGGAATTATCAGGAATCTTGATGGGTCGGCGAAGAAGCTCGAGTTTATTGTGGCGGGACACGAGCCAAAGCTCATATCCAGGCGAGACTTAGAGATTGATCTTAATAAGTTTGATAATCAGATAGACTTAGATTTTAAAGTGGACCCAGAAACTAATCTTAACCCACGATACACCCTAAAATCTTTCATTGTGGGATCTTCGAATGAGCTCGCATATGCGGCGGCTTCGGCCATCGCTCAAGAGGTGGGGAAAAAATACAACCCCTTCTTTGTTTATGGCGGGGTGGGCCTTGGTAAAACCCACTTGATTCAGGCGCTTGGGAACGAAATTTCGGCAATTTATAAGAATAAAATTCGGCCGCGATATGTTTCTTCCGAAAAATTCACAAGCGACGTGGTTTGGGCAATTCGGAATAAACGAATGGAAGACATTAAAAAGAAATACCGAGACGTCGATGTTCTAATAATTGATGATATCCAGTTTATCGGTGGTAAGGAAAAAACAGAAGAGGAGTTTTTTCACACCTTCAACGCCCTATACGAGAACAACAAGCAGATAATCATTTCTTCTGACCGGCCGCCCCAGTCTCTTCCTACGCTTCAGGAGAGGCTTAGGTCGCGATTTGAGGGGGGGTTAACGGCTGATATAGGCTACCCGGAATACGAGATGAGGGTGGCAATCATCAATAACCGCCTTCAGGCTGGGGGGAGGCAGCTGGATGATCGAGTGATTGATCTCGTCGCTAATTCAATAAAAAGAAACATAAGGGAGCTCGAGGGTGTTCTTAATAAGATTCTATTCTACCAAGACAGGAAGGGGGTTCCGATTGGTGAAAAGATGGCTATAGAGATAGTCGAAAAATCCACTCAAAACTTTTCTAAGAGAATTAGCGACGAACACATACTAAAAACGGTTGCCTCATTCTACAACGTTCAACTTGCCGATTTGGTGGGCCGCTCCAGGAAAAAAGAAATGGTGGAACCAAGGCAGGTAACAATGTATTTACTTCGGGATATCCTCCGGATGTCCTACCCATATATTGGGGAGAAGTTGGGGCGCGATCATACGACGGTAATACACTCTTTTGAGAAGATAAATCATGAAATAAATAATAATTCTCCTTTCAACCAGAAGATATTGTTAATAAAAGAGGCTTTGTATAATGGAAATAAACAATAACCGTTATTAAACAGGTTAATAACATGCTTTTTGGTTTTCTGTCGCTTTTTAAATAAAATTTCTCTCTATTTACGGGCTCTAAAAACCTTTTTTATTTTTTCTCCACAAGTTAACACCCTTAATAAAAACAATAATAATATTAATTTATGGAAGTAGTAGTTATTAGAAACAACCTAAAGGATGGTTTGGGAATTATTCAAGGGGCGGTTGGCGATAATTTAAAATTACCAGTTTTAAAATACGCCCTCTTTGAGGCGGAGGCTGATCGAGTTAGGTTTACCGCAACCAATCTTGAAATTGCAATGACAAGTATTGTTTCTGGGAAGGTGATTGAGAAGGGGAAAATCGGTATCCCGGTCGGCACACTTTTAAGCCTGATAAACAATATTCAAACTGAGAGAATAAGTCTTCAAAGCAAGGGTGGGCAGGTTAATTTAAAAACCGACAACTACGAAGCCCTAATTCAAACAATTTCCCCAGAGGAGTTTCCCACCATCCCAAAGCTCAAAGTAAAAGATAAGTTTTTTGAAATTGAAGGATGGGTTCTCCGAGATGCTCTGACCCAAGTGGTGGTGGCGACGCAGTTTTCCGAATTGAGGCCGGAACTTAATAGCGTGCTTTTTGATTTTTCAATTGACAGCTTGAGGCTGGCGGCCACCGACAGCTTCAGGTTGGCAGAGAAAACCATTCCCAATAGTCAATTTAAAACAAATCAAGAAGAGAGCGTGAGATTATTAATCCCCCTTCGGACCTGCCATGAGCTACTGAGGGTTATTAAAGAAGACCCCGTGCGTATCTATTTTGAGAGTAACCAGGTTTTCTTTGAGGCACAGTCGTTCGAGTTTATATCTAGGCTAATCGAGGGGAATTTTCCTGACTATACCCAGGTTTTACCCAAAAAGTTTGGATCGGAGCTTGTTCTAAATAAAGAGAAATTTATAAACGCGGTAAAGTTGGCGGGGGTGTTTGGGGGTCAGAACAATGAGGTTCGGTTGAGGGTTTTAGATGGTGGAAAGGCGGTGGAGTTGAAGTCGTCAAACCAAGACGTGGGCGAGAATTGCTATCTCCTTCCGGTTAAGGCGTCTCGCGAGACCGGAGAGGTGGCCTTCAACGGCAAGTATTTGTTGGATGTCCTAAAAATTTTGAAAACCGAAGAGGTTTTTTTAGGAGTTAATGAGGAAGAAAGAAAGGCCACTCTTCTCAAGTCGCCAAACGAGAGTTCTTATTTTTACATTTTAATGCCCATCCTTAAGGCTTAGGATCCTGGAATTAAAAGGCGGCCTTATTTATATATAATAACCCCCGCCTTGTTTCTGGCGGTTTTCTCGTCGACAACCTCAACTTCAAGCAGGTTTTGGGCTTCTAGTTGCAGGGAGTTTAATTGTAGAGAGAAGTTGTAGTTTTGCCCGTAAGCCCCTGAGTTTTTGTAAACCAGTTTGTTGTTTAGGTAAACATTTATTTCAACGATGTTTGCCAACGAGGTGAGATTAGCCTGAAGGTTGATTTGGCCGGAAACGAACGACCCTACGCTCGGACTGGTAATTTTGATTTGAGGAGCGTATGCGGCGCTGAGGTTTGATGTTGGTAGAATTCCTGGTTGGTTGTAGAGATTGAAGTCTGGCAGATTTTTTCTAGCCCAATCAACTACTCCCGCCTCCCAGTTTTTAAATTGAGGGTCTTTCCCTGGATTGTCTGGGTATGGACCGTCAGGGTTCTCTCGGTCGACATAGTAGAGAATTGAATGGATGACCTTGTTGCTTAGGTAGTCTCCTCGCAAGATTGGTTTTTGAGGGATAGGGGTTTCGGGCTTAGTGAAGGTTTCAGGGGGAGAGTCTTTTAGGGCCTCACTCATAAAAGCGCGCCAGATTGGTAGGGAGGCCAAGATGCTTGATCCCCGCCTCTCCATTGGTGAGCTATCATTATTTCCCGCCCAGACGCCCGTGACGAGAGAGGGTGTGTAGCCGAAGACCCAAGCGTCGCGATAATCGTTCGAAGTCCCCGTTTTAAGAGCGATGTCCTGGTTGGGGATGAGGGTGAGACCAAGGCTGTTGCGGTAGAGCCCGGCCCTCGCGTCTACGTCCGAGAGGACGTCGTTCACCATCCTCGGATAGAGAGGATCAATAACGACTTTACCCTCCTCTCGAAACCGCTCCAAAACATTTCCTTTGTGGTCGCTAATTTCAAGAATGAATGTTTGGGGGTGGCTTTCGCCGTCTCGGGAGAGGGTGGAGTAGGCGCCAACCATATCGATTAAGCGAACCTCCCCCCCACCGAGAACAAGCGATAAGCCGTATCTTTTTGGGTCGGTGAGGGTAGAAAGACCAAAAGCGTTAGCGGTGGCGATGGCGTTTTTTAGCCCCACCAAGTAGAGGGTTTTGACGGCTGGGATGTTAACGGATTGAGCGAGGGCATTTCGCAGGCTGATTGGCCCGCGGAAAATTCCGTCGAAATTCTCTGGGGTGTAGGCTTTTTCGGGATTTTCGGAAGTGTCAAAGTTGGTTGGAACGTCAAACAAGATTGTGCTTGGGGTATAACCTTTTTCGAAAGCAGCCAGATAAACAAAGGGCTTTAGGGCGGAACCGGGTTGCCTTAGGCCCTGGGTGGCAACATTGAAGTTTCCTTCATTCTCGGTGTCGAAGTAATCTCTCGACCCAACAAGCGCCAGGATTTGCCCGGTTTTGGGGTCTTGGGCGGTCAAGGCGGCGTTTTTACCGCCGTAGAGTTCCTCGTTCCTTTTCGCTCCCTCAAGAACCACCCGTTCAGCAATTTCTTGGAGTTTCCAGTCGAGGGTGGTGATTACCTTTAATCCCCCAGAGCGAACTAGGTTTTCGCCGTATTTTTGGACAAGATAATCCTGAACCGCGATTACGAAGTGAGGAGCCTTGATGCCCTGGGTTTGCTGGGGAGTGAAGATAAGCTTTTCTTTTTCGGCGGCCTGGAATTCTTTCTCGTCTATTTTTCCGAGCTCCCTCATTTTTTCTAGCACAAGGTCTTTTCTTCTAAGGAGTTCTTTTTGGTGGCTTCCCCAAGGCGAGTAGTAGCTTGGGGCCTTTGGTATGGCGGCAAGAATAGCGCTTTCGGGAAGGGTTAGGTCTTTTGCTGACTTACTAAAGTACGCCCGGCTGGCTGATTCTATGCCGTAGAGTGTGGCGCCGTAGGGAATTTCGTTTAGGTAGAGGGTTAAAACTTGATTTTTAGAGAAGTGACGAGCTAGGCGAAGGGCGAGGAAAAATTCTTTTATTTTTCGAGTGAAAGTTTGTTCGGTTGAAAGAAAGGCATTCCGGGCAAGTTGTTGGGTGATCGTAGAGCCTCCCTGGAGAATTTTTCCCTCGGAAAGATTCACAAAAATTGCTCGGAGGATTCCGCGAATGCTAACGCCTGGCTCGGTGTAGAAATTTTCATCTTCAATAGCGATCGTTGCGTCCTTCAGACTTTGAGGGATTTCTTCAAAAGGGATAGAGGTTCTTTTTTGCCCATTGGATATTTCATAAAGAAGAACCTTTCCGGTGCGGTCAAAGATTTTTGTTGATTGAGGTATCTGCCGGTTAATAATTTGGTCGATTGAGGGGAGGGTTTTGTAGAGATAAATAAATGTTGTGGCAAGAACAAAAAGCCCACCGATTGCAAAAACGGAAAGGATAAAAACAAGTCGGCGCCAATGTTTTTTGCTGGGTGTTTTTTTGCCCATCCAAGTAAAGTCTATAAAAAAAACGAGCCCCGAACAATAATGAGCGAGGCGCGTTTTAGTAAATATTTTGCTTAGGGTGTTCCCGCTTCGTCTTCGGGGTCGCCCTCATCGGTCGTGGGACCGTCGAGCGTCTCCAGTTCTTCCTCCTCTCCGGTTTCGTCGCTTAGGAGATTTTCGTCCCAGTCGCTCATATGCAAATCTTTAGGTTTACTATTCATGAAGGAACTCAATTTTCCGACCTTTGCCTAGCGCCGAGGCGAGAAGAGCTAGTTTTCGCCTGACGCAGGGCTGATTTTTCAGGATTTTGCTAATTTTGAGAAAAGTATATTTCTATTTGCTTATTTGTCAACCGGGGATAACTGTTGAGCTGAAGTGGCTAAGATGGCCAGGGCGAGAGCGTCGGTCACGTCATCAACAACCTTCAGCCCAGGCTCATCCAGAATCATCTTAACCATTTTTGCTACGGCTTTTTTATCGGCGAGGCCGTAGCCGGTAATACCGAGCTTCAATTCGCTAGGAGAAAACTCCCTTACTGGCAGGTTGTTCTCGGCTGCACAAAGTAGAACGACTCCCCTGCTTTCAGAAACCCCGAGGGCGGTTTTTTGATTTTTTGAGAAATAAAGTTTTTCTATGCCAAGGATTTCGGGGATAAACTTTTTTATAATTATTTCAAGTTCGTCCCTAATCTCCTTGTAGGCGGCCGGTTTCGAAGAGGAGTCTATTTGAAGCAAGCCGGCTTTAATCATGGTTGTTTTCCCGAAGGCTCGTTCAACCAAACCATAACCAACCCTTTTAAATCCCGGATCGATTCCTAGGGCAATCATTCTCTGTGGGTAGGGTCGGGATTCGAAAAGACCGATTGGGTGTCGTTGTGCTCCTCGATGGCAGCAATGAGTTTTTCGAGATCCAGCCTTTCGCCTTCTCCTAGTTTGTGATTGAACTTGGGTCGCCACCCAAAATCATCCCCACCGGTATTTTTGTCAAACGCCCAGCGCACGCTTCCTGGATCGGCCCACTTGCCCTTGTTCTCTCCAATAATTTTTTTAATTTCGGCGACAGTTCGGTTGCGGTTATCGGTAATCGCTTCGATTAGGATGGGAGCGCCACCTGGGCCGTAAGCCTCAAGAGTGAGTTCTTCTAGGTTTTGATTTTCTTCGGAGGCGCGCTTAATGGCTCGATCAATATTCTCGTTCGGAACGTTAGAGGTTTTTGCTTTTTGGACGGCGGTTTTTAGGCGAGGATTAAAATTGGGGTTTGCGTCTGATTTGGCGGCAAGAGAGATGGCGTTTAGGAGTTTAGAGAAGAGTCGCCCGCGTTTTTGGTCAACAATATTTTTCCGATGTTTTATTTGTGTCCATTTATTATGTCCGGCCATACTAAGTGAATTATGAAGAACAGATTAGAAATTAGAAAGGGGGTCCTACGGCTTTGGTTGGGGACTATTTAGTACCAAGCCGAAATGTTTTGGTAATGATTTATAATACAATTTTTATCTGTATTTGTCAATGTTGGTTTTGGTTGGGTTTCGGCGGTTAATTTTATAGCGAGAAGATCAATTTGCCAGCCGAGTGATGGGTTGATTAAGTGTTTGTGGCGATTGGAAAAATACTCACAGGTTTTTTGAAGTTTTTTGAGCTTGGAGCGACTCAAGTTGTCTTCCGGATTTAAATCGTTGCCTGATTCATTGCCGATTAGTTTTTGCCGCATTGTTTTCACTTCAAAAAAAACCACCTTGCCTTCTTTTGATTTTGCAATGATATCGATTTCCCCCCACGGCCGACTGAAATTTTTCGTAATAATTTTATATCCGAACTTGGCTATAAACTTTTCAGCTAGGGCCTCACCGTCTTTGCCGAGTTGTAGGTGTTTAGCGCTAAACATAAGACAACTCAATATTACCAGAAAACCTAGCTTTTTTAAGCCTGTCGGCTTGGGCTAGTTTTTGCGAGTGTTTAGCGCTAAACATTGTTTTTGATAATTTTTTGCTTTTTCTAGGTTTTACGGGGCTACTGGGTTGTTGTCTGTGTTTGAATGTTTAGCGCTAAACATTGTTTCGTGGATAATTCGGTTTTATCTATGTTTTATATGATTATTGGGTTATTTCTGTTGTGTTAGTGTTTAGCGCTAAACATTGTTTTTGCTCTGTAGCCGCTTTTGGTTATAATTGCTAGATATGATTGAGTTTGTTCGCGGGAAACTTGCTTTGAGGACAGATGATAGCCTCGTCGTGGATTTGGGTGGTTTTGGAATGAGGATGTTTGTTTCGAAGTTCAGTCTAGCTCATTTTTCCCCAGTTGCTCTTGGAGAGGAAATAATGGTTTTTTGCCAACTTCGTCTTCGTGAGGATGGGGCCGACCTATACGGATTCTACAGTCAGGACGAACTTCGAATCTTTAGGCTTCTAAATACGATTTCAGGAGTTGGCCCAAAATCAGCCATTTCAATATTGAACATTGTGAGCCTTGAAGAGTTGGTTTCAGCAATAAGCGAGAAGAGAGTTGACCTTCTGACTAACGCGTCTGGGGTTGGTCGGAAAACTGCCGAGAGGATAATCCTTGAGTTGAGCGGCAGGGTCGTCGCGCCAAGGGCGGATGAAATTGTTAAGAAGATGGAGATTGATCAAGACATAGTTGAAACCCTAGTCGGTTTAGGTTACCGAAAAGATGAGGCTCAAAGAGCCATGAGCAGGATCGACGCGAGTGTTCAGGATATAAATTCTAGGATAAAGCTAGCCCTCAAGATTTTAGCGAAGAGATAAAATAAAAAATGGGACATCTCAAGAACCTTCCTTTGGTAAAGTTTTTCTACCAGCTTGAACCTCTTCGGTTGTTTTATCATTTTTGCCTGTCGTTTTTAGCGACGCTTTTTTATAGATTTCCAAGCCGGAAAATTTTTGTAATTGGAGTTACGGGAACCAAAGGGAAAACAACGGTGGTTGATTTGGTCAATCTTATTTTAGAAACAGCCGGGAAAAAAACCGCCGTCCTCTCTTCTCTCTATTTTAAAATCGGTGAAAATCGGGAAGAAAACTTGACCGAAAACACCATGCCGGGAAGATTCTTTGTTCAGAATTTCCTCGATCGAGCAGTTAGGGCTGGTTGTAGTTACGCTGTCGTTGAGGTTACATCGGAAGGAGTTCGGTACTCTCGGCATCGGTTTATTAACTGGAATATCGCGCTGATCACCAACTTGGCTCCGGAACACATTGAGTCCCACGGCTCTTTCGAGAAATATCGAGAGGCCAAACTTAACTTTTTAAAATACGCAGCTGCGAAAGGAGCAAAAATTTTTCTGAACAATAATGACCGAGGATTTAATTTTTTTTATAACCAACTTGAGAGAGAAAAAGTTTTTCCATACTCTGTGGCCGACAGACTGGTCGAGTCCTTTCTGACGCTAAGCCTAAGCCAGTCTATTGACAAAAGCACTAATTTATTGTTTAAGAAGTTTAACCTTTCAAATGTTGCGGCGGCGATCGCGATCACCAAACACATAGGGATTGGAGAGGCAGAGATAGTCATGGCGCTTAAAAGTTTTAATAGTCTGCCGGGGCGCATGGATGTGGTTTTGTGGGATCCGTTTCGATTCATTGTTGATTACGCTCACACCCCCGAGAGCTTAGAAAAGTTTTATCAAACAGTTAGAGGAGGAATGCAAGGAGAGGAAAAACTAATTTGTGTGCTTGGTTCGGCTGGGGGGGGAAGAGATAAGTGGAAACGATCAGCAATGGGGGAAATCGCCGCTGGATATTGTGAGTCAATAATATTGACGAATGAAGATCCTTACGATGAAAACCCAAAAAAAATCCTGAACGATATCAGGGTTGGGATTGGAGAGGGAGTTTCGGTTTTGGAGATTCTTGATCGCCGGGAAGCGATTTTAAAAGCTGTTGATTTGGCGGACACGGGCGACTCGGTGGTTATAACCGGGAAAGGAAGCGAGCCGTATATTCACGTTTCGGACGGCAGAAAAATCGCATGGAGCGACAGGGGAGTAGCCGAGGAGGTTTTGGAAATGAAAAAGCTCCGCAAATAATTTGCGGAGCTACCTCTTTGTTTAACGTCTCTCTTGGGGCGCTTCTTAGAACAGCAAGAGCTGGGTGATGACGAAGTGATCTTTCTTCGCGTCTTCTCCTTTGAGGGCGGCGTAGGCGTGTCGGCGAGCGGCAGCCATGATGTGTTCCGGAACCCAAGTTCCCTCGGGGCCCATGCGACTAGTCGACTCATCAGCCTTTGAGGTGAGAATGATCCTTCCCCCGATCAGTGAGAAGCCCAAAAGGAACTCTTCGTTTCTGACAGTGACTTTGCCACTCGCTTTGTCGACGGAGATGATCTCGGACGACATATTTTCCTCCCCAGGATTGATCTTAAAGAACCTGATTTGTTTTTGAATTTTAGCATATAAATTGTCGTTTGTCAATATTGGACTTTTCGCCCATTAATTTCCTGTTGGTGACGGAAGCTTTGCCCAGCACCCAGCAACATGATAAAATTCAGCTTACTTTGATTTGCTCATGAAAATAATATTTTATGGAGGAGCGAACAGCGTGACTGGTTCGAATTACTATTTGGAAAACGAGGAGACAAGGGTTCTTGTAGATTGCGGATTGCACCAAGGGAGCAATTTTGCCGAGCGGCGAAATTTTGAGCCCCTCCCATACGACGCGAAGAAAATCGACGCCGTTTTTATTACCCACTCTCATATTGATCATATCGGTCTTTTGCCGAAGCTCCTCCGGGAGGGCTTTCGAGGTAAGATTTATTCTACTAAACCCACCAAAGATTTTGCCGAACTGATGCTTCTCGACTCCGAACATATTTTGGGTGAAGAGG
>JBBTYR010000047.1:0-7452 GCA_038078595.1 Patescibacteria group bacterium
TTCCGGTCCTTGATCGCCTCCAGATCTCCTTGGTAACCAAAAATCATCGCCACCTTCTCGCTTGCGAAGGCATCCAATGAATTCGACTGATTATCGTTCCAGGTGTAATAACTCGAAGCCGCGTTTGCAAACTGAATATAAAAATTAAAAGCCTCGAGCCCGGGACTTTTTTGCTTTACGGCCGCGCTAAAAGTCGCCGCGCTCAAATTTTGGCTCGTCATAATAGTTCCGTTCTGGAGCATGATTAAGTTCAAAAGATCAGTCGCGTGAGCCACGCTTCTCTCCGATCCCCCAATCGCCGCCCCTGCTCGAAAAATTTCTCCCTCCCGGTCAACTACCGCGAGTTTCGCCACGTCCTCTTGAAATTCCTGCCACGTTTTTGGCGGAGAGGTAATTCCTACCTGGTCAAAAAAATCCTTGTTATAAAAAAGCGCGAGCGTATCGAGGTAGAGCGGCAAGGCGTAAATCTCCCCGTCAATCACAAAATCTTGAGAAGCCACCTCTGGAAAATATTTTTGAAAACTCACCAGATTAAGTTGGTTGACAGGAACCGGCGAAATCTTACCTTTCTGTTTACGTGCGTCCCGATTCCCGACCATAAAAATATCCGGCCCCTCTCCGCTTGCCAAAACGTCAATCAGAGTGGCCTCGTATTTGTCCTCGTCAAGTTCCTTATACTGAACTTTAACGTTCTTGCGATACTTGCCATACTCCCCTATCAAACTTCTAAAATAACTTTCATCATCAAAACCCCAAACCGTGAGGGTAATCTTCGGCCCCTCCCCTTCGCCTCCGGTGACTGGTTTGCGAGTATTCAAAACAAACAAAACAATCACAACAAAAATCGCGAAAACCGAGCCGAGAACAATCACCACCTGCTTTTGAGTAAATTTCATCTTAAACCTTTGAGATAGTTTTTCTACATCCTAAAAAAATGCTGGTTCCGAATGTTTCATGATCCACGTTTCACGATTCATGTTAAATCACCACCACCCCTATCAATCGATCCCCTGCTTTCAAATTCATAATCCTTACCCCCTGCGTCGATCGGCCAGTGTTTCTCACGCTCTTAAGCTCCGTCCTTATCACTTGCCCCTTAGCTGAAAGCGCCAAGATTTCTTTCTCCTCATGAATAATCTTGCTCGCCACCAAATTTCCTGTTTTCGGCGTGATGTGTGCCGTCTTAATACCGCTCCCCCCGCGCGACTGCACCTTATACTCGCCGAGCACCGTCTGCTTAGCAAATCCGTTTCCCATCACGACCAAGACAGTATAGCTTTTTGGACTACCGGCTTCGGCTTCCTTTATTATATCAAAAGCCGCCACGTGATCACTCTTCTTTAGTCGAATCGCCTTCACTCCCGCCGCCGTCCGGCCCATCGCGCGAATCTGTGATTCTTTAAACCGAATCGACTGACCCAAGCTTGTCGCGAGAAGAACTTGATCCTTTCCGCCCGAAAGCTTTACCCATTTCAAATGGTCATCTTTCTTAAGAGCGATAGCTATAATTCCTGATCGCCTGATATTAAGAAAATCCGAAAGCGGCGTTTTCTTAACCAACCCATCCTGTGTCACCATCACAAGGAAACCCGAGGCCTTGTCGGAATAAGAAATAATCGCGCTCACATTTTCTGTCGTTGGAAACTCCAGAAAATTATGCACCGCTCTGCCCTTGGATGTTCTGCTCGCCGCCGGGATTTCGTAAGCTTTGGTTTGAAATACCCGTCCTCGATCGGTAAAAAAGAGTAAATTGTCGTGGGTGTTCGCGCTTATAAAGTGGGTCAAAAAGTCTTCCTCCGCCACATCCGATCCGATGAGTCCCTTTCCACCCCGATTCTGAACCTTAAAAACTCCCGGCGAAAGTCGCTTAATATAACCGCCCGAAGAAAGCGTGATCACCACCTCTTCTTGTGGCACCAAGTCCTCCTCGCTAAAAGCCGTGAGTCCCGCCGAAACCACCTTCGTCCTCCGTTCATCGCCATACTTCTCCTTAATTTCTGAAACTTCGTCCTTGATGATTTTCAACACTCTGGCCGGACTTTTAAGTATCAAATTAAGCTCCTTAATAAGCGTCAACTTCTCCTTGAGTTCAGCCTCAATTTTTTCTCTCTCCAAGGCCGCGAGCGTCTGCAGTTTCATTTCCAAAATCGCCACCGCCTGAATCTCGGTAAACTTAAAGGTTTTGATTAGGTTTCCTTTAGCATCCTCCCGGTTCTTAGATTTTTTAATCGTGCTAATTATCTTGTCGATAACCGAAAGCGCCTTGTCGAGACCAGTCAAAATATGCGCTCTCTCCTCGGCCTTTCGCAAATCAAACTCCGTTCTCCTCTTCACCACCTGTTTCCGATAAACTAAATAGAATCCCAAAATTTCCTTCACTGACAAAAGCCTGGGCTGAATCCCGTCTACAAGCGCAATCATATTCGAATTAAAATTCTTCTGAAGGTCGGTGTGTTTATAAAGTTGGTTCAGAATTTTCTGCGGTGGCACATCGCTTTTTAGCTCAATCACAATTCTCAAGCCCTCTCTTCCCGACTCATCCCTTATGTCACGAATCCCCTCAATCTTTTTTTCCTGCACCAACTCCGCCATCTTTTTTATAAGCTCCGACTTATTAACCTGGTAAGGGATTTCAGTAATCAAAATCTCAAACTGACGGTTCTTTTTCTCCGTAATATCCGTCTTGGCCCGAATCGGAATCGATCCTCGGCCAGTCAGACATGCTTCTCTAATCACCTTGCTGTCAAAAATAATTCCGCCGGTTGGAAAATCTGGCCCCTTTATAAACTTGAGTAAGTCTTCGCCAGAAGCATCCGGGTTGTCAGCCAAATGCAAAATCGCCTCGGCCACTTCGGTCAGATTGTGGGGTGGAATGCTTGTCGCCATCCCAACCGCGATGCCAAGCGTTCCGTTCAATAATAGGTTTGGTAACCTCGCTGGCAAAACTTTTGGCTCCTGTCTAAAACCATCGTAGTTCGGCTGCCAATCGACTGTTTCTTTTTCTATGTCCGAAAGCATCTCATCGCTAATTTTTGCCAAACGACTTTCGGTATACCTCATCGCCGCCGCTCCATCTCCGTCAATCGAACCGAAGTTCCCCTGACCCTCAATGAGCGGATATCTCAAGGAAAAATCCTGCGCCATCCGGACCATCGCTTCGTAAATCGGCGCGTCTCCGTGAGGATGGTAACGCCCCATCGTCTCTCCGACCACGTTCGCGGATTTTCTAAACTTCGCCTGATGTGTCAGTCCACCGTCCCACATGTCCCACAAAATTCTTCGATGAACCGGCTTTAAACCGTCCCGCACGTCCGGCAGTGCCCGCGAAACGATAACCGACATCGCGTAATCCAAATACGATTCTTGAAGTTCGGTGACTATTTCTCTTTTTTCTATATTCTCCATAAATTTACTTGATGAATGTTACATGATTTATGATTCACGCTCCATGATCTACGGCTTAATGAGATACTCCTTTGGCCTGTCAAAAACTGACCTTACAACATCGTAAGTTGTCGCGAGACCCGCCTTCATCGTTTCGAGGAAAGAAAACCCACCCACACTCTCCGCTGTTTGGACTTGAGACCCGCTAAATTTTCCGATTAAATTATTAAAATATCCCAACCACAAATATCCCACCCCGATCACTAAAATCGTGGTTGAAATCAAAAGCCACTTTCTTTTCTTATTTTCATCTGCGCTTTGTATTTTGTCTAAAAAATCCTTAATCATATTTTCCATACTTCCCAACCTGCAACCTAACACCTATAACCGTCCGCCAAAGGCAGATCCGCCTCCGGAGGAAAAACCTCTCACATTCAAGATTCCTTCAAGACAACAACTCGACTCTTGTCACCATCCAAATCTTTCTTCTTAAAAACAAACTTCTCCTGAGCGTCAGTTTTTTGTCCAATTTCCTTCAAGAAATCTTTGGCGTCCTTGAAAAAACTTGGCAGAACGACCGCTGGCTCGATCTGTTTTATGAGCCTTACCGCCATCTGTGATGAAAGAAAATGGCCACCACCAATCGGTAAAATCAAAACATCAGGGTCCCCCAAATTCTCTAAAATCTCTGCCGAAAGCGTGTCGGATATATGTCCGAGAAGCGCAATATGAATATCTTCCCACTTTACGAGGTAAACCGTCTTTACAAACTTATCACTCGATTCATTCAGAACCTGCCAGCCCAAAACCTCTATCCCCCTAACCTCGTACTCACCCGAAAAAGTTATCTCCTCGGCTCCAGTCGAAAGCGCGTCTACGGGCGCCAAAGTCCGGATAACCAAATCACCCTTAAGGCGGTTATTGCTCGGATCAACTAAAATTGAAAAATCGCCACTCTGCAGGCGAAAAGAACCCTCGCCGTAGTAAGTTATTACCATAAGAATTGAATGATTCTAAGCATTTTATCAGAATTGAACCAGGAGTTAAAGACCCCGAACCCCCAATATAGCCCACTTTTCACAAAATCATATGGGGTTGACTTAGGGCCTACCCACCTTTATAATCAACCTTACTTAAAAAATGATTGCAGATAGCAAAAACGCAAAACCGATTTTGAACCAAATTTTTAAAGTTAGCAGCGTCAATCTGGGTGGCCCCAAAGAGGGCGATGTCGTTGAGGCGATTTTAATCAAGAAGACCACCAGGAACGTTTTCTTCGACATCGAAAGCTTTGGAACCGGCGTGCTCTATGGCACCGAATTATCCAACGCCAAAAGCGCCATTCGAGACCTCGAGCCCGGCGGAAAAATTGCCGCTAAAATTGTAAACCTTGAAGGCGAAAACGGGTACATCGAGCTCTCGCTCTCAGAAGCCGATAAACAACAGCTTTGGCAACAAGCCAAAGAGCTTATGGAATCAGGTGAAATCGTAAAAACTAAGATCACTGGCTCGAACAGTGGCGGTCTCACCCTCAATCTCCTGAACCTCAAAGCCTTCCTTCCGGTTTCCCAACTCTCAAACGACCACCAACCCAAGCAAACTGATGGTGATAAACAAAAAATTAGCGAGGAGTTGAAAAAGCTGATCGGGGAAGAGTTGGGCGTTAAGGTCATCGATGTTAACCCCCGAAACAACAAACTCATCGTTTCCGAAAGAGAAACTTCGAGCGTAAACGTCAAAGAACTCCTCACCGGCTACCAAATTGGCCAGGAAATAGAAGGAATGGTTTCCGGTATCGCTGACTTTGGTGTTTTCATCAAGTTCGTCGACAACCCCTCAATCGAAGGCATGATCCACATCTCCGAGCTCGATCACAAATTAATTGATAACCCCAAGGAAGTCGTAAAAATTAATGACTCAGTCAGAGTTAAGATAATCGACATCCGAGACAACCGAGTCATCCTTTCCCTAAAAGCCTTGAAAGCCGACCCCTGGGAAAGAGCGAGTGAGATGTATAAAAGCGGACAGGAGGTTTCAGGCAAAGTCTATAAATTTAATCCCTTTGGCGCGGTTGTAAGTTTGGGCGAAGGTGAGCTCCAAGGCATGATTCACGTGTCAAAATTCGGCAGCCTAGAGGAAATGAAAAAGGAGCTAGAAATCAGTCATGAATACAA
Source organism: Patescibacteria group bacterium (assembly GCA_038078595.1). GTDB lineage: Bacteria > Patescibacteriota > Minisyncoccia > UBA6257 > 2-01-FULL-56-20 > VMFW01. The sequence goes on from JBBTYR010000047.1 coordinate 5,559, forward strand.
CTTCACCATTGAATCGGTAAACCCCCAAGAAAAAAGAATCATCCTTGATCTGAAGAAATAAACAAAAAATCCCCTCGTCGGGATTTTTTGTTTTGGCTCGTGTGCCTGGGCGGTGAATCGAACACCGGACGCCAGCCTCTTCCTTAAACTGACTTGGATTTCTCCAAGAGTCGGACTATATCATCTCCCAAAAAATATCCGGGAGTCGGGCGCTTATACAAGATTATTGTTGGGACTCACTTGTTAGTCTCTACACCTTCTTCAGAAATTTGCACCCACTGAAGCTTGGCTCGGGATTACCACCGCTAATCAACGGCTAAGGCTTCCCCGAATTCACCCGATTTTTCAATCCGTATTACTACGGAAAGCCCCGAAGATTTCAGGGCTGCGCTCTACCACTGAGCTACCCAGGCAGCAAAAAGATAATAAACCAAAAAAATAAAGTATTCAAATAAGTTGTCGGGCCGCCGAGATTCGAACTCGGACTAAATCTTCCCAAAAGACTCGTGCTGCCATTACACTACGGCCCGATTAAAGCCTCTTTAAATTATCCTAATTTTCGTTTAGAATCAATCTCGTATTTATATCCCCCCGTAGCTCAATGGATAGAGCGACGCTCTTCTAAGGCGATGATGCGGGTTCGATTCCTGCCGGGGGGACCATAGTGGTGAACCTACAAAAACAAGACCCGCTAAAATGCGGGTCGTAGAATCTATTCTTCAATAGTTTTTGCTGGCCAGGAAAATTCAAATCTTCCCATATTGGGTACTTTACAGCGCACACCGTCAGTCATTAACCGAACAATCGAAACTGGCCTTGAAAACCAGTCATCCTGCGGTGGCTCCCGCCCGTCAATCGAAACACTGTAAAGCCACTGGCCCTCAACTTTCCTCTTTACCATGCAAATCATGTGACTCTCTCGACCAGCCCGAAAAGAACGCACGCTTCCATAACCAAGAAAGGGTTGCTGCGCTCCTTCCACAATCACATAGTAAGAACTGTCTCCTCGTCCGGAGTCAACAAACGAAAGCTTCTCCATACTACCTCCTCTAAATTTGAGGGATTAAAAAGTAAAATCGCTAAACTAAAGGTAGCACAGAAATTAACTTTGAAAAAGGCCATCCTTACCCGCTCGGCAGCAAAAAAGTCCTTGAAAATTTCCGTAAAAAAGAGGTTCTACTCGAACTAGTAGAACCTCTGCGAACAGGGTCTCAGCTGAAACTAAAAGACAAAGGCCCCACCTCCGTCAGGCACACCACGGTACTCCCATCCAAAACTGGAGGCGACGGGAGACCAGAAAACCAACCCCTGGCCGCCTTGCCATCCAAAAGGACAGCGTATCGGTTAGAATCACCATCTCTTTTCACGGCTCTGGTCACCGTATGACCGGCAACACTTAATACAGGCCCAAAGGCATGAAAAGGTTGGGGTGTGAGTTCCCGCTCATTGGGTCCTTCTTCAACCGTGAAGATGACTCCACCTTCTGTGAGCGGCTTGTACCTGACACACATAAACCCTCCTTACGAAGAACTGTGAGGAATTAAAAACTTTTACCCTTCGGTACCTCCGTGGAACCGAAAAGCGGTGAGCTAATAAAGATTCTACTCTCTCTCACTAAAATTACAATCATTTGATAATTAACACCCTATCCACTAGAATCATGCCGAAGCGCGCTTAGCCGAGTGGTAGAGCGACTGTTTTATTCCCAATTTGTCTAAAAATTCAAGTCTACGTAGAATTTTTAGGAACAAATCGCAATCCCGCACAAAGTGGACGGTTAGCTCAGTGGTAGAGCGTCTCGCTTACACCGAGAAGGCCGCTGGTCCGATCCCAGCACCGTCCACTTTGTGCGGGACACCGAGTAGGCCCGGGGTTCGATCCCTCGAGCGCGCAC
>JBBTYR010000048.1:0-6745 GCA_038078595.1 Patescibacteria group bacterium
TATAAAAACTAGCCGGGCCTCCACTGCCGATTATTTCAAGCAGATTCTCTTCAATTAGGTGCTGTAGGTCGTACCTTAAGGTTCGCTCACTGGTTTCCAAGAAAGCTTCCTGAATGTCTTTTAAGCGGCAATAGCCTCGTTGCCGAATTCGATCAAGAATTGCCGATTGCCGCATTTCCCAGGTTGCTTTTTCTGTCTCACGAGGCAAGTCTTCTTTCGCCTCTGGCGTAGAATCAATATAATTTGGTTCCTGAACAAAAACCTCTTCGCCGTCGCGCCCCTGGTTATGGGTCGAACGAGAAACATCGAAAGTTTGAGGATCGGGCCTATTTTTAGAAACCGGACCACCCCTGCCAATTTCACCAGCCCCATCTGGAACGCTATCTGCGAAAACAGGTTTGGTCGCAAAAATTCCAGTCAAATCAACATTCGGCAACGTTGCCGCATTTTCCAGTTCCGAAATCTCCAGGTTCAAGCTCTCGATTTCTCTACTAATCAATTCAAAATTATTCTGGCTAACCCTTTCACCCTCAACCGCCAGTTTAAGAACATAGTCAATCGATTCGAGAATTGGTCGAGGGGCGGTAAGGTCAGAAGAAATCACCCTATCCAGGAGATCAATCGCATAACTTTCAAAGTAACTAGAAAAAACCCCCGGAGTACTCCTTGAGAGCCTTATGAGGGCATAGCTAATATGAAAAGCCCTTGTCCTTACTGCCTGACTTAAGTTATCCACACGTGGCAGTATAGGAACAAATCGGCAACTTTGCAAACCAGAGACCAAGAATTAGGAAGCGCGTAGCTTACCTCTACCTGCCCTTAAGAAATCTCCCTGCCTCTTTCAAGCTATCGAGTGTGCCGCAATCAAGTCGTCGTCCAGTAAACTCCCAGCCGTAAACCTTACCCTTAACAATCAGTTCGACCTGAAGAGCAAGCGCAATCGGCAAAGCATCTGTCCCGGCGACCGGCAATGAATTTACAATTTTAATCAAATTTCTCATGATCGTCGGCCCCAACACATATCCCCCTACAATCGTAAGGTTAGACGGAGCAACGCTCAACTTGGGTTTCTCAATGATATCGAAAACTCTAAAAATATTTCCCTTGGGCAAGCCTGGACGAGTTTTTGCCACCTTCCGAACCCCAACTACTCCGTACCTAGAAACTCTCTGTTTTGGTACCCGCTCGAGGAGTAAAACTGAAGACTTGTAGGTATTGTAAATATTGATAAGCGAAACCAAAACCGGTGGGTCGCTCACTATCAAGTCATCACAAAACCTAACCGCAAAAGGTTCGTTTCCTATAATGTCCGCCGCCTGAACGACCGCGTGACCATTCCCCACCGGTCGATCCTGAAACCGGATATGGAATTTCATACCAGGAAACTTCTTATTATGCTCTCTGATATATTTTCTAAACTGATCTAAGTGTTGGGGACTAATCACCAAAACCACCTCGCGAATACCGCTAGCTTGCGCCTCGTAAAGTACGTACTCCAAAAGCGGTCCGCCATTGAGCGGTACAAGCGCTTTCGGCTTTCGCAAAGTAAGGGGACGCAACCTCTTCCCCGCTCCTGCGACCGGCAAAATAAGCTTTCTAACTCTCATATACTAGGATTACAGAAAATTTTATCGTAAAACCCCAGGATTTTCCATCCCCACATTTCCCCGACCCATAATTCCCGCTTCATGATTCACGTTTCATGATCCATGATTCATACCTAGAGCTCCCATTGACTACTCGTGAAAATAAACACGAGAAAAACAAAAAGAATCGAGAAATACAAAAGCCACTGCCTCCTTTGAGCATTCCCGAAAAGATTAACCAAAACCAACCTCGACACGAGCATCGCTGTCAGGAAAACCAGAGAAATTTTATAAAAATAACTAATCGGCAAAAGCAAAGTTACAAGCACAATCTGGAATTCAAAAAAGGCGAAAAGGCCCAAGCTTAAAAAATCTCTTACACCGTTAACTCTATGATCTTCGGGGCGGCTGTACTTATAAAGCCCGGAAAAAAGCCAATACAAGGCTATGGAAATCAATAAAAGAAAAATCGGTAAATACCAGTCTGCCCATCCCAAAAAACCGTTAACGAATTTAAAAAGCATGATAAAAACCAGAAGCAACACTAGGGTTTCGTAAGCGTCTTTTCTTTCCACGAAAACCAAGTCTTTAATTCCCAAGGTTAAATAAAAAATCGAAGCTAGAAACACCGCCATAAAAAAATTCTGCGAAATAGTGTATCCCAAAACCAGTGTCAAAAAAAATGGGAATAAGAGAGGTAGGGGTTTGAAAAGTGGCACGAAGTAAAAATATATCGCCAAAATAAAAAACAGCCAGTATGGCAAAAAAAGCCAGGCTAAACCAAAAACCAGAGCCTTAACGACTAAAGACCAGCGAGTTCGCTTTAAAATTAACTTTAACTTTTCCACCATCCTTTAATTCTCCCCGAATTATCTGATCCGCGAGCCTATCCAAAATCAACTTCTGAATTAGCCGTTTCAAGGGCCGAGCTCCAAACTCTGGGCTAAAACCTTCCTTAGCTAGGTGCCCTCGGGCCGAAGCGTCAATGGCAATCTGAATTTTGTGCGCCGACAACCTCTTCTCGATCGCCTGGAGTTGAATATCGACAATTTTTTCGATGTCCGTTAGCTTGAGGGGTTTAAAAACAATAATCTCGTCCACTCGATTCAAAAACTCCGGCCGAAAACTCTCCCGCAAAGATTCCATCACCCTCTCTCTGTAATCGTCATGAGCCCTCACCTCCTTCGCTTCCTTGTCATCCGATCCAAAACCAAGGTTCGATATTTCCTTAAAGTACTGGCTCCCGGCGTTAGAAGTCATCACAATAATCGAGTTCCGGAAATTAACCTGCTTGCCTTTGCTGTCGGTGAGCCTACCGTCGTCTAGAATCTGCAAGAGCAAATTGAAAACTTCCGGATGAGCCTTTTCTATCTCATCAAAAAGAATAATACTGTACGGCCGGTGGCGAAGCGCCTCGGTTAATTGCCCTCCTTCCTCGTAACCCACATAACCTGGTGGCGAACCAATTAATCTCGCGGTTGCGTGCCGCTCCATATACTCCGACATATCAAAACGCAACATGGCTTTTTCGTCATTAAACATAAATTCTGCAAGCGTCCTAGCAAGCTCCGTTTTTCCCACCCCCGTGGGTCCCAAGAACATAAATGAGCCTAAGGGGCGACTTTCATCTGAAAGCCCCGCTCTCGATCTCCGCAGGGCGTTCGAGACCGCCTTTATCGCCTCTTCTTGACCAATCACCCTTTCTCCCAAAACCTCCTCAATCCTGATAAGTTTCTCGCTTTCCGTTTCGAGCATCCGCTTCAAGGGAATACCAGTCCAGCTTGAAACTACGGCCGCTATGTCTTCTTTGTCTACTGTCTCCTTTAAAAATCTTTCCTCCGTTCCACTCTTTTGGCTCCCTTTCTTAGATTTTTTTCCGATCTGCTTCTTCTCAAAATCATCAAACTCTTTCTGGGCTTGAGGTAACTCACCATAAATAATTTGCGCCACACGTTCCAAGTTCCCATCTCGCTCTGCCACCTCCGCCTCTCGCTTGAGATTATCAATTTTCTGTCTAATCGCGTGGAGGGTTTCAAAAACAATTTTTTCTGCTTGCCACTTAGCCGAAAGCTCATCATTTTCTGCTTTCAGTTTCCGAAGCTCTTTCTCGATCTCTTTAAATCTTGCCCCGCCCTTATCGCTCTCTTTGAGCAAAGCCTGCCTTTCAACTTCCAACTTAGTGATCTGCTGTCTCACTCGGTCAATCTCTTTCGGTAAACTCTCGCTCTCAAGCCTCCTCGCCGCCGACGCCTCATCAATCAAATCCACCGCTTTATCCGGTAAAAATCGATCGGTAATATACCTCGCTGATAAATTAACCGCCTCCACGATGGCTTCATCGCTAATCCGAAGCCCATGATGAATTTCATACTTCTCCTTAAGTCCTCTAAGAATAGCAATGCTGTCGTTTATGGATGGCTCATCAACCATAATCGGCTGAAATCTCCTCTCAAGCGCCGGATCTTTCTCAATGTAACGCTGATACTCCCGAATCGTGGTCGCTCCAACCGCGTGCAACTCTCCCCTAGCTAACGCTGGTTTCAGCAAATTCGAAGCATCTATCGCCCCCTCGGCCGCCCCAGCCCCCACAATCGTGTGAATCTCGTCAATAAAAAGAATGATTCTTCCGGCTTCGTTTTTGACTTCCTTTATAAAGGCCTTCAGTCGATCTTCAAACTCACCCCTAAATTTTGTCCCGGCAATGAGCGCCCCCAAATCGAGCATGATAATCTGCTTACCCTTGAGCGGCTCGGGCACATTCCCGCTGATAATTTTCTGAGCCAAACCCTCAACGATAGCGGTTTTTCCTACTCCCGGCTCCCCGATTAAAACCGGGTTATTCTTAGTCCTCCGGCTCAAAACTTGAATCAGTCTTCGGAGCTCCTCGTCCCGCCCAATCACTGGGTCCAGTTCTCCTGCCTTAGCTCTTTCGGTAACATTGATGCCGTACTTCTCGAGGACTTGGAATTTTGTTTCGGGGGTTTCGTCCGTAATCCGTACCGATCCTCGGAGTTGATTTAAAATCCTAAGCGCCGCGTCCCGCCTTAAACCAAACTGCTGCAAAACCCCCTGCGCCCCGGAAGCAATATCCAAAATCGCGATTAATAAATGTTCGCAAGATATAAACTCATCTTTTTGTTGCGCGGCAATCTTGGCCGCCTGATCAAGAATGGTCATAAGCTCTTGAGAAAGATAAAGCTGGCTCACATTTGAACCGCTAACCAGCTTCGGAACTCGCGAAAGTTCAATTTCAATTTGCTCGTGAAGTTTCTCGATATTAATGCCCGAACGCGCCAAAACCGGCTGAACTAGCGACTGATGATCCTCGATCAACATCGAGAGAAGGTGCAAGGCCTTAAGCTCGCCATGACTTTTCTTAGCCGCTAGCTCTTGAGCGCTCTGAAGCGCTTCCTGGGCTTTAATTGTGAAACGATGAAAGTTTGGCATATTGAACAAGGTTTTAGGTGTTAGTTTTTAGGTTATAGTTTATAGATTACAGGTGTTGGCCCAAAAAATCAAACCAAACCTGATGCCTTTTTCCAACCTTTTTCTAAAACCTATCACCTAAAACCTAATTTGAAGGCCTATTCCCAAGGGTAACTGCAATAGATACTTCCTTACCACCCCGATTAATTTTTAGAGTTACCACCTCTCCCGCATTAAACTTAGAAATTAAATCAGATAAAGAATTCTCCGCGTCTATTTTTTTATTATTAACCGCTAGAATTATGTCTTCGGCTAAAATTCCCGCATTCGCCGCCGGTGAGTCCGGTTGCGCGGCCGGACCTTCATCGCTACCCCGAACCAACACGCCATAATCAACGGGCAATTTTTGTTTCTTAGAAACGTCTGGCGTAATCACCAAATAGCGAACTCCGATATACGGCGCGCGAATCTCTCCGCTAATTTTAACGGAATCAATATCTCGCTTCGCGCGGTTAATCGGAATCGCGAACCCAATGTTTTGCGCCCCTGAAACAATTGCGGTATTTATCCCAACCACCTGGCCTTTGAGGTTCAAAAGAGGCCCGCCAGAGTTACCGGGGTTAATGGCCGCATCCGTCTGAATCACCCCTCTAATACTCTCTACCGTAGCGCCTCCGGAAGCCGTCACATTTCTACCCAAACCCGAAATCACGCCCACCGAAACTGTGTTTCCAAACTCACCCAGGGCATTGCCGATCGCAATCGCCGTCTGGCCAAGCTGGATCGCGTCTGAATCGCCTAAGTCCACAACCGGCAAACCCGTCGCTTCTACCTTTACTATCGCCAAATCTTGCGAGGGATCCCTGGCCAAAACTTTCGCGTCATACTTTCTGCCATCGTTCATAATGACCGTATAAGAAGCTGTTTTATCAGAAACCACATGTTTATTGGTCAAAATCAGGCCATTCTGGGAAACCACAAAACCACTCCCTCCGCCTACCTCTTTTAGCTCTTTTCGCCCATTATCGCAGGGCTGGTTAAACTCAAAAAAATCATCGCCGCCAAAAAATTGCCGAAACTCCGGGGGCAAGTCTCCGAATGGATTCAGTCGACAGTTTTCTAGAATCGGCACTAACTTAGAAATCGTAATCGAAACCACGGCCGGCGAAGCCTTCTTAACCGCTCCCACTACTGCCTGCTCATAATCGAGCGCGGGTTTATAAAGCGACACCTCCTTTTTAGAAACGTCACTCCGAGTTTTTACCTCTCCACTCTCGGGAATCTCGCCAGAAGAGAAGGGCTTCTTTAGACTGTTCCAAAAATCAATGAAAAAATCAGCCCTAGCCTCGGGCGGTGTCACCAACCCCCAAAGCAAAACCAAAACCGCGAGCGCTATCCCTAAAACCAAAAACTTTTTATTTTTCATCTTGATTTTTACGTTTTCCAAGCTTCACTTGTTACATAATTCGTGTTCTATATTTCACGATCCACAATTCTCCGACCAGTAGTATTTTCAAAAATCTCGAGCTTCTTGTCAATCTATAACAATAGTTCAATAACCTAGAATACCCCAAACCGTTAAACTTTGTGCGGCACATCCGGGAGTGTTAGAATCAAGGTCGTGGAAGCCAAAATTATCGAAAAACCCATCTCCAAATCTGAACTCAAAACTCTCGCCGAAGAAGGATTCGGCGACATGGTCAAAGCCGTCGTTGATGTTGAAAAGGGAGCGA
>JBBTYR010000049.1:0-4301 GCA_038078595.1 Patescibacteria group bacterium
TTGACCGGCCCGTCCACGATCGATTGTGTCGCCGTATAACCGTGCACCGTACTCAAAATGGCTTTTACGATTCCCGGATTTTCGGACAGAACTTGGATCACCGGCGAAGCGGCGTTTGTCGTGCAAGAGCCATTCGAAGTTAAATTCACCGTTTTCAACTCCCCCTCGTTCACTCCCATCAAAACTGTTTTCCCGAGCGGACCGTCCTCATCCTTCGCCGGCGCCGTGATCACCACCCGTTTGGCTCCCGCGTCAATGTGTACCTTCGCTTTTTCATAAGACTCAAAAACTCCCGTTGACTCAACTACTATATCTATTCCCAAATCTTTCCACGGCAATTGCGTCGCGTCTTTGATTTGCGAAAATTCTACTTTCGATTTTCCAACAACTAAAACTCCCCCTGTCTCAGATTTTTCACACTTCACTTCTTTATCCCAAGTTCCATAAACCGTGTCGTATTTTAATAGGTAAGCCAGATTTTCCAAATCCCCTAGATCATTGATCGCCGCCACATGAAAATCTTTATTCTCCAAAGATTGCCTAAAAAACAACCTCCCAATCCTCCCAAAACCATTAATAGCAATTTTCTTCATACTTCTATTATATAGAAACCCAAAGGAATTTAAAATCTAGTCGTAGGCCTTATCTCTTTTTTTAATTTTAAGCACATAAATCCTGCCATCCACTACATCAAATATTATTCTGTAGTCGCCGATCCGAAACCGAAATTCGCCTTCTCTATAGTCAGTTAAATGTTCCGCAAATCGAAGCGGATCTCCCTGTCCAGCAAAAAAGCGCATCTTCTCCGCGATGCGCTTCTGAACTAGGGCTGGTAAACTTTCAAAATCGCGAACCGCTTTATGGGTATAGAAAATTTCCATCAAAGGAAATTACAAGCCAAGCTTATTAAACAACCGCTCTTGAGAAATTACTTTCTTACCCCTCACCTCCTTTCGCCTTTCCCTTATATCCATCACTTCCTCCAAGTAAACCAAAAACGCGCGAAACTTGGAATCGAGTTTTTTAAGCCGCAAGTATTCTTCTTTGGGAATAGTGACTTTTGCCATAGCCCAATAATAACAAACCTCCCTAAATGGTCAACCTATCCCCAATCTCACTTATTGAAATACACCAAATCCCCCACTCTCAGTCCATTCCTCGCCACCGTCCCCGCGTTCACTTCCAAAACCCGATCCACTGCCTCCGGTGAGTAATAAACTGTCAGGCCAAAAATTGTCTTCTTCGGCTCGGACTTTACATTTTCCTCAAACCCAACAATTCTTTCTCCTTTAATCCAAATTATATCCAACGCAAACTTCATATCCTTCATCCAAAATCCTTGAACCGAGGATGTTCCAAAAACAAAAAACATTCCTTCGTTATCATCCAGTTTTTCCCTCCCGGAAAGTCCCTGCGCCCGGCTCATCATATTATCCGCAATCTCAACTTTAAAAACCTGGGTCTGGATCCTTACCTCTCCCGTTTGAAGTGGTCCGCGGCCTCTGAAACCAAAAAACCATCCCCCCGCCGCCACCAAAAACACAATTGTAATTAAAGACCAAATCAATTTTTTGTTCATTACTTTTCTACTAATAAATTATACACCACAATCCCCGCCGCCACTGACACGTTTAACTTATTATTTCCTTTTTTAACTTTTTTGCTTCCTCTATAAAAAACTCTTGCCATTCGGTTTTATTCAAATCCCTGATCATTCTCGGGTAATCAATGGCTTCCCTGACTTTCAAAAACTGGGTCCCGAGTTGCAAGGGATCGATGTGCCAATCAAACTTTATCTTCGCCTTGGTCGCCAGATCCCCAATTCGAAAACCTTTTTCTTGGTATATCAAATAAAGATCGATAAAGTCCCGAGCTTGTGTTCTCTGGTAAATAGTAAAAAGTTTATTGACGGCAATGTCTAAAAGACTATCAACCATCAAACCTTTTTCCCGGTTCGATTCTTCTATCCTGGGAAATGGAAAAAAAGTAAACTCGGTCTTGAGAACTTCTCCATCAAAACGCAGGAAGTAAAGATTCCGATTATTGCTCTCTTGAAAATCAACCGTGGAAAAACCCAAGACTTTCTTATTCTTTTTCAAAAAGACATTTAACCCCAAAACGTCGAATTCCTTGTCTGAAAAAAAATCCAGGTCTTCCGAAAAACGGTGACCCAAATAAAATTCAGCCAGAGCCGTTCCTCCCGTCAAATAAAAGTTTCTTGCCAAAAAATCTTCCTCGCCAAAAACCCTGAGAAAATTCGATTGCTTCTCGGTTAAAATATTAAATCTCATCAATGAAAAGCCCTAAAAACCTCCGGCGATCTGGGTCAATCTCCAAATTCCTCCAATATTTTTTAAGCTCTTCCCCGCTGATCTTTTCTCCATTCAACCCAAAATTAATAAGCTGCTCCAACTTCCACTTGGCAAACTTCTCTTTATCTTTTTCTAGCTCTCTTGTATCAACTGTCCAGTTATACATACCACTATTATAACAGAAAATCACCACTTCCGCCAGCCACCATAAGATGGTAAATCACAATCCCCGCCGCCACCGACACGTTCAAAGATTCCTTTTTGCCTCGCATCGGAATTTCTAAAATCTTATCGCACTTATCCAAAACCGATTTCGGCAAACCCTTCGTCTCTTCCCCGAAAACAAGAGCCACTTTCCCCAACTTTCTACTTACTATTTTATCGGACGATCGTCCGATAAAATAGTAAGGGATCGATCTCTTACCCTGCTCCACTGCTAAAATTTCAAAAGCATCGCTCCTTAACTTTTTATAACTCCCGCCAACAGGCGTCCGCCCATTGGCGGATTTCAATTTTTTATAAACCGCCCCAAAGTTTTTAAAGTGTTCCCACTCCACTGTTTTTTCCGCCCCTAATGCCACCTTCGCAAAGTCGGCGCGAAATTTCCCAAATCGATCCATCGGCGTCGGCGTCACTCCAACCAAATAAACCCTATCAACATTGGCAGCATCACAAGTCCGGAAAACTGACCCAACATTATATACACTTCGAATATTATGCAAAACCACAACTATATCCATCATTTAATTCAAAAGCGTTCTCATGCCCTTAAAAATAGGAGAGTTGTTTGCCAAATTTCCACCTTAAAGTTTGATCTTCTTAACCTCCGACTCAAGAAACTTTCGGATAGTTTCACGCCCGACTTCATCCCGAAGGAAATCTATTGGTTGGGTTGGAATATCAACCAAAGAAACTAACTGCCCCAGGAACAACCGATCACTAAACTCCCCGCCAAACTTTTTTTGAGCCAAAGGAATCAACTTGGATAAGGTGATATGTTTTTCTTTTAGTAAAAAATACCAATCGATATAATCCTTGTAAGACAAACGCCGACCAATAGCATGAGCTTTCATAGCGGCAATTTCGGGAATCGAAGCCATCGCGACTTTCCCCTGTTTAACAAACGACTCCAGAACCGGATAGGGATATTCCAGAAAAGTGGTTTTAATATCATCAATTAACAAATTAAGCTGACTGACCGCACTGTAAGTAATAGCAATTTGAGAATGCGAAAATGTTTTTTTAACTTGCCCCATCAAGTCTGACGGCAATTCCCGGCTCGAAAAAAAATCGAAATCAACCGACTTTCGGTGACCAATCTGAATGGCGAGAGCGGTTCCTCCCGCCAAATAGAAGTTTTTGAAATTCGCAAAACTGGGGAAAATTCTCGCGGCTTGCTTAGTGAGCGATTCTTCGTGCATGGCGGAATTTAGAAAATGAAAATAAAACTTTAGCCAAATTTCGGGATTCCGGGTGAAATTCCGAAACCAAACGCTTTTCCAGAATTTTTTTTATTTCGCTCTTGCCGTAGGTTTTTACAATCCAACGCCAATGATCCAATGATCCTTCGTTAATAACGCTTACAATAATTTCTTCTTTGTCTCTTTGAGTATCAATATCTTTCCATCGCCACGACCAAAGCAAAGGCCTAAAGGAAGTGGGTAAAGAATTATCACTTTTAAAAGACGCCTCTAATTTCATTTCTATATGATAACACAAATCTTACTGATGATCAAATAAAAAACCTCTGCTAACAAACAAAACTCCCCCAAAAAAGGGGAAGAAATAAAGAGATTTGCGGAAGACGAACTCGTTCTCGGGATTCCACTCGTTGCCGGGTTTCGCCCAGTTGTCGTTCAACCACAGACCGTCTTCGTTGCGGTTCAGCTTGAAGACGTTCGGATTGCCGGAAGAGTCGCTTCTTTGCGCGCGCCCACCCGTGTCACCGGAAAGTGTGATTATTAAAATCTCCTTTCCTGAATCTTATTC
>JBBTYR010000050.1:0-2003 GCA_038078595.1 Patescibacteria group bacterium
ATTTTTCGAAAAATTCCGAAATTGATCTTTACGGAGCTGGCTGGACGAAGCCGGTTAAATATACTGGCGGCCACTTCAGCGCTAGCATCCAGAAATCCTATCGGGGCTACGTTAGAGACAAACTCGCCACCCTAAGAAACTACAAGTTTTGCCTTTGCTTTGAGAACGTTGTCTTCGGAGGTCTGGTGAGCGAAAAGATAATTGACTGCCTCTTTGCCGGTTGTCTCCCCATTTACTTCGGCGCTCCTGATATCACCGACTATATCCCCAGCAACGTTTTCATTGACCTTCGGAACTTTAAAGACTACCAGGAACTGAACATCTATTTAAAAAATATGAATGAAAAGACGTACGGCCAATACCTTGAAAACATTAATCGATTCACTCGCTCTAAAGAAGGTTATAACTTTACCCAGGAAAAATTTGCCCGTGATTTAATCAAAACTTTTAAATCTTATTTTCAATTTTCATGAAGAACCAACCCCGAGTATCGGTTATCATTCCCGCCTACAATGCGGCTGCCTATATTCAGGAATCAATCGATTCTGCGCTCGCCCAAACTTATAAAAACCTGGAGATCATCATCGTTGACGATGGATCGACCGACAATACCCGAGAGGTTCTTGAACCCTATTTTGATAAAAGACCAATTAGGTATTTTTATCAAACTAATCAGGGGCTCTCGGCGGCCCGAAACACCGGCCTTAGATTTTCGAGCGGACAGTTTGTAGCTCTTCTCGATGCGGACGATATTTTCCTACCTAATAAAATCGCCCGGCAAGTCAGTTGCCTCCTCCAAAACCCAGACTTTGGGCTTTGTTATTGTCGGGTTCTGCACTTCAGCGATACCCACCCCCGTCAATTTTACCTGCACGCCTATAGCCACAATCACCAAAATCCCTCTGGCCATCTTTTTGCTCCCCTCCTAAAGAAACAGTTCATTAATCCTCTTTCCGTGCTTATCCGGAAGACGGTTTTCGAAAACTTTGGTTATTTTAATCGAAACTTGCGGCACACTGAAGACTGGGAATTGTGGCTCCGGTGGGCTTATTCCGGCGTTAAGTTCTACTACCTCAATGAAACCCTAGCCCTCTACCGGGTTAGAACCTCGGGCAATCTCTCCCAATTTTTAAACGAACCGAAAATGAAAGAAAAATCCCTGGAAATTTTCCTTGACCTAGAAAAAAAATTAAGCGCCGAAGAAAAACGCCGCTACGGCCTCGCGGCTATCATCCAGAGCCTAAGAGTAAAAGCCCTACTCGCCTACCTGCTGGTGGGTGATAAAAAAAACGCCCAGAGGTTCACCTCGCTCCTTCCGGTTTTTTGGAACTGGCTGGTTCTAATTGTGCCGGCCAAACTCTGGCAAGCCTCTCTTCGATTAGCTTTGAGAATTAAGCACCGGCTCCTGCTGACCAAATCCCGCGTAGATTCCTAAACCTAAAATTACCCACATAATTCTAAACGTGCTCATGTTATCAAATTGGGCCGCCAGCATCAGTCCACCCATCGCTGCCAAGAGGCAGAGAGGCCAGCGCCAGTCAGTCACCGGTCTAATTTTCCTAAAAACATTCTTGAAGAATAGATAAAAAAGGTACCCATAACCCAGTAAAGCTAAAACTCCGCCCATGGCCAGAATTTCAAGGATAGTATTGTGAGGTCCGGTTAGGTTATTCCCGTATGGGGACCTAACGTGGTTTAACCCTAATCCGAGTGGCCGGTTAGAAATTCGTTTGGCGTAGTCCACCCAAAGCACTGGCCTCGAGGGCTCGTAAAAATCAAAAGAAATTTTTTTATCGATAACCTCGTTTACGACTTCAATGGTTTTAGTCTCAAAAAAGTCAGCGTTTTTCTCGATAATTGGCCTCACTCCATAGAAAAGTCTACTGATAACTTCGTTTCGGGCATAGTTAGGCAAAATCCAGAAGCCCAAAACAAGAATTGATAATACGACTAATCCACCCCGGATCACTTTCATTAAAAATTTACCCCTGGTTTTATTTACC
>JBBTYR010000051.1:0-7304 GCA_038078595.1 Patescibacteria group bacterium
CCTAAGGAATGGGGCGGAAGGGTTTTGCTCTATTCTCAACAAATTACCAGAACCGCTGATTAAAAGCTTGGTACTCGAAACCGGAAGCACGCCGCCAATACTAAAATTCCCGTCTAATGCTTGAAGCGCCCCACCGCCGGATCCAGGACTGACGCCGAAGGGTGGACCGGTAAAAGCAATACTTTTGTTTACAAACCAGTAGCCCGTGAGCGTGGCTAGGACCGAAAGGATCGAGAGTAAGAAAATTTTTTCACCGGTGTTTTTTTTCATAATTACGGATTGGAATTGACGGGCTGGTCATTGGCGCCCGGGTTACTCTCGGGTGGATTTTCTAGGAATTTGGCGACCTGACTGTCCGCCCTCAATCTTACAGTGAAAACAACGCGATCACGATTCAAGTAAATTTTGCTGTCAGGTCCCCAGAAAATTCCCGTGAAGGGATTGATGTTCAACTGCGAGCCCCCGGTTTGGTCGGTATTTTTTTGGATGAACCAGGTGTTAGAAAGATTTAAGCGCGGGAACCAGTTGAGTTTTCCAAAGTAGATGTCTCCGTTTTCTAGATAAACGGCGGAAAACCCTGATAGTTTGGGCTTATTCATACTTACGAGTACCAGTGACAGTAGAGCCGCAACGATAACTAGGGCGACTATGGCGACGGCGACAAACATTTTTTTGTTAATTTTCATAAATTTTTATTCTTTAGGTTTGATAATAATATTCCCGATTGGACCTTTTTCGGGGCCGCCGCAGAGAGCGCAGTAGAAGGTTAACTTTTTCCCTCCCTGCGCTTGAAATTCAATGAATTCCGTCGTCCCTTTCGGGATTTTCATCGGCCTCCCCATGTCGGGTTGAGTGAAGTCGTAGTCTTTGTCGACGGCGGTTAAGTTAATTTTAACCCGATCGAATTCGTTTACAATAACCGTATCCGGCTTGAATGTGTCCCCTTCGATCGTAAGGCTAAAAACCCTAAGGCCAGTGCCGGGCCGTCGTTTTAGTTCGTAGAAAACTTCGGGTTTAGCGATGTTTCCCGGAAGGTTTTGGGTGTCTTTCTCTGGGACGACAACGTTGGGTGGGGAATTTTGCATCGTGATAAATTCATTATCTTTTTTTTCGGGACGCCTGACTTTGTTGCTGATGTTGCTCGAGAAAAAGATGAGAATCACGAGAACTACTACAACGACGGTTGTGATGATAATGCGTGGCTTGTTCATTTTTTAGTATGAGGGGGATGAGGTAGCGGTTAAGTAGAGCCACCGGAAGCCTGCAGGTGGTACAGTATCCCAGGTGCAAAACTTAAGGTAACTTTTTCCGCTGTTGGTTGTAAGAAAGATGGCGCCGACATCGGCCGCAACCGCGCAAGATGGGGCAGTGGTGTTTAGAAGCTTGACTGAACCGGGACCAATTATTACATTATTTGAAAAGGTTGAGGTGCCAACCACCCTAAGCCCGCCATCATCGGACTGGGTTGGCAAAGTAAAAATGTCGAGCCGATAAGTCGGGTTGGCTTGGTTGATGCCGACCCTCAGATAATTTCCTTCAGCCTCCTCCTTGAAGTTGATAGTGCCGTTGATGCTTCTCCACTCTACGGCTGCAGTTCCAATCACGAGATCAGTTGTTGAGGCTGGGATTAAATTGGAGTCGAAGGTGGCGGCGTTTACCCTGGCCACAGAAGTTTTAATGACTTGGGCAAACTTTTTCTGGATGTTATCGGTGTTGTAGGAGATGGAAAGGCTGATGTCGACAGAGTCGTGCCCGGGAGGGTTGCTGCGCTTCGTGAAGATGAGGGAATCAACTTTTACCCGGCCGGTACTTAAGGGCTCGGGCGCGCCATTGTCTTTGGTTTTAATGTAGGCGATTCCGCTTGATGCGTAGATGTAGGTCCTAGCAAAGTTACTTGGATCATCACTGCTTGCGGGCATCCTTAAAACGAGGGTGCTCGTGGTTTTGGTTCCGGTTACGGGGTCGACTTCGATGTCGATCAGACTCGATTCCTCGATATTTCTTTGGATGGTGTGAATGAGGAATTGGCTTTGGCGATTAACCTCGGCGTTGGAACTTTCCCGAACATGAACCCGGGTGACAGAGATTAGGATAGCGATAAAAGTGACGGAAATGACCGTAAATATGGCGCTGAAAATTAGTAGTTCAATTAAGGTAAAGCCCCGTCTAGAAATTCCGTTGATTGTTTTTTTAATGTTTTTCATGACTCGCTGTCTATTCGAATTTTATTCTCTAGGAATTTCTAGCTGGGTAAAGCCATTTTCTTGGCTTTTTAAAAAGCTGAAAACGGACCGGCTGTTTTCATCGCTGTTCTTTCATTATATACCAAGCTAGACAAACGAGGGCTTAAAATGTGTTGATAACTAACATAAAATGCGATAATATGAGCCTCGGGGTTTATGGCGCTATCGTCTAGTCTGGCCTAGGACGCCAGGTTTTCATCCTGGTAACACGGGTTCGAATCCCGTTGGCGCTACGTGAAAAAAATCATCCTTGGGATAGAAACTAGTTGTGACGAAACTGGCTTGGCTTTGGTTATGGCCTCTGGGGGCTTAGCTTCGCCAAAGTTTAAGATTTTGAAAAATCTAGTGGCGTCACAGATAAAAATCCACGCGCCGTTTGGAGGAGTGGTGCCGAATTTGGCAAAGCGGGAACACCTCAAAAATCTTCCCATTCTGTTTGGGAAGATTTTTGGAATTTCCAATGATCAATTTTCAATTTCCAAAATGTTTCATGATTCACGATTCAAGATTCAGGACGTGGATTTGATCGCGGTCACTATTGGACCGGGACTTGAGCCGGCACTTTGGACGGGCATTACATTTGCAAAGCAACTTTATAACTCAAAACTAGTAACTAATAATAATAAAATAAAACTCATTGGCGTTAACCATCTCGAGGGTCATTTGTATTCCTTTCTTTTGCCGAGCCGATCCGCAACCCGCAACCTAAAGCCTTCCGCCGGAGGCGGATCCTCCTCTGGAGGAAAAACCCTATTCCCCGCAGTGGCGTTGATTGTAAGCGGCGGTCACACGATTTTGCTTTTGGTGAAGGATTTTAAAAATTGGAAGAAGTTGGGCGAGACCAGGGACGATGCCGTTGGCGAAGCGTTTGATAAGGTGGCGCGACTTTTGAAACTCCCCTATCCAGGAGGACCAGCGCTTGAGAAGTTGGCCAGAAAAGGAAATCCTAAAAAAATAGAATTTCCTCGGCCGATGATTTACGACAATTCGCCAGCCGGCGAATTTGATTTTAGTTTTTCGGGATTAAAAACTTCGGTGCTTTATTACTTGCGTGACCACCCTCCAAAATTTTTCGGAGAAAAACTTAGGAGGGCAAGTGGTGCGAATAATAAAATTACGACTGCAGATGTGGCGGCGAGTTTTCAGGCGGCGGCGGTGGACGTGTTGGTTAAAAAAACCTTGAGAGCGGTGAGGGAGTTTTCCTCTGGAGGAGGATCCGCCTTCGGCGGAGACACAATAAAGTCGGTGTTGCTTTCAGGTGGGGTAGCGGCAAACAGAAAGTTAAGGAGTGAATTGAGGAAGGCGGTAAAAAAGTTAAATAGAGACATGAGACATGTTAAAAGAAGTTCCGAAATCAAACTTTTGGTGGCTGATCAAAAATATAACACAGACAACGCCGTGATGATTGCCGCCGCGGGATATATGACCTACTTGCGCAAGAAGAAATATCCCCTGCGAGCTAACGGGAATCTAGAAATCTAACTATTCCACTATAATAGTTGGTTGGTTGAAGTTCCAAAGAGGTGAAAACATATCACATCCTTAAAGCTTCAGCCAACTTGGTTCCCTGGGTAATCTTAGCTTAAGTTGTTAAAGAGCTATTTTGTCTTTATAAAATAACATATAGACTTGCATCTGTCAATGGGTTTGGCTGGAAGTATTAACGAGTTCATCTGTCGAGGTTTCCATTTTTCTGCAGGGGGTATTTGGAATTGTAGTTATAAAAACCGCTTTTTTCGGAGAGCCTCCCAACTAAAGACTTGAAGTTTTTTATGAAAGGAGTAGATTTAATCTAGATCTTAACTAGAAAGGAGGATACGGCAAGCCAAAATCGAAGTTCCGTTGGGTGAGCAGGACAAAACCGCTGAGGGTTACCAAATCTCGGCGGTTTTTAATTTGACGGCAAAAATAACAGAAAAAAGATAGGCCTAGAATTTAGCTAGAAAATCGCATAAAATCATTAGAATGCGAGAGGCAATGGAGCCAAGGTACGACATTAAGGAAGTTGAGGAGAAAATTTACCGCCTCTGGGAGGGGTCGGGTTTTTTTGACCCCGATAAATTGCCGGAAGCGAAGAAACGCAAGCCTTTTACTATAATCATGCCGCCGAACAATGCGAACGGATTGTTGCACATGGGCCACGCAGTGGGTTTAACGTTGCAGGATATTTTGATTCGTTTTTGGCGAATGCGAGGCAAAAAAACCTTGTGGCTTCCAGG
This sequence comes from Patescibacteria group bacterium, assembly GCA_038078595.1. Classification (GTDB taxonomy): domain Bacteria; phylum Patescibacteriota; class Minisyncoccia; order UBA6257; family 2-01-FULL-56-20; genus VMFW01. The sequence continues at coordinate 4,463 of JBBTYR010000051.1, forward strand.
CGCTGATCACGCCGGTTTTGAGACCCAGGTGGTTTATGACAAGAAGCTAGACAGAGAAGGGAGGAATCGATACGAGATGAGCCGAGAACAACTCTGGAAAGAAATCTGGGATTTTACCGAAGAGAGCAAAGCGAAGATGTACGCGCAGACCAAAAAACTCGGCGCCTCTTGCGACTGGTCACGCGAAACTTTTACGCTCGATCCGAAAATTATCGAAACGGTTTACGAAACCTTTGAAAAACTTTACGAAGACGGTTTGGTTTATCGAGATTTGAAGGTAGTGAGCTGGTGCCCAAAACACCGGACGGCGCTTTCGGACTTGGAAGTTAAACACGTGGAGCGCGAGGATCCGCTTTATTACGTCAAATATGGGCCGCTCACTTTGGCAACGGTGAGACCGGAGACAAAGTTTGGCGACACGGCACTGGCGGTTAACCCGAAAGATAGCCGCTACAAAAAATATATCGGGAGGGAAATTGAGGCGAAAGGGATTTTAGGTAATTTGAAGTTTAGGGTGGTTGGCGATGAGGCGGTGGATCCTAAATTCGGCACAGGAGTGATTAAAGTAACACCGGCGCATGATCAAACCGACTTTGAAATTTGGACTCGGCACAAAGAAGAAATAGCGGGGCCGAAAATTATTATTGACGAAACTGGCCGATTGACCGGCGAGGTCGGAGAATTTAAAGGGCTCAAAGTAGCTGAAGCGCGTGAGAAGGTGGCGGAAAAAATGAAAGAGATTGGGATTTTAGAAAAAGTAGAGCCCAACTACAAACACCAAGTAGCAACTTGTTATAAGTGCGGTAGCACGCTCGAACCACTCCCCCGCCCGCAATGGTTTGTGAAAATGAAACCGCTCGCAGAGCCGGCTATAAAGGCGGTCAAGACTGGCAAGGTTAAAATTCACCCGAAACGATCAGAAAAAGTTTATTTGCATTGGCTTAAAAATATTCGCGACTGGAACATTTCCCGCCAAATTGTTTGGGGCATTCGCATTCCGGCTTGGTTTTGCTTGGGGTGTGGGGAGGCAAAGATAAATACCGAGATAAGGTCGAGGTGGTTTTTGGTGAGACACGGTGAAACTGACTTCAATAAAGAAAAAAGGACGATGAGTCACGGACCAATTTCAATTAACGACTTGGGGAGGAGCCAAGCCAAGTTGGCTGCGCTGTCGCTCAAAAATAGAAACATTGATCTCATTATTAGCTCTGATCTCAAAAGGTGCGTTGACACGGCTAAAATAATTTCTGACGAGCTGGGTGGGGTGGAGGTGATCTATGAAAAAGGATTACGCGAACGGGACTTTGGGGTTTTAGAGGGTAAAACCTACGAAGAAGGCCACCGAGAGTTTGGAGAGGATGTGGTTAAAAGTTATGACGGGGAAATCCCAGGAGCAGAAACCATGCGGGAAGTCGAAAAGAGGGCTTGGGAGGCTTTTATAAGCCATCGATCCAAACATAGTCACAGGAATGTGGTGGTGGTCAGTCATGGGGGGGTAATCAGGATGCTTAGGAAGAAAATTAAGAATTTAGGGGTTGAAGACGCGTTCAAGGTTCCAGGAGCCAAAAATGCCGAGATTGTCCCGCTTGAAATTGGAGAGAAATGCAAAAAGTGCAGTGGAGATTTGTACGAGCAAGACCCAGATGTTTTTGACACCTGGTTTTCATCAGGCCAGTGGCCATTTGCCACCCTCATGAAAAATCAAAAAGATTTTAAAGCATTTTACCCGACGGAGGTAATGGAGACGGGCTACGATATTCTTTTCTTTTGGGTGGCGAGGATGATCATGCTTGGGCTTTATCGGACTGGGAAAACGCCGTTTAAAGATGTTTACCTGCATGGTTTGGTGCGGGATAAAGACCGACAAAAGATGTCGAAGTCTAAGGGTAATGTGGTTGACCCGCTAGGAGTGGCGGACACCTACGGCACGGATGCTGTTCGAATGGCGCTTGTGATCGGAAATACGGCTGGGAACGACATTGTGATTTCGGAAGACAAGATCAGGGGGTACAGGAATTTTGCTACGAAGATTTGGAACGTGGCTAGGTTTGTGCTCTTGAGCAAGAAGTCGGAATTCGCCAAGATTAAAGTTGTTTACTCCCCCGCTGACAAAAAAGATCTGGTAGGGCTTAAAAAAGTTAAAGTCCAAGTTACGAAACATATCGAAAAATACGAATTCCATTTGGCGGGAGAGAAGATTTATCACTATTTTTGGCATACTTTTGCCGATAAGATTGTTGAGACTTCGAAGCCCCGCCTCAATGGCGAGAATCTGAAAGACGCGGCGGCGGCCTTTTTAAAGCTTGAAACGATTTTAAAGACTAGCCTCAAAATGCTTCACCCGTTTATGCCCTACATAACGGAGGAGATATATAGCAGATTCGAACCAGATAAGATGCTCATGGTCGAGAAGTGGGATTGAAAAAAATCTTAGGCCTACCTAGCGACAGACAGGTGATAGGTGTTGATTTTTAGGTTAAAATTAGGGCAATGGAGTTGATCGCGATTTTTTTTGGAATTATCCCCGGGTTCGCCTGGCTCTTCTTTTACTTGCGCGAAGATCTTCATCCGGAGCCAAAGAGTTTAATAGCGTTGACTTTCATTTTTGGAGTGGCTTCGGCAATCTTTGCCTTGGGTATTCAAGTTGTTTTGAGTCACGCGTTTCGTGGTTTTGGGATTGGCAAATATTCGTTTGTGGCAATCCTGATTCTGGCTTTAGTTGAGGAGCTCGCAAAGTTTGGAGGAGCATTTTTTGCGGTGCATAAAAACGAAGCTTTTGACGAGCCGGTGGACGCTATGATCTATATGGTCGTTGCCTCACTAGGCTTTGCAACACTCGAAA
>JBBTYR010000052.1:0-8525 GCA_038078595.1 Patescibacteria group bacterium
CCACCGACCAGTAAATCCGAGGCCGGGGCTTTGCTAAATCTAACTTCCACCCCCCACTTCTCTTCATATCCATCCCCCCCCCCTTGACTTCGCATAATCATATGCTAATATACTTATGTAATGGGTGATTTATGCGCCGAAATTCAGAAGCTAGGGAAAGGGATTGGGAACAACTGTCGCTACCGCGTTTTAGAAGCTCTTTCGGCCGGTCCCAAAACGGTAGGTCAATTGGTCAAATCAGTTAAAATGTCCCAACCATCCGTCTCCCAGCACCTCAAAGTTTTGAAGAACTCCAACCTAGTTATCGACGAAAAGAAGGGCAAAGAAGTTTATTATTCCCTAAATTCGGGCTACATGCTTTCACTTTTAGATAAATTTGCTAGAAATCTAAAAAAGAAATAAAGGTCAAAACAAAAATCAAAAAAATATGAACAAACCAAAAATTCAAATCGTCATCGGTAGCACCCGCGAGAATCGAGTGGGCGACAAAGTCGGTAAGTGGTTTTACAAGCACGCCTCAAAACGTGAAGATGCAGTTTTCGAGCTGGTTGACTTACGGGATTGGCCACTGCCGTTCTACGACGAAGTTACGGGCCCCGGCTATCTCAAGGGCAACTACAAAACCCCCAAAGCCAAAGAATGGGCGGCGAAAGTGGCTGAAGCTGATGGCTATGTGATCGTTCACCCTGAATACAATCACGGTTATTCTGCCGTGCTAAAAAACGCGCTCGATTACGCCTACACCGAATGGAACAACAAACCCGTAGCTTTTGTCAGTTACGGTGGAGGCGCCGCCGGCGCAAGAGCTACCGAGCAGCTTCGCGAAGTAGCCGTTGAACTCCAAATGGCTCCGATCCGTGAAGCTATTCACATTCCTATGATTTGGGAGGCGCTTGATGAAAACGGCGAGCCCAAAAATCCTGTCTTTACAGAGCGCATTGATCCAGTTTTAAACCAACTCCTCTGGTGGGTAAAACCCCTGAAACTCGCCCGCGAAGGCCAACTGCCAGATTAATCTCGATAGCTTCTTAAGTCTGGTTAAAATCACCAACTTCCGAAACTTTATTCTCCAAACTCCCGAAAACTTTTTTCAAATCCTCACCACGCGCTTGCACAGTCTTTGTTGGCAAAACCGGACTAAATAGAACCCACTCCTGATTGTAGATTTTCGGATCAACGAAAATATCAAACCTCTTATCAAACCCAAACGGATAAGCGCATCCCGGTTCCGCTCCAAAGTTTTCCCTTAACTCCTCCGCAGTTGCTAGCTTGATTTTTTTCACCTCGAGAAAACTTTTAACACTGTCGAAATTGGTTTTGTTACCCTGCAAAGTCACATAAGTCACAAACCTACCGTCCGCTTTCATTACTAAACATTTCATCTCGGTTCCATAGTATCCGACCTCTTTTTGAACCTCCGCTGATTCTTCGTAGCTAAGAACTGGTCTATGGTTAAATAGTTTGTAATCAACCCCGTTTTTATCTAAAATTTCAATGATGTTTTTATATACGACACTAGGATCAATCATGGAAATATTTTATCACAACTTGTACAATCTCAGGGAAGTTGGATAAAACGTATCATTTGCCTTAGCTTGACGTAATGATATAATAGGATTGAATTATGCCTCTCCAAAAAAAGAAATATTACCAAGTGATCCTCTATTTTTGCCGCAAGTTAGGGGGCGAAATCAGGGGAAAGAAAAAGTTAGCGAAATTACTATATTTCGCCGACTTTGATTTTTTTGAAAAGAACGGAAAACCAATTACCGGAGATACGTACAAAGCATTACCAATGGGCCCTTTTCCCATATCGCTGGACGAGATAGTTGCTGACATGAAGAAAAAAAACTTATTAGACATTCGAACTGTCGAAGAGAGAGAGGGCTATGTTCCAACCGAAGTTTATTCTTCGAGAGTAGAGCCCAACCCCACCTCCTTAACCACAGATGAGAAGAAAATACTTGATAGAGTTATTAAGAATTATGGAGGTTTGAACGGCAAGCAGTTAGAGGATCTGACTCACAATGAAGCTCCTTATGTAGGAACAGAATTAAAAAAGGAAATTCCCTACGAGCTGTCTTTTTACCGGGGCACGGATTTCGGTGATCTATGATTCAGTTCCTGTACCACGATGCTATTAAAAAAGAAATCGCCGCCCTTGAGCGGCGATTTAGAAATATTAGGGAAGGTCTAAAAGTTTTTGAACGTCTATGCGAGTTTCAGTTCCACCCCACCAATCCTAGACCAGTTATAGGACCGGGGAAATTACACAGAATTACACAAAACGAAATCTGGACCATGTGGAAGGTGGAACTTGTGATCCCTAAATCAAGTCTCCGACCCAATCAATACCCTCGGATGTGGTTCGCTACCAAGGGTTCTATTATCGCTTTTCTATGTATCTCGACACATATAGACAATTACGACGATAAAACCATCGAGAAAATAGGATTGAGTCGAGTCACCGACATTTTTTAAATACATCTATGAACTATCAGGGCACCATCATCGAAGAAAGTTTAGAAAATCCGGAGATTCTCAAGGAGTTGAAGGTTTTAAGTACTAAAGTTGAGCCCATTGAGGACGCTCACCAAACCCCCTGGTTAAAACAATGGACTTTGCACAAAGTTGAGATTCCAGAGAGCAATGCCGAATCGATCGCGGAAAAACTTAGTCACTTGATAGACACAAGTCACCAAAGTTCCTGGTATGCCGACTATAAAAACGAACAATTTCACTACATCATCTTCCGCGACAAAGTTTTCAAAGTGGATCGCACCGAAAAAGAACAGTATGATGAAGCCACAAAATATGGCATTTCTCTCGGCATTCCCGATTACCAAGTTAATTTTTCAAAGGACATATTAAATAAATGAACCGTTGCGCCTGGCCAGGCAACAATCAACTAATGATTGACTATCACGACCAAGAATGGGGCGTGCCTCTACGCAACGACCAGAAACTCTTCGAGTTCATCACCCTGGATGCTTTCCAGGCTGGTTTGAGTTGGGCCATCATTCTTAAAAAGCGCCAAGGTTTTGAAAAAGCTTTTGCGCGTTTTGATCCTAAAAAAGTTGCAAAGTTTGATAATAAAAAAGTCACCCAACTCCTCAAAGACGAGTCTATCATCCGCAACCGCCAGAAAATCAACGCCACCATCGAAAACGCCAAGCAATTTCTAAAAGTTCAAAAAGAATTCGGCAGTTTTCATAAATATATTTGGAAATTTGTAGGCAGTAAGCCCAAGATCAACAAATGGAAAACCAACAAACAGATTCCAGCTAAAACCAAAGAGTCCGACACTATGAGCGAAGATTTAAAAAAGAGGGGATTTAAGTTCGTTGGTTCAACCATTTGTTACGCCTTCATGCAAGCCGCGGGACTTGTGAATGATCACCTAGTAACCTGTTTTAGGTACAAAGGATTGAAAAAGGTTGTATAATTAAGGCATGAAATTGCGAGCCAGCGAGTTTGCGGTTATCGTGATTATCATCGTGTCATTTTCTATCGGCGCCTATTTCTATCCGTCCTTACCAGAAAAGGTGGCTAGTCACTGGAATATGAAGAGCGAGGTCGACGGTTACGTTGACCGTTTTTGGGGAGTGTTCCTAATGCCCATAATTTCAATTTTCCTCTTCATCTTATTTTTAATTCTTCCCAGGATAGACCCCAAACACAAGAACATAGAAAAATTTAGGAACTACCTCGATCTTTTCATCATCACCCTTTTTTGTTTCCTACTTTATATTTATGTCTTAACCCTAGCCTGGAACAGCGGTTACGTTTTTGATTTCGGCCAGCTTATGCTCCCCGGCCTGGCGGTTTTGTTTTTCGTGACCGGTTATCTCGTTGCCCATGCCGAGCCCAATTGGACCATCGGCATTCGCACGCCCTGGACTTTGTCGAGTGAAAAAGTTTGTAAGAAAACCCACACCCTCGGCGGCAAACTTTTCAAAATTGCTTCTGTCGTTATGCTCATCGGCATCTTCTTTCCGCTTTGCGCCATTTGGTTTGTTATCGTTCCGCTTCTTGCCATAGCGTTTTTCCTGGTTATCTACTCCTACTTCGAATACAAAAAGGATAACCCTAAGTAATGCGTCACCATCACTTCAGGCCCGCCCGCTTAGGCATCTTCGCTATTTACTACCCGGCCACTATTTTAGGCTGGATTATTACGCTCATTCTCGTCGCCTTCTTATTGTTCTTTTTTCAAAAAGCCGATCAAAATTCCCACTCCGTGAGTGATACCCTCATCAACTTTGCGCCATATGCTATCGCCGTCCTTTTAATTTTTGATTTACTATGTTTCCGGAGGGGGGAATATCCAAGCTGGTGGCGAAAAAGAAAAGATGCTGAATCTAAATAAAAAAATTAAATCCATTCAACGGAAATACGAAATTATTAATTTCGTAACCGGTTTACTCCTTATGGTTTCTGGCCTTATCGAGCTCTCGAGGGAAAACCATGCCTCCGCTTTGAACTGGATAATTTTCGGTTCCATGTATCTCATCATGGACAACTATCACCCCCAGATCGAAAACCCCACTTTCTTTGAAAAACTCACCGATATCACCAGAAGGGTTTTTAGTTGGGTCGGGTTTGTTGGGTCTATCTTACTCCTCCTCTTTCTCGCCCAGTACTGATCCAGACCTCCCGCTCCTGTTGCTTTTTTAAGGGGTCTATTGTATACTCCCAAGCGTAAGTTTTCTTCGCAAGTTTTCTTTCCCTTTACTTATTTAGGTGGGGCGAACGCCAAAATTTTAATTTTGGCCAAGTAAGAAGCTAAGCGGGAATAGGTCGCCTTACATAAATAATAAGTAAAATGGCAAAGAAGTTATACGTTGGTGGTCTTCCATACTCCACTACCGAAGATAGTCTTCGAGATGCTTTTGCCCAAGCTGGCAGCGTTGAATCAGCCGCGATCATTAAAGATAAAATGACCGGACGATCTAAGGGTTTTGGTTTCGTTGAAATGTCTAACGACGATGAAGCCAATAAAGCTATCGAGATGTGGAACGGTAAGGAGTTTGAAGGACGCCCATTGACTGTGAATGAAGCCAGGCCAATGGAGGCTCGCCCCCCAAGAAGGGATGGCGGCTTCAACCGCGGCGGTCGCGGTGGTCAGCGAGACAACTGGTAAATCAGATTGCATTCAAGAAAAACGGCCCCAACGGGGTCGTTTTTCTTTGTGGTATAATCAAGAGCTAAAAACAACGTGCCACTCATCCTAAAATACCTGAAACAAAATAAAAAGCTTCTCTTCGGAGCTCTTTTTTTGGGTACCATCAACCAGGTTTTTTCCCTGCTCGATCCTCAAATTTTCAGGCTTATCATCGATAACTACGCCACCCAATTCTCCAAGATTCCATCCAGCGATTTTTTCAACGGGGTCATCCTCCTGCTCCTAGCTTCAGTCGGGGTGGCTTTTATCTCTCGAGTCGCCAAAAATTTTCAAGATTACTATGTGAACGTCATCACCCAGCGGGTTGGGGCAAAAATGTATGGAGAAAGCGTCGCCCACTCCTTCTCCCTGCCATACGCGGTTTTTGAAGATCAACGCTCTGGCGAGCTACTTCAGAAACTCCAAAAAGCCAGAATCGATGCCCAGGCCTTTATCACAAGTTCGATCAACATTCTTTTTCTTTCGTTGATCAGCATCGTTTTCGTCCTCTCCTACGCCTTTTTTGTTCATTGGTCGCTCGGTCTAGCTTATTTTTCTGTCATCCCCATCATGGGGATCACGACTTACCTCATTAGCCGCCGCGTGAAAGACGCTCAAAAGAAGATCGTTTTGGAAACCGCCGAGCTAGCTGGCTCAACCACCGAAACCATTCGAAACGTAGAGCTCGTCAAAAGTCTCGGGCTTGAAAGCCAGGAAACCGAACGCCTGAACAACGTTAACGAAAAGATCTTAAGCCTAGAACTTAAAAAAGTCCGCTTGATTCGGAAACTAAGTTTTATTCAGGGAACTCTAGTTAACGCGCTTCGTTCCGGAATTTTATTTCTAATGCTCTACTTAATGTTTAAACAAGTTCTAACTCTAGGAGAATTTTTCAGCATCCTCTTCTACTCTTTCTATGTTTTTAATCCTCTAGGCGAGCTTGGAAACGTCGCCGCTCAATTTCAGGAGTCGAAGGCCTCAAGCGAGGCTTTGCAAGAAGTTTTGAAAATCAAGCCCGAGCCAGTGCCAGTAAATCCCAAAGCCATCCATTCAATAAGAAGCATCACTTTCGACAAATTAAACTTTTCCTATAACCAAGATCAAATTCATTCTATAGATTCCATAAACCTCAAAATTAACTCAGGCGAAACCATCGCCTTTGTCGGCCCCTCCGGATCCGGTAAAAGTACTCTTATAAAAATTATGGTCGGCCTGTACAAGCCAACCCGAGGAAGATTGCTCGTGAACGACATCAGCTTAACCGAAGTTAACCCCAAGGAGTTACGAGCCAAGATTGGCTACGTGGCTCAAGAAACCCAGCTTTTTGCCGGCACCATTCGCGACAATCTTACTTTTGTGAACCCTTCCGCCACCGACGAAGAGTGCCTGCAGGCGCTAAAGGCCGCTGCGGCTGTGTCTATCATCGAACGGGGCGACAAAGGGTTAGATACCAAAATCGGGGAGGGGGGCATTAAGATTTCTGGTGGTGAACGCCAGCGACTCGCCATAGCCAGGGCGCTTCTGCGCAACCCAGAAATTCTTATTTTTGATGAAGCCACCTCAAGCCTCGATTCGATAACTGAAAAGTCCATCACCGAGACTATCAAGAAAATCAGCAAAATCAGGCCGAATCTGATCACCGTCCTGGTGGCTCACCGCCTCTCAACTATTTCCCACGCCGATAAAATTTTTGTCCTTGAAAAAGGCAAGGTTGTCGAGGAGGGTGATCACGCCAACCTCCTTCGCCTTAAAGGACTCTACGCCGCCCTCTGGCGAGAACAAGTTGGATAAGCGTTGAGTAAAAAATTTGACAAAATAAGAAAACAAGGTTATCCTAATTTCGGTTAATTGAAAGGGCTAAATTTAAGGAGGCGTCAGTTTGAGGGAAAAGACTAAATCCCAGAGGCTTCACACGAAGAGGAGATGTTTTGAGCGATTTGGTATTGAGCTCTCGAACGCTGATCTGAAAAACATTGTCTCTCAAATCCAAACTGGCCACGCCATCAAAATTTCCCGCCGCTCGAACACCGCCGTTATCTACTTGGTCAAGCACAACGGTATTTATCTACCGGTTCTCTACGACAAATCTCGACATTCCATTGCCACAGTTTTACCTAAAAGCGATCCAAGAGTTAGTAAGGTCACAAACCCCAAACCGCCAAGAAAGGCAGGGAGTAAACACTATGTCAACCGCAACGGAAACGGATCCAAAAACGGAAACGGGAAAACCCCGCACTGAAGAATTTGTTTTTGACGGTGCGAGCTTGAAGAGAAACGTCGAGGAGGCCGTGAGGGACTTCAAGGAAGCAATGAGCCAACTCCTCAAAGAGGGCCGTATTCGCAAAGTCGTGATCAAAAAGAGCGACGGCACCGTCCTCGAGTCGTTTACCCTAAACGCCGGTCTGGTCGGCCTGGCGCTCACAATCGCCCTCATCCCAGTCATTCTGGCTATTGGCATCGCCCTTGGCGTCGCCGCCAGCATGCGTTACGACCTGAAGGTTGCGATCGAGAAGGAAACCGAAGAAGTCGCCCCTAAGGCTGCTAATCCCGCCGGGGCGTAAACGTAAAACAACGAAACCAAAAAGAGGCTCATCCTGAGCCTCTTTCTTTTTTTATCTAAACCCAGAGCAACTACCTCGCCATCCCCACCTTTTCGGTTTTTAGAGCCCTCCACTTCTTTAAAAGAAAATCGTGTACAAACATAACCATCATTGACCCCAAGATATTGTTCGAAAGATCACCTACGGTGTCTAAAGCTCCTTGCTGGGCTGTCAAAACCCCTCGTGGTGTCGCGTAGAGACTGTCCCGAAGAAATTCGATTGATTCCCAGCCTATGCCCAAGAAGAGGGTTAACGCAAAAAGCTTCACTAGGTTGGCCAATAATTTTCCCTCAGACTTCTCGTCTCGGCCGACTCTTGATCGGAGAAAAAGCAAGCCAATAAGGACTCCAAATAACACATGGGCTGGAATATCCACCCAGGGTTCCGTGTGATACCACTCCAGATTTAAAGCAAAAATGTTAAAAACCGTGAGGGACCCGACCACATAAACTGTCATTGCGTACATAGATCTATTCTACCAAATCAGGAAATTTTTTCTAATTTTTCTAAAAAATCGCAGCCCCAGTTTAGAAAAATCCAAACTAATCCCGCGTCTTCTTACACGCACCCAACTTATCATCAAGGAGGATTATTTTCAAGTTTCCCCCCTACTCACGATTGACTCACTATAGCCTAAGCGTAGGCGGCTACCTCCTCCTCTTCTTTTTTGCCAGCATCACCCTCTTTGCCGCCAACCGCTTCTTAGTTTTGCGAGACCGCGATTTCTGTGGTTTGCCTATCCCTGAATTTCTTTTTGCCAT
>JBBTYR010000053.1:0-11823 GCA_038078595.1 Patescibacteria group bacterium
AGTTAATTTTGAAAAAACAACTTCGTCTAAACCAGAAAGCGAAAGGCTTCCCGGAAACTCGTTCAGTTCATCAGAACTTGGATCTCTTAGGGAATAGCTTGCACCCTTGAAAAGGATAAAGTTATTGGGAAAGGCCTTAATGCCCCAACTCGAATCACCCTTGGCTCCCCTTGATAAAAGCCCGGCCCGTCTTAGGGACTGGGCGAGAGTGGTGGCCGCAATGTCGAGATCGGTTTTTACCTGGAAGCTTTGGTAAACTGGAATCGTGAAAGCGGCCAAAATAACAATCAGGCTAACTACTAGTAGAATTTCGGTGAGAGTGAACCCAGCTCCACTTTTTATGGATGGATTTGGCCAGGTACTATTTGAAATATCTTCAAACACTTTATTTTTGGAAAACATTATTATAAAAAGTGGAGCTGGGTGAAACCCCTTCGCCTGAACCTTGGATCATGAATCATACAGATTTAATTACTTAAGCCGCCGATCAGACTATAGATGGGTAAAATAACCGAAAGGGCAACGGCCACTACGCCGATCCAGACAATAACTAGGAGGATGGGTTCGAGGATGATTGATAGGTTTTTTGTTGTGTCCTCGGTTTTCCTCTCAAAGGTCTCGCCGATTTTAAACAGGGTTTCATGAAGATGACCAGATTGCTCACTAGCTGCAACCATTTGTTGAACCGGAACCGGAATAAGCCGCCCAGAATTTTTGTACTCGCTAAAAGCCCGATCGAAAGAACTCCCCTCTTCGATACTTTCCCTTAGGTGGTTATAAAGTTTTTGGTAGTTCTTAAGGGCCGTGGCTTTACTTAGGGAATCAACGGCATAAGTGACTAAGAGTCCGGCCCGAAGAAGGGTTCCCAAGACATAGCCGAACCTAGTCAGTTCAACCTCTTTGATTAATTTTTTGGTGCCTGGCAGAAAGAACAGGATGGCCTGACCGATAAATTTAGTTTTTGGGTAGAAGAAAAAAAGATAGATAAGAACCGCTGCTAATCCCAAACAGATTGGGACCACAATCGAGCCATAAGCATTTAAAAAATTTCCGGCCGCAATCATGGCACGAGTTATGGGTGGGAGATCGAGTCTTAGGGAACTGAAAACTGTGGCAAGCCTGGGCAAAATAAACCAGGTAATACCAAGACCAACGACTACGGTGAGCGAAAGAACCACTACCGGATAGATCATGGCGGACTTTATTCTTGATTTGAGTTCGCGATCCTTTTGTTGTTGAATAACAACTAACTTTAGATTTTCAGATAACCGACCAGTTTCTTCTCCGAGGCGGATTAAAAAAATAATGTGGGAGGAAATGACTTTGCTTTTTTCGAGCGCGCGCCAGAGAGATGACCCAGATTCAACCTCATCTTCGATGTTTGCTATTATCTCCTTCATTCGGCTAGAGTGAATCTCGGATTTGACGGCTCGAATAGAGGAAAGGATATCCATCCCGGAAGTTAGGAGCATCGCCAAGTTTTCCATAAAGTACTCCTTTTCAGTTCCGAGCCAGAAATTAAAAAAGAATCCGCGTTTTTTGACGGGCAAAACTAATTTTGTTTTTGGATCAACGGTGACCATTTAAATTTAGCGGGGGCTACTCTTTGGGAGAGGCAACCCGAATAAGTTCCTCTAGAGTGGTAACACCGTTTTTGACCTTATCGAGGCCGTCTTCAAAAAGAGAGTGGGCTCCTTGTGAGCGGGCAAGCTCGGAAATTCGCCGATTTGATGGATTTTCAAGGATAAGATCTTGCATCTCTTTGGTAATTTTAATGAACTCAAAAATGGCAGTTCGGCCACGATAGCCGGTATTAGAACAAGAGCTACATCCTTTTCCTTTGAAAAAAGTAGAGGGGATGTTCGCGAAATAGCGACTAGTGCTTGGGACCAACTGGCTCAAACTGGACGGACTTAGCGTTTCACTGGTTCGACAATTTTCGCAAATTTTCCTCACTAAACGTTGAGCGACAATAAGCTCAAGGGTGGAGGCGACTAAAAACGGCTCAACGCCCATATCGAGTAACCTGGGAATTGCGGTTGCGGCGTCGTTCGCGTGGAAAGTTGAGAGGAGGAGGTGACCCGTTAGAGCGGCGTTCACCGCTATTTCGGCTGTATCGGGCCCCCGAATCTCACCCACTAGAACAACATCTGGATCTTGTCTCAAGATTGAGGGTAGGCCTTTTGAAAAAGTGAGGTCGGTTTGGCGATTAACTTGAATTTGGTTGACCCCGACAATCTTATATTCCACGGGATCTTCGATGGTGGTGATGTTTATCTCTGGACGATTTAAAATTTTAATAAGCGAGTAGAGGGTGGTAGTTTTGCCGGAACCAGTGGGACCAGTCACAAGGATCATGCCAAACGGTTTCCGGGATGATTCCTGGAGAACTTTTTGATCGCCGAGTGAAAGGCCGAGGTCGGCAAGGGTAAACCCCTTCACATATTCAGCCAAAAGGCGGACAGCCACTTTCTCCCCATCGAGAGTAGGCGTGATAGCAATTCGAAGGTCGACCGCCTTACCCTCTCGAAGGTAGCGGATGGCTCCGTCTTGGGCGGCAAAATGTTCATCGATCCTTAGATGAGCTTGGACTTTGATTCGGTTTAAAATATTTTCGTAGTACTCCTTAGGGATCCGACCGACCTCTCTTAAAACACCGTCAACTCTAAAGCGAATGAGGACGTCGTTCTCCATGGGTTCGATGTGGATATCCGAAGCTCGAATAGCTAAGGCGTCTTCCAAAATCTCGTCGATAATTTCTGGCGCTATTCTTTTTTTCTCGGAAATAATTTTTCCAAACCTGACCTCGAGGGTTTGACGATAATTTACAAGAACATGGTTGATATCCTCCGGAAAGGAGTACGAGAGAATGATTTGTTTCGATTTAAATAATTCGGATAATTCTTTGACGGTTTCTCCGTCCGAGGGGTTGTCGGTCGCAATAACGATGGTTTTATCGTCTTCTCTAAAAACGACGGCTCGACGGTTTCTTGCGACACTCTCGCTGATTTTCAGAACTTGCTCGCGAGCTGGCTCATTAGAACCTAAATCGGCATAAGCGATACCAAAGGATTGGGCAATAGCCTGGCCCAGGGCGTTTCTCGTGATGAGACTTTTTTGCAAGAAATACTCAACCAGGGGAACATTCCTGACCCGGCCAAATTCTTCGGCTTTTTTTATATCCTCCGGGGAAATGTGACCTTGCTTTAGAAGGACATCTTTTATTTTTTGATCGTCAAGTTCCATTCGGGCTTTCTATATATTCTACAACATACGGACTAGCAAACAATTGCCTCCAATCTTTGCTATAATAGTCGGGTTACTTTTATGCTCGATGCTTGATATTGTCTGGCTAATAAAGGCGGGTGGGTATATGGGAATTTTCTCGATAATCTTCGCCGAATCGGGCCTTCTTATTGGTTTTTTCTTGCCGGGTGATAGCCTGCTTTTTACCGCCGGATTTTTGGCTTCCCAGGGTTTTTTAGATATAAAAATACTCGCGGTTTTGACATTTCTCGCGGCAACACTAGGAGACAGTTTCGGTTACGCTTTTGGTCGAAGGATTGGGCCAAAAATTTTTAACAAAGAAGACTCTCTCTTTTTCCACCGAGATTATCTTGAGAAATCGCGGAGTTTTTACGAAAAATATGGAAAGAAGACGATTGTGCTAGCTCGGTTTTTGCCATTTATTCGGACTTTTGCGCCAATTTTAGCCGGAGTGGGAAAAATGGAGTATCGGACTTTTTTGACTTATAACATTTTGGGGGGCTTGCTATGGGCAGTGGGTCTCACAACGCTCGGATATTTTTTGGGTAGCACGATACCAGACGTAGACAGGTTTCTACTCCCTATAATTTTGCTGATTATTTTTTCATCGCTCCTGCCACCCATCATTCATGTTTTTAAAAAGAAAGAACACAGGAGCAGAATCGCCAGTTTAATAAAAAAAAGAAGGCCCTAGCCTTTACCCTGTTAGATCCTGAAAGTTCCGCCTTTCAAACAGAGATGAAGGGAGCTTTTCATCAAAGCCAAACAAAAAAACCGCCCCTCGGGGCCGGGATCTAACGGGGTTTATTAAAACTTAATACTGCAAATCCCGCCCTGATATCTCCCGGTTAATTCCCAGGTGGGTGGGCACAGCTTTGAAGTCCCGGACGGACCAGCGACTAAAAAGAGATTTCGCCCTCCCTTTTAGATAAATATTTGATCCGGAATCATGGCGGGATCTGAATCTATTATACCAAACTAGGCTCTGACTTTGGAACGCGCCGGGTAAAAATGACCCAATTGCCAGGGATATTTTATCCACAGACTACTCTTGACGAATAGTCGGCTTACCCTTTTTGACTGATTCTAAAATTAAAATAGTTGCCGCGCCTCCTAGAAAATCATTTACGAGATCGCTCAAGGTATCGGGTAGGAGTTTTGGATTAGGCGCAAAATTAATCGGGTGAACTTTGAGCAAAAAAACATCGGCGAGATATTCATAAAATTCCCAGAAAACACCGACTAAGGCGACAGCCCCTAGAATAAGGATGTATCTTTCTAGGAAATGCTGATCGGAGGAGATAATTTTACGGACAGCGATTAGGTGCGCGGCAAGAAGGGCAACCCAAGCGCCCCCAACCACATGCATAACGATATCCAACCACGAGATTTGATCATACCAGCCCAAGGATCCGGCTAGAAAATGGAAGACTAGAATGACCGCGAGAGATAAAATTATCGTTTTTGTCATAGTGGTGTCGCCTTTCAATATAAAAAACTAACGTTTTTTCCGGTGTGGAGCTGAAATTTCCCCCGACCCCCAGCTTAAGAAACCTCTCGGTTTCTTACGTCGCTCCACCTAAGAGTGGAGCTCCTATTTTCCTACACGGGGAAAATTCTCCACAGTGGAAAAAACTAACGTTTTTTCCACTGTGGAGCTCGCCTGGCTTTTTTGAGGCCATACTTTTTTCGCTCAACCATCCTAGAATCCCGAGTTAGAAATCCAAGGCCACGAAGTCTCTTTTTGAAGTCCTCGTCCCAATTAACAATGGCCCTAGACAGGCCGTGCCTGAACGCCTCTGCTTGGGCTTTTATGCCGCCACCGATGATCTTCACGCTAACATCTAACTTGTCGCTAATTTTGAGTTCGGTAAGCGGCGAAAGCGCTGAATTTTTTAACCGATCAAGACTAAAATATGTGGTGGGCTTTTTGTTGTTAACGGTGACCTCCCCACGCCCTGGCCAAATCCTCACTCTCGCAACAGCGGTTTTTCTCCGCCCGATACCTTCGAAGTAGCGACTAATGGGTTTTGCGCCGGTGGTTTTTTCTTTATGTAATTTTTCAGGTTTGTTTTCTGTTTTCATAACGCTTATTTTTTACTGTCAATGAAGATGAGGTTTTTAAGACGACGGCTGTTCAAAAAGTTTTTCGGCAACATTCTCCTTACGGCTTCCCCAATAACCCTCTTTGGATGCTTCTCCATGACTTGTCCGAGGGTTTTGGATTTCAGATGGCCAACATAACCGGTATGCCGGTAATATATCTTTTGCTTCAGTTTTTTGCCTGAAATGTTTAGTTCATCACAATTTTCAAGTAAAACTCGATCGCCACTCACCATATTCTGACTGTAACTAGGGTTCTTTTTGCCCTGAAGAATCGAAGCGATTTCAGACGCTAGTCGTCCAATTTTTTTGTTTTTGGCGTCAATGTGATAATCCATGATTTTAAACAAATTCTATTTTGGAGGTGGCCGCACCGTCTCTTTTTCTCGGTTTACCTAGTTTAGTGATTCGAAGATACCCCCCCTTCCGTTCAACGTATTTTGGAGCGATTTCCTCGAATAACTTTTTGACAACCTTCTGGTTGTGAATGCGACTAATCACAAGGCGACGAGAAGCCAGGGTTCCTTTTTTAGCAATCGTAACTAATTTTTCCACCACTGGGCGAATCGCCTTGGCGCGACTTTCGGTTGTTTCAATCTTGCCAACCCTAATCAGGTCGCTCGCCAAGTTCCTTAGAAACGACCTCTTCTGTCCTGTTTTACGATTAAATTTTTTGCCTTTCTTACGGTGTCGCATTTTACAAGAATTATTCCGCTTTTGATTTCTTGGTAGTTTTTTTTGCGGTTTTCTTGACTTCTTTTACCGAGTCTACTCGATCGAACTCTTGGACGGAAAGATCGGAGATGGTTTTAAAGTGGTCCAGAAGGATGTTGCCAGACTTATGTAGAGCGGCAGAGGGACTAATAGTTCCATCCGTTTCAATTTCGAGCTTCAGGCGATTGTAGTCAGTCCTGTCACCAACCCGCATATTTTCTATTGAGTAGCTAACTTTGGTGACCGGCGAGAAAAAGGCGTCAATGGCAATGGTTCCAATTGCCAGCTTTTCTTCTTCTTTTCTTGACTCAACCGCCGAATAACCCAGTCCCCTCTGAACAGTAATTTCGATATCAAGCTCGGCGCTTTTGGTTGTTAGGTGGGCCAGGACTTCATCGGGATTGGCAATTTCTATATCAGCGTTTATTTTGATGTCACCGGCGGTAACCGTCTTTTCGCCCTTGACCTTTAGGGTTAGGGTTTGGGGGTCATCGGTAGAAGCTCTAAATCTGATCTTTTTAAAATTTAAAGAAAGCTCAACCATGTCTTCCTTGACCCCAGGAAGGGTGGAGAACTCATGAGAAACGTTTTTAATTTTGACCTGGGTAACCGCGGCGCCAGGGAGAGAAGAGAGTAACGCTCGCCGTAGGGCGTTACCGATCGTGAGCCCATATCCGGCAAAAAGACCCTCGACTTCAAATATTCCCTTTTTCGAATTCTCTTCAACTGTTTTTATGCTGACACTCTTACTTAAGTATGTAAAATTCATAAATTTTTTTATTTTAAAATTTTATTTTGAGAATGACTCCACGAGCAAATTGACCTCGAATGGCAGATCCAAGCTGCCTGGCTCACTAAGGACTCGACCTTCCAGCTTTTCCTTATCCAGGCTCAACCAAGCCGGAACTTCTTGTGTCTTGATTGTTTCTCTAACTTGGATAAGAGCGCCAATTTTATGCGACTCGGGCCGAAAGCCAATTATATTTCCAACTTTGACGCTAAAACCCGGAGAGATAACTCGTTTAGAATTCACAAAGACATGTCCTTGGTAAATTAATTGGCGCGCCATTCTTCTTGAGGCTCCAAGGCCTAGCCTAAAAACGACGTTGTCGAGCCTCTTTTCGATAATTTCCATAATCTTCAAAGAGGTAGACTCGGATGATTTTTCGGCTTTGCGAAAAATTTGCTCTAGGGTTCTTTCGGTGATACCGTAGGTGACTTTCACTTTTTGCTTTTCTAAAAGTTGGCGTCCGAACTCGGAATCGTTTTTTCTTCGTTTTACTTTATCCAGGCCGTGGGCGCCAGGTCGATGCGGTTTCCTTACGACGGCGCATTTTGGAGAAACACAACGATAGCCCTTCAGATGGAGGTGTTCGCCCAACGCTCTCTCTTTTTTTTCTTTTGGCTTAATCATGGGAGTATTCGCGAATATACGAATTTTTATTAATATAACGAATTAACATATTAGTATATTTTGGATTGGATTTGTATATTAGTGATTACTCTTAGACTCGCCGAGGCTTTTTGGCTTTTGGTCCGTTGTGGGGAATGGGGGTAACATCTCGAATTGAGGTAATATTAAAGCCGTGATTGACGAGAGACCTAAGAGCCGAGTCCCTGCCGCCACCGACACCTTTCACGATAACATCGATATCTACCGGCCCAGTGGCTTTAAGCTGTTCGGCGAGCGCACTAATGACTTTTGAGGAAGCAAAGGGAGTGGCCTTCTTTGGACCGGAGAACCCCATTGATCCGGCTGACATCCAGGTGATGAGATTGCCATTCGCATCGGTGACGCTTACAAGCGTGTTGTTATACGAGGCTTTTATATAAACTCTGCCGTGTTCAACTCTTTTGCTTCTTTTGGAAGACGGGGCCTTGCTCAAAGGAGCCTCGACGACCGAGGTTTCTTTGGCGACTTCTTTTTCATTTGGTTGAACGACTTTTTTCTTACCCATTTTGAGTTAGGTTTTAGTTCTTTCCTCCGAAGGAGGATCCGCCTCTCCCGGAAGGTTATATTTGAATTATTTCAGATCCACCTTACGTTTGCCGCTACCGGCGGTTTTTCTTACATTGCCCCGAACAGTTCGAGAGTTGGTTTTGGTCCGCTGACCCCTTACCGGCAAACGTCTCAAATGCCTGACGCCTCGGTAGACTTGAAGCTCTTTGAGGCGTTGGATATTTTTCTTTAAAGCTTGCCTAAGCGATCCCTCAACAGCAAAATTTTTCTCGACGAAATTCTGAATTCGGTTAACTTCCTCGACCGTTAGATCTTTAGCGCGTTTGTCTTCATTAATTTTTGTTTGAACTAAAATTTTGTCGCTGCTTGACTGGCCGACACCATATAAGTAAGTCAGAGCGATTTTAATTTTCTTATTATCTGGGAGATTGACGCCAAAAAGTCTCATTGATTTTGATTAATAATATTATCCTTGTCGTTGTTTATGTTTGGGGGTTTTGCAAATAATATAAATCCGGCCCGATCTTTTTACGGTCTTGCAATTCATACATATCTTCTTGACTGAAGCTCTTACTTTCATAATAAATAGGTTGGAGGTTGGAGGTCGAAGATATTAGGTGTTAGGGAAATTTCCAAAACCTATAACCCAAGAACTACCTCTATAGTCTTCTTACAATTCTACCGCGGCGACCATCTGGACTAAGTTCCAGTGAAACCCTGTCTCCGGGTAAGATTCTGATTCTGTTTATTTTTAGGCGGCCGGCTAAATAGGCTAGGACACCGCGTCCGTCTTCAAGGACGACCGAAAAGGCCAGACCCGGAAGGGCCTCCTTTACTTGTCCGTTCCATCGAACCGGCTTCGAATTTTCAGTAGGTGCCATTCATTTAACTACAAAACCAGTCAGGCAATTATATGCCAAAAGCCGAACCTATGTCAACCCAAAGGGACTCTTGCCTTAAAAGAAACTCGCTAGTCGACACTTATCTTGATTTTGGCTGTATTTTGAGGGATTTTCTTCACCCAAACGGGCCAGACTGAAACCCGGGCGGTGTCTAAACCGGGCAGGCTAAGCACGAGCGATCTTACATCTTCGATTTTACGACCAACAACCTGATCCTTAAAACTGTCTGCCGAGAATTCTGGGACGAGGTCCGCAGTGGCCTCCATAGTGAAGCGAATCTCTCCCTTGTCTAAATCGGCTTTTATCTGGCTGTAGTTAATTTTGATGGTTTTGAAATCGCTTTGCTCATAGTCCCTGGAGGCCAGGGTTTTCAGGTAGGTTGTCGCATCGCCTTCACGAAAAGCCACACCCTTTAGCGTTGCCTCTCCGGTAACCTGAAAATTGCCTTTTTCATCGGTGCTTTTGTTGACACTAATTTTTGTCACCTTAATTTCATAGGCTTCATCGAAAATTTTAAAATCCTTGGGGCGGTTGTTTAGAAATTCGTTTTTGAGGGCGGCTTTAAGGAGCTCAGAAGTTTTTTCTTTGGCCATGGCAATATCTTTTTCGGTTGGAACGGATTTCTCACCAATGAAACCGCCAGCGGCTTTAACAAGAGATCCATAAAAAGCCTGGTATTTAGGAGTTCCTTTAAATCCGGGAATAGATAATCTTTCAACCGGCCCGAGGTTGTATTCGATTCCAGGTTGATCGGCGACGACATCGGCCTCGATACTCGAGGGAATGATTTTCCCCTCTTTGATCTCAGCGCCTGGAACGATAACAGGTTTGGTCAGGCGAAATACTTTGTTATCGGGGGTCAGGAAGCGAGTATCAACGACGAGGCCTTGTTTCGCAGAACTGTAGGCGTTCGAAATGACAATTTTGCCGACAGCTTTTTCTTTGACGCTGGCTCTGCCGGTCGCAGGAAACAGTTCTGTCGCATTTTTTGCCTGCGTGAAAACCTCGGCTGGCAAGCTCTTTCCGCCACTATTAATTTTATTGACTTCGGCCTTAGCAATAACTTCGCCTTTATACTGCCAGGGTGTTTCTTTGAAATTGATAAAAATTTCCGCCTTAGCGAGACTGCTCGCAATCCAAAAATAACCCATCAAAATTAGGGCAATACATAACCAGACCACAATAAATACTGGCCTCAAGAACCAGCGACTAGATTTTTTGGTTTCGCCTGCTTCATACACCTCTTCTAGGCGACGATTTTTTGAACCTCTTATTTCTTTGTTTTGGGTTGGATCCTCTTCGGCAAATTCTTGGGATTCGATATCGTTCCTAGGAACGATATCAGACAACGAGGATCCCCTCTTTCTTTTCTTAAATAATGGGTGGATGGCTTCGATGTGGCTGGCTTTGGCCAAAGCCAAAACGCCTTCATCGACCGACTCGATCAGAATTGACCTTCCCGCACCAGACGCTTCGCGTTTTATTAGGTGAAAATTGCTGACGGACTCTTCTAGGATGGTATTTTTCGGAACAACCAGAACTATCTCCGAGTCTTCCTCTTCGATGATTTTCTCAACAACTTCAGCAACGCTGTCGTTTTTGCCGACAAAAATTTTTTTCATTAATTTCTATGGTAAAAAATTCTCACAGCCTCTTGGGGGGATGTACATAAATCTTACACTAAATTTGGAATTTTGAAACTAGCTGCTCGAGCCAAGCCAGTGAAGCCGCCGGCGAAGCCAGTGGTTAACTCCCGATTCCTTATCGTTATTGTAATAAAATTCGAAAAACGGGGCGAGGCGGCGAGACACCTCGTGAGCGGGAATCGGCCAGTCTCGAAAATCGGCCTTGAAACCGTGCTTATCTAGGATGGACAGAATGGGTAAATCAGCGATCACCAGTCCCCCTAATCGTTTCGGGAAAACCGTCGGGAGGGGCAAGTGCGCATCTATAAAAACCTGACCCTTAAGATTAACTCGCTTTAGCTCCTTATAGAGTGATTCTAGGATGGGATTGATCAGGCGATTTAGGTAGCGGAATACCTGGGGCGAAACTTCTTTTTTGAGATAGTTTAGATATATTTCTCTCGCGACAGGCTCCTCTATCCCCCAGGCTTCTGATATCAGAGAAACCATCTTCTCGGCCAACCAATTGATTTTGTGTCGCTTGACGATTGAGTTCTTAGAAGACCGGTCCACATGGAAGGCGGTGGTGCCGTCTTTCTCCATGACAACGAGACCGAAGGGTGTGGGTGTAATTTTCTCGAGCACGGAGATTTCCGCCCGAGAAAGTTCGGTGAAAAAGAAATTTCTTGTTTCACCGATGTTGAAGAAGTTTTTCCAATCATCGAAAATACTTCGGGTGGTGAGAGTTAGCTCAAAAATCGCATCAAGATGTTTGGCCTTGAAATCGATGGGGTTGACTACTTGGTGGTTGTCGATTTTGAAACCAATCACACGATTGTCGATGAGAATGGTGTCGAGTTCGTCGATGCCGAGCGAGCGACTCGCAAAAGCTCGGCACTGGTTGAAAATCTTGGCAGTCGCTTGAGCTAAGAGGTTTTCTAGTTCACCAGCTAGAATAGGAGAGGGATGGAGGTTCTTTTCTCTTTCGAGTCTAATGGGAATGATAGTGGTTACGGCGAGAACGGGACTCGCGGCGACAATCACATTCCACTTGGTAATCTTCTGGCGAAAGTGCCTTGAAAGATTGGACCAAGAAAAGTTACTCCAAACTTTTTCGAGTTTTATTTTTTTTTCTTGGTCGGTGCTAATCAGGAGACCCCTGGTGACTCCTGGATAAACTTCTAGGATTAGGAACTTTTCTCGCGAATGGTCTATGAATGGCAGTTTGATCACTTTTTGATTTTAACATAAA
>JBBTYR010000053.1:11923-14977 GCA_038078595.1 Patescibacteria group bacterium
CGTTTTTTAGGGATGGAAAGATCGATCTCGATGCCACCTTCGCTTTCGGAAGCTTCCTCCCCCGAGATGGTCGTAACGTTTTTCTCGGCGTCGACTTCGATTTCACCCGTCTTTAAAGCTACGATTTTGGGCTTAACGTACTTCAGCTTGGCATGCCCACCCCCAAACATGGTTTTAAAGAACTCATTAAATTCAGCATTGATCTTAATGAGGGCTTCCCCAAAACCAATTTTTATTTTTTCATTTAACTCATCGATCATGGCTCGTAGGTCGGTTTCCGCACTCTCCGCATCAAGAAGCTCACGGTTTAGGAACTCGTACCTACTTTCGGTATCTTGCGCTTCTTTCATAACAGACTCATCTATTTCACCGATCGATGCCAAGTCACCCCGAAGTTTGAATATTTTTTTCTCCATTTCACTTAAGTCTACCGAGCTAGCCGAGGCAACTTGACCAGGTTCCGAAGCAAACTCGTGGGGGTTGCGATTAGCTTGAGTAATTTGCCGCTTCAGTTCTTCTAGCCTTAGGTCGAGTTTTTCTTTATCGAAAAGGCGCCTTTGGTTACGACTTTCCCATTCTTCGATTTTTGACTTAACCGATTCAACCATCAGGACGGCTTCTTTAAAAGAGAGGTGGAACTCGCTTTGGCTTTTTTCTAGATGTTTTTCCTTGTCCGCTAAGCCCTCTAGGTTCTTTTCAATTGATTTAAGATGCGAATTTATCGATTCCAATTTTTCCCGAATCGAATTTGGGGGTGATGTCGGCGATCTCCTAGAACCGGACAAAGCTGAATCGATCTCGGCAATAATCTTCTTAATTACTGACGAGAGACCTTCAAAGTTTTGAGCGAGGGCATCGTTTAGCTCATCTCTGACTTTCTTAACGAGGGTGGAGAGGCTTAAAAGCGTGTTCGAACTTGAGGCTCCACGAGAAGACTCAATCTCAATTTGAGCCTCAAGCCGACCAACTTCTTTCTGAATTTGACTTCTTTTTTCGAGGAGTGTTCGGGTTTCTTCTTTGATCTTTCTCAATTCTTCTCTCTCTTTGGGTTCACCCATCTCAACCTTTCGCTGATGCTCCTCGGCCTTATTTTTTTCCGTCTTGAGGTTTTTCAACTCACCCTCATGACTTCGGATGTCTTCTTTGGTTTTTTCGATTTCTAAATGAAGGTCGTTTAGCTGGGGTCCAAAAAAGTTTTTTTCTAACCCTCTTAGATCCTGCTCCAACACTCCTCTTTTCTCCCAACGGCCGGTTTGCCGCCGAAGCGACCTTAGGTGCGGTAATATTTCTTCAATTAAGGCTTTGGCTTTGTCGAGATTGATACGAGTGTTTTTGAGTCGATTCTCGGCTTGGGTTTTCTTTATTTGGTATTCTCGCAAGCCCAGCATTTCTTCGATCATTTCTCGGCGCTCCTTGGGGGTAGCTCGAATAAAAAGGTCGCTATTCCCCTGTCCGATAATCGTCATGCCCTTGGCGCCGAGTCTCACCTTGGCAAAAAAATCAATCAGGTCTTTAAGTCGGATCTCAGATTTATTTAAAAAATAGCGACTGGAACCGTCTCGACTAACTTCTCTCGATATAACCACTTCTGCAAAATCAACGGGGAAAAAGCCGTTTCGATTTTCAAGGTGAAGGCTAGCTTGAGCCAGGCTCTGTCTTGGGCGGGATGGGTTACCGGCGAAAATTAAGTCCTCGGCTTTTGCGCCCCGAAGATTCTTAGCCTCTCTCTCCCCTAAGAGCCAACGGATGGCGTCAACGATGTTTGACTTACCAGAACCATTCGGTCCGACGATAGCTGTAACACCCGCTGGGAAATCGAGGACAGTTTTACCCGAAAAAGATTTAAATCCGTTCAGCTCGAGACGCTTAAGTAGGTTCGGCATCGAAAACTATTTGTACTTTTTGAGGGCGTTTTTGGCGGCTTCAACTTCGGCTTCCTGCTTTGACGTCCCAACCCCTTCCGCGATGAACTGATCAGAAAAATATACTCCGACTTTGAAAACTTTTTGATGGGCGGGACCGGACTCTTCAATAACTTTATATCCCGGGGTGACCTTCATTCTCTCTTGAACCACCTCTTGGAGTTCACTTTTGGAATCCTTATAACTCTTGTTTTTAATGATGGCGGCAAGGTGCTTGAAGATAAAAGCTTCGATGAACTTTCTGGCTGGCGAGAATCCTTGGTCGCGATAGATAGCTCCAATTAGGGCTTCCATGGTGTTGGCCAAAATCACCTCGCGAGCTTTGCCGGTGTCTTTGGCCTCGCCTTTTGACATTAAAATATATTTATCAAGACCCATATCCGAAGCAACCTTGGCGAGTAGCTGATAATTTACAAGAGAGGCGCGAAGAACCGTGAGTTGTCCCTCCGGAAAGGTTGGGTACTTTGAAAACAGCTCCTCGCTTACGGCAAGCTCTAAGACGGCATCACCGAGGTACTCAAGCCGTTCGTTATGAGGGACTGACCACTTCGGTTCTTCATTTATGAAAGACCGATGAGTAAGAGCTTCTTTGAGCAAATCTTCATTTTTAAATTTAATTTCAATTTTTTTTTCTAGTTCAGCCAATTTTATCATCCTTTTAGGGTAAGTTTTATTTTTTATCTTCCTTACTGGCCGTAGCTTTCTCTTCCTTCGCTTTTTCCATTTCTCGATAGATAGTGCCAAGCACGCCGTTGATAAATTTAACGGCGTTGGGACCACCATAATTCTTGGCCATCTCGATTGCCTCATTGATGGCAACCTTAGGCGGAACCTCTTCCTGGTCAGAATAAAGGAGTTCAGCGAGACCGATTCGTAGAACGTTTCGGTTGATGATGGCGATTTTGTCGAGAGGCCACTCTGGGGCGGCTTTGGTTAAAATCTTGTCGATGCTCGTCAGGTGATCAGTGACCTTTTTTAGGGTTTTAACGGCAAATTCTGGCTCATCCGCGCCAGGAGCAAACTCTTCGATATTTCTCTTGAGAATTTCGTCTAAGTTTTTGGCCTTGTTATAAAAATCCCACTCGTAGAGAGATTGGAGAACGACTGTGCGAAGAAGATGTCGAGTTGCCAT
>JBBTYR010000054.1:0-1343 GCA_038078595.1 Patescibacteria group bacterium
AACTCTTGTGTATAATGATTCCCACTATGGCTTCCGCCAGAGGCGGATGCTCATAATTTTAAGCAAATCAAAGATTTTCAAATTATGGCAAAAAAAGATCTTCACCCCGAATACTTCCTTAAGGCCCACGTAAAGTGCGCCTGTGGCAACTCTTTCACTATTGGCGCGACCAAGAAGGAGCTTAACGTTGAAATTTGCTCAAAGTGCCATCCTTTTTTTACGGGTGAAGAAAGACTGGTGGATACCGCTGGCCGAGTAGAGAAGTTCAGAAACCGGAAAGAAAAAGCTTCCACCGCGCCGAAGAAAGAGAAAAAAGTCCGAGTTAAAAAAACTAAGTAGAAAAAACAGCGACACCTAGGTGTCGCTGTTGATTTTTTAACTATCAATTCGCCAAGGATACGGCAAGAGAACTGCAACAATCCTTTTCTTAAAGTCTGGACAAAGAAGGGTAAAAAAATCATACCTCTCGGGATACTCTAGTGGCGCAAGGAGAATATCTCCCAGCACAGGATTACTCCCTCCCAAGATTTTCCCCTCTTCAGCTTCACAGGCAATTTGGAAACAAACATCTGTTTCCAGCTCACTATCTGTCTGGATAATTCCTGCCTCTTCCCTGGCCCATTTTGAATGTCTTTCAATCTCTCGCTCAAGCGCTTTTTTTTCAATGAAACTGCTCACTTGCCCCAAAACCTCTTTGGCTGGCCATGCTCTCTTCCCGAGGCAATCGTCTTCCCAATTTAAAACCATGAGCCAACCCTCTTTTTCTAATGGCCTGGCTAGCTCCCTGAGCATTGCTTCATACTCTATTTCAATTTCTTTGGTTAACCTTCCCGAATTTAGATAGGAGCGGTTTAGGGTTATAAGCCAAGAAACCTCGATTCCAGCTTGATTGAAAATACCTTTTACTTCTTTTAGATCGTTCATAAAAAGTTTTCTTTCTTGCTTAGTCGGTAAAAAACGATTTCCCTGGCTTTCACGACGAACTTCCAAGTCTTTACTGAAACACCATTGGGTAAGAATCGTGATTGTCTTTCCGCCTATTACGGCTTCTTGGAAGTAAGAGTCGACCCAAGCATCTATTCTTGGATTGTTCGGCCTTATCAGGCTACTTCTCTTTCGCAGTAGATCTAAAGCTTTTGCTACCGATCTGAATCTCATTTCTTGCCTCCTCGATTTTATTAGCTTGTAAAAGTACTTGGCAAAAACCAGCCTGGTTCTTTTTTCAAGTAGGCTGAATTTCGACCTTTTCATTTTTTTACTTTTGTAACTCATTTTGAGTTAGGGTCGTCGAGGGGAATCTCACGTCGTCCCTCACTTTTGTTCGGGACTCTCACGAACCCAGC
>JBBTYR010000055.1:0-9018 GCA_038078595.1 Patescibacteria group bacterium
TTTTCGGTGAGTAATCGCAACTATGAACTAGCGCTCTTGGGAGCTCATAACGTTACGAACGCCCTGGCCGCTATCGCCACCGCCTCCGCCCTAGGCCTGGACTACGAATCTATAAAAGAAGGGCTCGAGAAAGTGACGGGTGTGCCGGGTCGAATGGAAATGGTGAAGGCCAGTGAAAAGTATTCCGTTTTTGTTGATTATGCCCACGATGAAGTCAGCCTCCGAGCGATTCTTGAGCTAGCTAATAAAATCAAAAAAACAAGGATCATAATTCTTATTGGCGCCGAAGGTGGCGGGCGAGACAAAAAGAAAAGGCCTCGAATGGGTCAGGTGGCCGCCGAACTCGCCGATTTCGTAGTAGTTTCAAATGTTGACCCTTACGACGACGATCCGCAAGAAATTATCGAGTCAATTACCCAAGCGGCAGAAAAAAATGGTAAGGTGAGAAATAAAAATCTTTTCCCCATTGAAGACAGGCGAGAGGGGATCCAGAAAGCCTTATCACTGGCCCACGAGGATGACGTTGTCATCATTACGGGTAAAGGGGCTGAACAATCCATGATAATCAAGAACAGAACGATTCCTTGGGACGACCGAGAAGTGGTGAGGCAAGAATTAGAAAAAATTACCTTCGATGTGGTATAAGGAAATAAATACATGCACAAAAAAAACCTCGCGATACTTTTGGGAATTGGATTAATTATCACGCTCACCTCGACTTCAGTTCGCGCAGCCGATGAAGATTCTAATTACGGCATCAAAAGCCCCAATCAAGCCCTTCGAGAAGTTTTCGAACCCGTTCGAAATTCATTTTACCGTGCCCTAGAAATTACAAAAAATATCGTGATCAAAATCTACGAAATCATCAAAATCATATTTTGGTGGCTTTTCGACCTGGTTCGGCCAGCTTTTGATTTTGTTGACCGCTGGTTCGAAAAAATAACCGGACTCACAATTGGCGAAACCTTTGGCAGGATTGGCAGTTTCTTTGTCAGCGTCGTCGATTTTGTTGCTAACATTTTTAATTTAGCATTTGAATTTGTAAAAAAACCTCAACTTTTTAAATAATCTCGCAAAGTTAGTTATACACAATGTCTGTTGCTTTAATTGTGCGACTGTGAGAAAATTGATGGATGGACAAGTTACCAGGTGACTACATTGCTGGTTTTGTGGATGGTGAGGGTTGTTTTGCGCTAAAGTTTAGACGGGATATTAAGCCCGAACGTAAGAATAAGCCTGTTTATTTTTATTGGGATATTGAGTTTGCGATTGTGTTGCGTAAAGATGACGAAGAGATCATAAAAAATATAAGAGATACCTTGGCTTGCGGGAGAATAAGTGTAAATCGAAGTGGTCAGGTGAGGTATTCAGTAAACAGGATCGATGATTTACTTGATAAGGTAGTGCCATTCTTTGAGAGGTATAGATTAAGGGCAAAAAAGAGATTCGACTTTGAGTTATGGACAGAAGCCCTTGAGATATTGTCTAAAAATCAACAAACTAAGACGAAGCGTAAGGGTATAGGTTTTGCAAGAATAGAATGGAAAAAGGATGATTTAAAAAGGTTGATAGAAATTCAGGAAGAAATGCGAGAATTTAAGAGTAAGAGGAATGACTGGAAATGGATTACTCAAATCAAGAAGTGACATAAAAGGTATAATGTGCGACACTTAACATCATTGAAATATGACTAAAAAACCCCTCCCCCAGCCAAAACCGGTAGCTCATTTCATAGGTATCGGTGGCATAGGAACGAGCGCTTTAGCTCGCTGGTTTTTAGCTCAAAATTGGGTGGTAAGCGGCTCTGACATCACAAGTAGCGCCAACATTACGAACCTTAAAAAAGAGGGCGCTAGAGTCAAAATTGGCCATAAAAAGGCTAATCTGCCAAAAAGAGATTTAAATATGGTCATTTATAGCCCCGCCATTAGACCCGACAATCCAGAAATAGTTGAAGCAAAAAAGCGAGGCCTAAAGCCACTCTCTTATCCTGAAACCCTGGGCTGTTTAACCAGGGTCTACAAAACCATCGCCGTAGCGGGCAGTCACGGCAAGTCCACAACGACCGCTCTTGCCGCCCTCACTCTTATCAAAGCTAAGCTCGATCCAAACGTTGTCGTCGGTACAAATCTTAAAGAACTTGGCAATAAAAATTTTCGATACGGTCATTCAAAGTGGCTCGTCATTGAAGCTGATGAATGGAAAGCCTCCTTTTTAAATTACTCACCGGATATAACCATCATCACCAACATAGACAAAGAACACTTGGATTTTTACAAAAACCTGTCGGATGTCAAAAAAACATTCCTGAAATTTGTGGACAAAACCAAACGCGGTGGCTCACTCATACTCAATAAGAATGACAAAAACCTTTTCTCTCTTAAATCCCCAATTTTAAAAATCGCAAAAAAACAGAATCTGAAAGTTGTTTGGTATTCCGCAAAAAAAATAGAGCTGAAAAAAATTCTCCGAATTCCGGGCGATCATAATATAGCAAACGCGAGTGCGGTGTTAGCTCTAGCTGAAATCCTACAAATTAAAAAGTCCGTTGCCCTAAAAGCGCTCCGCTCATACACCGGCGCCTGGCGGCGCATGGAGTTCAAGGGATTCATGATTCAAGATTCTCCGCCAAAGGCGGATCCTCCTCCGGAGGAAAGATTCAGGATCCCCGTCTACGACGACTATGCTCATCACCCAACCGAAATCAAAGCTTCCCTTCGGGCCTTTCGAGAAAAATTTCCCAAAGAAAAAGTTATTTGTGTTTACCAACCCCACCAGGCCAAACGCCTTAAAGCTCTCTTTAAAGAATTCACGGAGTCATTTTCACTAGCTGATCTCCTCATCATTATTCCGGTCTACGAAGTTGCTGGTCGAGACAAAGTTACCTCCACTTTTACCTCGAAAAAACTAGTGGAAGCCATCCGCAAAAAATATCCCCAAAAAGAAGCTTACTATCTCCCCTCTCCTAATCAGGTCAAGAAATTCTTAGCCAAAATTTTTCGTGATTCAAGTTTCAAGCTTCATGACTCATGTATCATCATGATGGGCGCTGGCGACATCGTAAACTACACCCCCTCTCTTCTCCCTCATTATGAGTAAGTTTGTTTTATTGCTTGTATTTACTTTCTTTTCTCTCGTTGCGGTTAGTTATACCATCGAAACCCTTGGATTGGTGGTTCGGGGTGAATATTCACAAACAACCTCTTTAGCACAGCTAAAAAATTCCCCTCTCCTCCCAGGAAAAAACAGCAAAGTGTATGTTTCTCAAGGGTATGGTCGAACGCAGTTTGCCGAAGCAAGACTTGTCGGTAAAAGGCATAACGGGATTGATCTTGCCGCTAAACTCGGCACTCCCATTCTATCGCCAACCAAGGGAAAAGTGGTGACAACAGGCAATCAAGAACTCTACTGCCCGAGACGAGGGTACGGAAAATTTGTAATTGTCGAGAGTGACGAAGACGATGTTTTCCTGCTTTTCGCCCATTTATCAAAAATTAGCGTTAAAGAAAGCCAGGATCTTGATTCAAAAGAAAAAATTGGCGAAGTCGGTCGTACCGGTCTCGCCACCGCACCCCACCTCCACCTCTCGGTATTTAAAAAAGACGGTTTTTATATGAACCAAAAAAGTGGTTGCGGGCCCAACCCGAAAGGAAAGGATGTAAACCCGATCCCCTATTTAGAATCTCTAAAATAAATCCAAATTACTGGTTATCGGAAAAAAACGATTCTCATCGCGGTTCAATCGTGGGATAAAAAGAAGTATAATACCCCCACTCATGAATAATAATTTTCAAACTCAAACTATCGAAAACTTCAAGGAAAAAAACGGTTACGACATAGATGGCGTCTGGTACCCTCGCGTCACTAAAATTGTTGATATCAAAGCCAAGCCAGCTCTTTACCGTTTTTACGCCGGCGTAAAAAATTTCGCTGAAGGCGAGTCCGTTAAAAACAAATCCGCAAGCGAAGGGACCGCGGTTCACGAAGCTGTCGAAGCCATTCTTTTGGGACGGGAACCTAAGGTTGATTCGAAAATCCAGCCAGCGATAAAATCGTTTCAAGAATTCATAAACCAAAAAAACATTCACGTAAGCGAAGAATTCGTGGAAAAAAGAGTTGTTAATCACAACCACCGATACGCCGGCACCGTTGACGCTGTTGCTTTTATAGACGGCAAGCTTGGTGTCTTAGATATCAAAACCTCCCAAGCCATTTACCGAGACTACAACCTCCAAACATCCGCCTACATGGATGCTCTAAAAGATGAGTTCACCGGTCTAGAAACTCGCTGGATCTTAAAAATTGACCAAATCCAAATCTGTCAATTTTGCGGCGCGCGGCGAAGGTTAAAAGGTGGCATCGAAAAAATAAAACTCAACGGTCGCTTCCCCTGCCTCGAACACGCTTGGAACGAAATGCGAGGCGACATTGAGTTTCAGGAATTCCCGCATTGGCAAAATGACTTCCAAGCCTTCCTCGGAGCCAAAAAACTCTGGGAATGGGAAAACGAATCCTCGCTTAAAAAAATAGGCTATTTGTAGCAGTAAAATTTGCTATAATAAAAGCATATGCCGCAGAAAGTTTTACTCCAGGAACTCTCCTCTCCCGGTTGCCAACATTGTCTTGAGTTTGAAAAATTTTGGCGTTCAAACGAGCTCTTTTCTACTGGCAGATTCAGTAAAGACAAACTACTCGCCAAACTGAAGGAGCTTTCTGGTCAATAAAAGAAAAAATCATTAAGGCTATTGAAGAGCTGGGCTATAAGGCAATGTGGGAAGAATAGGGCCGCCAATCGAAAAAGAAAAAGCGCTCCGAAAATTATTGGAGCGCTTTAAGTTAAAAGTTTCACACCAGCTGGCCGTGAACATCTCGCTCATTCCGACAAAATCTAATAATTCTAAGATTTTGTCCCACCCGGGGTGAAAGCACTTTTCCCTCGGCGCGCAAAAGCCCGAAGACAAAACATCGCACGCTTCCCCCGGACGCAATATCCGTTTCGCCGTCTAGTGTCATCCATCTGGCTGAATTCTGATCGAAAAACACCCTGGCATAGGGGTTACCTCCCTCTGACAAAAAAATCTTGATCGCCTTTCCCCTTGGCGGAGAGACATATTGATCCAGCTTCAATTTCGGTAAAGCGGTGGGTTGATCATCAAACACAAGGACCTCCTCTTGGTTAAAGTGCTAATAATCATCCTAGATCTAAATTGCGAACAGTCAAGTTCTCCATCCTTTCCCGCTAATTCGAGGTCAAATTCGAACACCTTTCAATCACGATCGGCGCCCGACTCATATCCCTACTCACAAGATACCCCAACCCAAAGCTTAAAGAGGCCACTAAAAAAATAATGAGGCCAAACACAACCTCTTTTTTATGGGTGGTGAAAAAATTATGTAAATTTGACATAAAAAAACCTACACTTTATAATCTAGTATAACAAAAAATCAAGTCAACTAACGAATGGCACATACTCAATCGGGAGGCTCTACTAAGCTAGGAAGAGACTCCCGCTCAAAACGTCTCGGTATTAAACTTCAAGATGGAGAGAAGGTGATAATTGGACAAATCATCATTCGCCAACGCGGCACCCGATATCTTCCTGGTAAAAACATCGGCCGAGGTGGAGACGATACTCTTTTCGCCCTTAAAGACGGAATTGTTAAATTCTCCAACCGCTTAAAGCGCGGTTTTGACGGACGACAAAGACGAGCTACTCTGGTAGCCGTTCAATAATTAGTTTGAGCTTTGCCCTCACACCCTTCTTAAGATCAACCCATACCAAGTGTTCACCCAGTTCTTTTATTGGGTGTTCCAAGACGACCTCAGCTCTTTCTTTACTAATGAACCCTGCATCACGCAGTCCTCGCAAGATCATCTCTTTGGTAACCGAACCGAAAAGGTGACCAATCTGGTCCACTCGCAGCTTGAATGCTAGCGACCGCTCTTCAATCCTCCTCGCCAATCCTTCGAGATGTTTTTGCAGCACAAGTTCCTCCCGATCAAGATTTTCTTTTAATCTAGAAGCAATTTTTAGCACTTCCGGCGTAGCTAATTTTGCTAATTTTCTGGGAATCAAAAAATTGCGCGCGTAACCCCCGCTCACTTCCTTTATGTCATATTTCTTCCCCACTCCCCTGACCTCCTCAAGGAAAAAAACCTTCATTTCACCTGATTAGCTATCTCCGACTTTAAAACCTCAATCGCTTTGTCGAGTTGGGGATCTTTTTCGTTTTCCGAATCCTCCTCTTTTATTAGCACCTCGTAGTCAGGCGCAAGACCCTCGCCTTCAAGAATCTTCCCGCTCGGTAAAACCCAATTTGCCACCGTAATCTTAAGCGAAGATCCGTCCTTAAGATATTCAACTTGTTGAACCGTCCCCTTTCCAAAACTTTTCTTACCAATCAATTTCGTTTTAAGGTTATCTCTAAGTGCCCCCGCTAATATCTCCGAGGCCGAGGCGGAACCCTCGTTAATCAAAACCACAACCGGGAAATCCTTAAGCAGTCCGTTGCCTTGAGCCTTAAACTGCTCTCTCGGTCCTGTCTTGTCAGATTCGCTAACCACGAGTGTCCCAGGAGACAAGAACCACCCAGCCAAATCCACGGCCACCGAAAGATACCCCCCGGGGTTATTTCTCAAATCCAAAATTAGACCCTTGCTTCCATTTCTCATGGCTTGTCGAATGTTGTCACCAAAAAGATTGTTCGAATTAGCGTTAAAGCTGTAAAGTTGGACATGGGCAAGGCCGCCATTGAGCATTTTATAGTCGAGCGTCGGCACCACAATGTTCGCTCGAACAATTTTTATCTCCTTCGGCTTATCCCAAGCATCTCTAAAGGTAGTCAAAGTCACCGCGGTTCCGATTTCTCCCCGAATAAGTCCAACTGACTCGTTTACAGTAAGGCCATCAGTCGACTTGGCATCTATCTGGAGTATTTTGTCCCCAGCCTTAAGTCCCGCCTTAAAAGCTGGGGTATCCTTAAGCGGAGAAACGATAGTCAGCTGATCTTTTCTAATACCAATTTCCGCGCCAATTCCTCCAAAATTCCCTTTAATATCCTGCGCAAACTTCTCGCCATCTTCTGGATCAAAAAAAACAGTGTAAGGATCACCAAGTGATCCAACCAAACCCTTAATCGCTCCATAAACTTTATCTTGGTCTTCTACCTTCCCGATATTCACGTAATTCTCCCCTATTTTTTGCCAGGCCTGCCAAAAAACGCTGAAATCAGCCGCCACCGGCTTATCCGACTCAAGATTTTTAACCCCTTGAACGATTAAGATTTGAGGGAATCTTGTTCCCGTATCAAAGCCAAACCAAAACGCTCCACCTAAGGCAGCCAGCCCAAAAATCGTGAGTACCGTCACGATGACCACCCTTTTTTTAGAAATTTTTTCCATACTAATCAGCTAATTCTAATCCATTTGAATCATAAAATCAAAATACTAATTCTCATCGCAAGATTGAAGAATTTCGGAAGCTGGGCTAAAATGGGGTTGTGCTAAAGAGTCAAGACTATCTAGAAAAACTCAAAAAAAGATCAAAAGAGTCGAGGGTTTATAAAAAACACCAGCTCTTTGGCTTAGAAATTTCCGAGATTCTAAGCGACGAAAAGCACAAGACGCTCTACATTAAGCTCGCCAAGGAAAATGATCCCGAAGGTCTCTTGCGACTGGCTAAACAGGTCGCCGAGAAAAAAGACGTCGTAAACAAAGGCGCCTACTTTATGAAAATAGTCACTTCTAAAAAAGCATGAAAATATTGGGAATTGGCCAAAAACTAGAAGAAAAAATCCTCCGTAAGAAAACGGAGGAATTCTTATTCGGAAAAAAAGGCGAAGTCGCAATCGGTAAGAAAAAATTATCAAACAACGAAGTTACGGCTCTAATCCAGGAAATGAAGAAGACCATGCGACATGCCAATGGCATCGGCTTAAGCGCCAATCAGATTGGCCTAAGCTACAGACTTTTTGTGGCCGAAGTTGGAGCTCAAGATGGCAGCAAAAAATTTTATGCAGTTTTTAATCCAAGGCTAGAAAAAAGCGAATTTAAAGAAAAAATATTACTCGAAGAAGGGTGCTTGAGTATTCCAAGAACTTTTGGTGAGGTCGAGAGGTATAAAACCGTTAGGTTAACCGGGTTCGATAAATTTGGCCGAAGCTTGAAAATTAAAGCCTGGGGGCTCTTAGCCCATGTTCTTCAACATGAAATTGATCACCTTGATGGGAAACTTTTTATCGACAAGGCCAAAAAAATCCACAAAATCCCGGAAGAACCCTCTCCCCACTAATCCGAAGCAAAACCTCTGCTTACTTCATTCCAACCTATAATTTAAAAATTATGACTTCGAGTCAAACCCAGTACGCCTTTTTCGGCTCACCAAAATTTGCGGCCCTCATTTTAGGTGGGCTAATAAGCCATGGTTACCTTCCCAAGGTGGTTGTCTGCAACCCTGATCGGCCGGTTGGACGCAAAAAAATTATCACTCCCCCACCCGTAAAATCCTTAATCTTGAATCATGGAGCTTGGAACACACCCGCAATAAAAACTATCCAGCCGGAAAAGTTAGATTCAGGATTTAAGATCCGGGATTCAGGATTTAAAATAGATCTCTTCATCGTCGCCGCCTACGCAAAAATTATCCCGAAAGCCATCCTTGAAATCCCAAGGCTAGGCACAATCGGTGTTCACCCTTCTCTTTTGCCTAAATATCGTGGGGCTTCTCCCATTCAATCAGCGCTCTTAGCCGGCGAGGAAAAAACTGGTGTCACCCTTTACCTAATGGATGAAAAAATGGATCATGGGCCAGTTTTAGCGCAGGCCGAGATCGCTATCGACCCAAATGACAACTATGGTTCGCTTGAAGAAAAACTCGGCAACCTTGGCGCCAAACTCTTGATTGAATCCCTGCCAAAAATTAAGAGTGGCCAAATTAAACCCCAGGATCAAAATCACGCCCAAGCTTCTTTCACTAAAAAATTTAAAACAGAAGATGGTTTTATAAACGAAAAAGATTT
>JBBTYR010000055.1:9118-12938 GCA_038078595.1 Patescibacteria group bacterium
TGCTCCACCTCCCAAATTTCCTTACCAATATACGCGCTCACTTCCTCGAGATCCTTGAGTAGTTTTTCCTCCCGCGTTCTTTCCTCCGCTTTGAGCTCCTTGTCAAATTTAATCTTTCTTACAGTTTCAAGTTCTGCTTCAATATCTCGCCGTAAAACCGAAAATCCTCGGCGAATAGACTCTTCGGCCTCGCGGATCTCCTTCAATAATTGTCGGTGTTTAAGTCGGTGGTGGTAAAAGTGGTAAACGATAAATATTAATATTCCAAGAAGAATCGCTGTTATAACCGCGAGTACTGTAAAGTAAAATTCCTCATAACTCACCCGGTTGTCGCCGAATTGTATTGCGGTAGGCGCAACCGTCAAATCGCGCTTAGAGCTTGGGGGGCTAAACTCCTCCTTCACCTTCAACTGGGTCCAAATCAAATACTTTCCGGAATTTAAAAATTCTGGAGAAGAGTAGAACCAAGCTCCAGAAGCATCTGTTTTAACAACGCGACTAACAGCTTCCCCGCTTAATTCGTTCTGGATATAAATAATAACCTCTGCCTCTGGAGCGCTTGCCCGCCCGCCAATGTAAAAAATTTCATCGTTAGAAACGGATTCTGGAAAAAGGTTAACGATTGGCGGCTGGATACCGAGCCCGTCACCCCCAAGCTCTTGGGCCAAACCCACTCTAGAAAACGCGAGCGTCGCAAAAGAAACAATCGCCAATAGAACCAGCAAGCTCTTTAAGCCAGAACCAGGGAATGAAGGGGGGCCGCTATCCTTATTACCATATTCCTTCTTCTTGTCCATTAGCACCTGCATTTTCGGCGCAATCGTTGAATGACTCAAGGCCCCAGCCTCAAGTTGACGCTCAATTACTCGGTGCCAACGCCAAACAATCCGAGCAATATACGCTAGCCCCAAAAGCACAATAAGCGCGACTATCCAGACAAAAATCCACGGAACCACGAAGTTGCCTCTTAGTCCCAATCCCTGCCCCTTAATAACTTCAAAAATAGCTCTGGTAATCGTGAGTTTCTTGGAAGCTTGATAGTAATTTCCTGCCTCATCATACGCCCTCACTACGACATCGTACTTCCCCAATTCCAACGTCCGACTATATGGCGAAGAAGCCTCAATAAAAAATGGCGTCTCGTTTGACTGACCCTCACCCACATTCGCTCCCCGTTCAAGCGAAATAACTTTTATCTCGTAATGATCAATTCCTGAAGCCTCGTCGGTTGTTTCAAAAGATACAAGCGGACGTCGATTCGACGTCCTCGCGGCGGGAGAAAATTCAATTTCAAAAGCCGCTGGGTTACTAGCGTCGACATTCACCGCGTAACTAGTCACTCCTCCCCAAGTGCCTTCTCGTAACGACTTAATGTGAAAATAATGTTTCCCGTCCGACAAGTTGTTGTAAGACACTGTCGCCTTAAGACCCTCTGAAATATCATCCGGAATGTCAATTGGGGAATCATTCAGCACGTAGCTAAAACCCTGAACATCAGAACCTTTTTCCCACCTAAAAATAGAACTTTTTGAGCCATACCACTTTTCCTGATCTGGGTTAGTCGGTGAAGAAACTAGGGGTCCCGCTGGTGGAGGCAAAACCAAACTGTAAATTCCACTCGTCGTTTGCCCCAAAATATCCGTCCCTTTTCCGTCGTTCAAAAGCACTCGCGACGTATCCATAACCCTAACCGTAGCGGTTCCGGTGCTTTTAACCCTAAAAGTGACTGTTGAAATAAGTCCGCTTTCGGTATTGATCCCAGGGCTCGGGATTGTTCCTTGAAACTTAAGTATGCCGGAATCATTTGAATACGTCGGCTGATTCACCCAAATCTGCACCAAAGATTTACCGGCTGAAGGCGCCACCACCTGTAACTTATCCGGTGGAAAAGCTAAATTAGCCTCAATTGCGTTAATCGCTTGCCCCCCGGTATTGACATAAACCGAAACCGTAAAAGTGCTCCCGACAGTAAAAGTCCCAGAAGCCGGACCCACAAAAACCGAAGCCTGACCAAGCGCCCTAACCTCCTTAGCTGATGGTGGGGAAAACAAAAAAACGTACCCGAGAAGAAGGGCGCAAAAAATGGCTCGGGTTTTGAATCGCTTCATTATCAATTAATTATACCCTTTTACGCTTAAAAATCTTGTTAATAAAAACCACTAAAATCAAAAAGGAAAGAAGTATAATCGGTAGAACCGACAACATAAAAACATCCCAGTCATACACGACCTTTCTAGCAAAATTGCCCGAATTATCCGCTACGAGAAACTCAACTGCCCAAACTCCCCTTGGAATCGACATAGAGTTACTAGCTAGAAGTGAACTGCCCCATCCAAACCAGCGCCTAAACCTCACTGTAACCGTCCCTACTCCAGAATCATCGTCTTTTACAAGATAACTCAAAAGTCGTTGCCCGTCCGTGATTGAATCAGGCGTAATTGAAACAATCTTGATCAGAGGAAGCGTTGCATCCTTTGGTTTCTCGCCAACTTGGCCAGACCCCAAAACAACCTCTGAAGTTATCACAAGTTTTAGCTCTCTAAGTTCAGGATCGACTCTTGTTCCTTTTCCGTTTGCCAAATAAGCCGAAGACTTAGGCTCAAAAAATATTTTAAATTCGCCCTCCTCTAGGGGCTCAAAAGTCAGGCTATAAATCAGACCACTGGAACCAGAAAAGGGCTTGATACTCACTCCCTCAAAGCGAATCCTGCCTCCGCCAAAAACCTCTGGCTTAGGACGCCAAAAATCAACAACTGAACCAGCGTCAACGAGGCCCACCAGCTTTGTCTTTTGAACATCGTAAATGACACTAAAGGCGTAACCGTTAACTGGCTGGAGCGAATCCACTAAAATTTTCACGGTAAACGGACTTGCGGAAGAAACTTCTTTGGCGTCATACGAAAAACGGTAAACTAAATTGTTCTCCGCAAAAACTGGCAACAAACTTCCCGCCAAAATTAAGACAAAAACAAAAATTCCAAAAAACCTATTTAATTTGTTCGTCATTTAATATTGCATTTTATGCGCCGCCTGCAACTTCATTTTAGTAAGTCCAGTAAAACATCATTATTGAAACATCTGGAAAATCAACCGCGTTGTTATCGTTCAAATCAAATCTCGATATCTTCGGTCCCGTTTGTTCGTAATAGTAAAGCAAGATAGACAAATCCACTATATCAACCCGACAGTCGCCGCTAAAATCAACCTGCTGGATAATAATGCTGTCACACGGCGACTCAATTTTTGGTGAGATCGGTTCTGTTGAAGTCAAAGCCAATCCGCCACCGCCACCAGACAAAATTACTGTTGGGTTACCGCCCCCACCCGGAGTGGAAGGCGAAACGGCTGTTAGGGTCGGATACTGGTCGTAAGCATCCAAAACCGTGCTAGATGAAAAAATCATTCTGAAATACCAGTTAAGCCCAGTATCAGCGGAGTTATTACTGACAACCCAATCCCACTCGCCTTTTTCACCAGTCAAAATTCCGTTCGGTGTTGCCGCGGACGGATTCGACTCTCCATATGACTCTCCGACATTAGAACCGCTAAGCACGGTCGTAACGATTATCTGACCATCGGCCACTCCCGCGTTGTCTGAAAAAATCCACCCGGTCGAAGTCCCCACGTCGGCAAAACCGCTCGAGGTCGAATTCGAAAACTGGAGCTTGAAAGTTAGCCCCGTTCCAAAATCTATTCCCGCGCTCAGATTCATTCTTAACCGAATAATACTTCCGGCGCTTGGAACATCTATGCTCACATTCTCCGAAGCTAGCGGGGACGTAGGCGTGAGCGAGTTAAGGTTGCTATACCAACGGTAATT
>JBBTYR010000056.1:0-1585 GCA_038078595.1 Patescibacteria group bacterium
CCTTCCGTTTTTGAACACGCAGATATCGAGACAGCCGGCATCGGCGGCTTCAGGATCTTTTTCAACGTACTCATCCCACATCCTGTCCGCGATTATCGCCTTAATCTTTTTGCCTTCTCTCGTCCAGGCGAAGGAGATCTTTTTTGAGTGATCGAGGATGCGGAAGGGTTCGTCAACATGACCACCGTCGCCGACGACAATAGTTTCGAAGGTAACAGTATCTTTAAATTCGACGCTCTGCGGGTAGGTGTTTGGGGGTGGAGTGGCGGCGATTAGGATAAAAGTGGAGGCCGTGAGCCCAGCAAACATTTCTAGTTTTTTCATTACGTGCGTCTCCTCTGTAAACTTTTTCCAACATTCGGTCTTTGAGGTGATTTCCGTTGGTTTTTCGTGACCTCGACCGGTTCGGCTCGTTCAAGAATAAAGATGATCCAGTCTTCTTCGTTCGCTAGGTTTTCGAGAAATGACAAGGCAGAGACAAGGCTGTTGTCTACAAAGTCGAGTTCGCTTTTACCATTGGGTTTGATGATTTCAAGAACAATCCAGGCGTTGCCCTCTACATCATGGCAAATACTATCGATGCCAAGATCGTCAGGACCCTCGATAATTTCAATATTGAGTGGCTCACTGGTTGCCTCAGCTTCGCCAGAATCTAACTCTTCGCGGGTCCAGTACTTGATCAGGTAACTCATACCTCTCCTTTTTAGGTTTTTAGTGAACTCCTGAGAAAATAACACAAACACACGAGCCTGTCTAATTGCTGGAGCTTTTTTTCCGTGTTATTCTTAGAACAAATCCATGAGGCAATCCGAACTTTTTTCTAAGGTTTCAAAAAACTTTCCTGCCGACGAGGAAGCTTTAAACGCCAAACTTTTAATTCGAGCGGGATTCATTAATAAGGAGATGGCTGGCGTGTATTCTTTTTTGCCTTTGGGTTTGCGAGTGATAAGGAAGATAGAGGCTATTATTCGAGAGGAGATGGAGCAGGCCGGAGGGCGGGAGGTTTTGATGCCGGTGCTTCACCCGAAAGAGAATTGGGTGACAACCAAAAGGTGGGAATCGTTTGACGCGCTTTATAAAGTGAAGGCGCGAGATGGGAAGGAAATGGCGCTTGGCCCGACGCATGAGGAGATTATTTTTCCGCTCGCGAAAAAACTTATTAGTTCATACAAGGATTTGCCGATTAGTTTTTACCAAATTCAGGACAAGATGCGCGATGAGGCGAGAACTAAATCCGGGATTTTGAGGGGTCGGGAGTTTTTAATGAAGGATTTTTACAGTTTTCACGCGGATGAGGCTGATTTAGATAGGTTTTATGAGAAAATGAAGGGGGTTTACGCTCGAGTTTTTGCGCGTTTAGGGCTAAAAGCAAGACTCGTGGAGGCTTCTGGGGGAACTTTTTCCAAATACTCGCATGAATTCCAGGTTCTGACTTCGGTTGGGGAAGACGAGATTTATTTTTGTGACCAGTGTGATTTCGCAGAAAACAAAGAAGTTTTTAGTTTGACCAAGCAAGCGACTTGTCCGAGCTGTAAAAAGGGAAAGATTGAGACATCAAATGGAATTGAAGTGGGTAATATTTTTA
>JBBTYR010000056.1:1595-13351 GCA_038078595.1 Patescibacteria group bacterium
TTTAAACTTAACACCAAATTTTCTGATCCGTTTGAGGTAACTTACAAAGATGATAAAGGAGAAGAGAAGCCAGTTTTTGCCGGTTGTTATGGGATTGGAATATCTCGAGTTTTTGGAACTGTCGCGGAACTTTTAAAC
Organism: Patescibacteria group bacterium; assembly: GCA_038078595.1. GTDB lineage: Bacteria > Patescibacteriota > Minisyncoccia > UBA6257 > 2-01-FULL-56-20 > VMFW01. Next base: position 1,734 of record JBBTYR010000056.1, read on the forward strand.
GATGAGAGAGGTTTGGTTTGGCCCGAGCCTCTCGCCCCCTTCCGAGCTCATTTAATTGAACTTGAGGCCGGCAAGGGTGATGAGGTTTACCAGGATTTACAGCGGGCACGGGTTGAAGTACTCTATGATGACAGGAAATTGACACCGGGAGAGAAGTTTGCCGAGGCTGACCTTATCGGGATTCCATGGCGGTTGGTGGTAAGTAAGAAAACCGGCGCTAAGGTTGAAGTTAAGCGGCGGGATGAGGAGAAGGTTTCACTGGTTGATCTAAAAGAATTTTTTAATTTACTAAACTAATGGCTTTTTTGGATAATTTTTTGAAGGACGTGGGAATTGATTTGGGGACCGCTAATTCGCTGGTTTACCTCAAGGGGAGAGGGGTGGTGGTGAATGAGCCGACGGTGGTGGCGATGAATAACAAGACCAATCAGATTTTGGCGATTGGGGATGACGCAAAGAGAATGCTCGGACGCACGCCCACCCACATTCGAGTTGTCCGACCATTGGTGAGCGGGGTGATTTCAGATTTTGAAATGACCCAGGAGATCATCCGGAGCTTTTTGAAAAGAGTGAGTAAGAATTCCGCATTTAGTTTTCGAAGAGGAATTTTGGCTATCCCTGACAACTTAACTGAAGTGGAGAGAAAGTCGGTTGAGGATGCCGCTATAAACGGAGGTTGTGGGAAGGTTTATTTGATCCAATCCCCGGTGTCAGCGGCCTTGGGGGCTAATTTGCCCATCCACTTGCCAACGGCGAGTTTGATTGTTGATATTGGGGGCGGAACGACGGATGTGGCTGTCATTTCGATGGGCGGGACGGTGGTTTCTAAAACACTTAAGGTGGCCGGTGATAGATTCAATGAAGACATCATTGGTTTTATTAAGGATGAGTTTAAACTTGATATTGGAGAGCCATCGGCGGAGTTAGCCAAGGTTTTAGTTGGTTCCGCCATGCCCCATGGCGAGAAGCTTGAGGTAAGCGTGAGGGGTCGAGATTTTTCATCAGGTTTGCCGAGGGAGATTTTGGTAAAGGATACCCATATTCGAGCGGCCTTAGCCAAGTCGATTAAGAGTATTGTTGATTCTGTGAAGGAAGCTATCGAGATGACCCCGCCGGAACTGACCGGGGACATGTTGAAGCAGGGGATCTATCTTTGCGGTGGTGGGGCTTTGCTTAGAGGTTTGCCTCAGCTTATTGAACGAGAAACTTCCGTAGAGACTTTGGTGGTGGATGATCCTTTGACTTGCGTGGTTAGGGGTCTCGGAAAGATTGTCGATAGGTTTGACGATCACAGGGAGCTTTTGGACAACCCCCTGAAACCGATGACGATCAACCTCTAAGCCTAGAGGGGGAGAAGTTTTTTTTGGAGGTCCGTAATGCTAGAAAATGAGAAAAGAGAGATGGTTTTTCGTAATCCCAATATTTATCTTGATTTCCCTGATTTTTTTGGGACCAGGGGCGGGCTCATGGTTTAGGGGTTTTTTGGACGGTGGTTTTGTTTATGACGGGCCACGACTCAGCGAGGCAATCTTAGAAAACGAGGTTCTAAGGGCAGAAGTTTACCGGCTAGAAGCCCTAAACGAGCAGTCATCGGCAGGCTTGAATACTGTTACGGCTTCGGTTTTTTCGAAGTATCCGTTTAATTTTAAAAATGAGATTTTGATTAATGTCGGGGAGAATAGAGCTGTAGGGCCCGGGCAACCAGTAGTTTTTTTGGGAGAGTCCGGATTCTCTTTGCGGGGATTGCTCCTGGGAAAGATTGATAGGGTTTTTAGCGATAGCTCCCTGGTTCGAACTATTTTTGATAAGGAATGGCAGTCATCGGTCAGAATTGGCAAGAAGGGGTATTTAGCCCTGCTTCAGGGTGGGGGTGAGCCTGTGATCAGGCTGATCCCGAAGGATGCCAAAATTAGCGTGGGAGACGTTGTTTACAGCGTCCAACCCGAATTCCCGAACTCGCTTCCAGTGGGCGAAGTTTTGGAAATCGGGCTTTCATCGGATCAAGTTTTCCAGGAAGCGAAACTTTCTTTCCCCTACGATTTTTCAAGTATAAAGGCGGTGGCAGTTTTGACTAACAATGACTAGGGTAAACGAGGGAAGTCACTTTTTCTTCTTGAGCTTGATCCTCGTTTTGATATCCATCGTCATTCAGCTTAATTTCGATGACGTTTTTAGTTTCAGGCCGGATTTTGTGCTCGCGGCACTTATTGCCTCCGCCTTTTTTCTAGGCTTTCTCGAATTGATCTTTGTCGCACTTCTTTCGGCCATCATTATTAATTGGCAGCCGATTTTGAGTTATGAGATTTTGATCCTGGCTTTGTGGCCAATTTTAGTTTATTTTTTAAATCGTTTTTTCCCCGGGAAGGCATGGTTTAATTCATTGATCATGACGGCTTTGGGTATTCTTATTTTGTACGCTTCGGTAATTTTGAGAAATTTTTTCGACAGTTTCAGTTTGATCGCGCTTGATGTTTCAGTGTGTCTTGTGTTCGGTTTTGTTATTTTTAATTTATTTGAGAAATTGAAAACCAATTAACGCTCATGTTCAAGTCAAAATCTCGGCAAGACATATCTTTCGAAGAAGCGATCAGCGATGATTGGTCAAGCGATTTCGAGGTGACTGAAACACCGCTATCGCCCCGATCGCTTTCTTATCTGTGGCTATCAGTTTTTGTCTTGGGAGTAATTATCGTTGGGCGTTTTACGTACCTGAATTTTTTTAAAGGGGGTTTTTATACCCTTAGATCCGAAGCGAATTCCGCGAATCTGGAAAAAATCTTGGCGCCAAGGGGGCTCATTGTCGACAGGAACGGCCAGGTTTTAGCGGAAAACCGGCCGGTTTTTTTGGCGCTTCTCAGGCTAGGTGAGTTTACGCGAAGCGGGGATATTCAGGCTTCTACCCTTCGGGCGCTTTCGGAGATTCTCGAACTCGATACCCTGGAGATTTTGGACCAGATTAAAAGCGGAAATGATGCGGTGTTGGGTGATTCGATAGTTTTGAGCCCAGACCTGACCCAAGACCAATTAGTGAGGTTAAAGGCGTTGAATTCTAAGGCTATTCAGATTACCAGCGGTTTTCAGAGATTCTACCCAGATGATCAAATTTTCTCCATGATTTTGGGATACACCGGCGTAGTTAACGGGCGAGATTTGGAGAACTATCCGGAACTGACCGGGCAGGATTTTGTTGGGAAGGCTGGGGTAGAGTTAGTTTATGAAAGCGAGCTAAGAGGGGCGCCCGGGTCTTTTATTCGAGTCAAGGATGCAAAGGGGAAGGTCTTAGAGGAAAAAGGAAGCGATGAACCTAAGATTGGTAAGACTCTGAAGCTCACGATAGATGCGGATCTTCAGCGTTATTTTCACAAGAGGATGGAAAGAGCGCTGGATGAGTTGGGCCGGAAAATTGGCGTGGGGATTGCCATGAATCCAAAGTCTGGAGAAGTGTTGGCGATGGTAAATTTTCCTGGTTTTGATGGGAATATCTTCACCGGTTCTGGGCACGCGAAGGCGATAAAAGAGGTTTTGAATTCTCCTCTTAAACCAATGTTTAATAGAGCGATCAGTGGGTTTTACACGCCTGGTTCTACTATCAAGCCGCTAGTGGCAACGGCTGCTCTCGAAGAGGGCGTGATCACTCCCAAAAAATACATTTTTTCTCCCGGATTCCTGGATGTTCCAAATCCATATAATCCCGATCAGCCGACAAGATTTTTAGATTGGCGTTATCAGGGCGATGTGAACCTGGCCTCGGCCATTGCTCAATCGAGCAACGTTTATTTCTATACGATTGGAGGTGGCTCTCCGGCTCCCGGAGGAATGAAGGGTTTGGGAATTGCGAGACTTCGTGATTGGTGGCAAAAGTTTAATTTAGGCAGCTTAACGGGGATTGATTTACCGGGAGAAGCTAAGGGGTTTTTGCCAAGCATCGAGGATAAAGAGAAAAAAACTGGAAAGCCGTGGCTTTTGGGCGACACTTACAACGTTAGTATCGGTCAGGGGGATTTGTTGGTAACACCGATTCAGCTTTTGAGTTACATTGGGGCGGTTGCAAATGGCGGCAAAGTTTTAAAGCCGTTTTTAGCGCAAGAGCTCAACTCTTCCGAAGTGATGAAAGATGTTTCTTTCGCGGCCAATTCGATTAAAGAGATTCAAAAAGGGATGATTCAGACTGTAAACTCTGACTTGGGAAGCGCCCGGGTAATGAAAGATTTACCGTTTCAGGTAGCTGGTAAGACTGGAAGCGCGCAGGTTAAAAACAATGCCGAAGAAAACGCTTTCTTTGTGGGCTACGCTCCAGCTCCTGATCAGGTTTTTGACCTTGAGGCCGAGACTCGAGGAATTACAGGGGGTAAGCCGACCCCAGATCCGGAGATTGCGATTTTGGTTCTGGTTGAAAATTCTCGACAAGGCAGTCTGAATGCGATTCCGATTGCGAAAGATGTTTTTAACTGGTACTATGAGAACAGATTTAAGAAACAATAAGTTATGGATGATGGAACACTGAGTTTGAATTAGATATTTTGAATTATGAGTGAATTAAGACAAGATTTAATTTCGGGGGATTGGATTATTATGGCGCCTGAGAGATTGCGCCGACCACACGATTTTATTTCGAAAAGAAGGACCCGAAAACCTTCGCCTAAAAAGGGATGCCCGTTTGAGGGCTCTGCTTTCAAGAAAGACAAGAGTTGGTCTCCAGTTTTAGCTTTTCCCAGTCTTCGGAACTGGCGCGTGGTTGTGACCCCTAATAAGTACCCAGCCCTAACACACCGCGAAACTTGCGCTAAAGTTTTTAAACGGGGTCCCTATAGTTCTAGGGAGGGTGTAGGATGGCACGACGTGGTGGTGACCCGAGACCATAACAAGAATTTTGCCGATTTGAGCGAGGGTGAAGCATTGGAAGTTCTTCGGGTTATGCAGGCGCGGTATAAGATGATGGCAAAGGACAAGTGCGTTCTTTACACTTCAACTTTTTTCAACTGGGGTGTTTCGGCCGGGGCTTCAATTTATCATCCTCACTATCAAATAATCTCATTGCCGATTATTCCACCGGACGTCCAGCACTCTATTTCCGGCACTGAAAATTACTTTAGGAAAAACAAAAAATGCGCTCACTGCGAAATGACGAAGTACGAGCTAAAGGAGGGAGAGAGGGTGATCGCAGAGAATTCTCGCGCCTTGGCCTTCGCCCCGTTTTTTTCAAGGCAACCGTTTGAAATTAGGGTGGTTCCCAAAAAACACTTTCCATACTTCGAGGAGAGTCGAGTGGAGGATTTAAGGGGGATAGTGGCCGTGCTTCAAAAAGTTATTAAAAAAATCGCAAAACACCTAGGTGATCCTGATTTCAACTTTTTTATCCACACCGCGCCATTCAGACGACAAGGGAGATATGATCATTATCACTGGCACATTGAAATTTTGCCAAAGATAACGGTTCCGGCCGGATTTGAGCTTAGTACGGGAGTCGAAATCAACGTGATTGATCCAAATAGCGCGGCGGCAATTTTGAGGCGGCCGTAAAATCGTGTAATATTGTATTGGGTTCCGGGGCGCTATTGCGGTAAATGAAATTTTATCTTAGAGAGTTTTTTAGGTACAAAATTCCGAACTTGGTGTTGGTTTTAAGTTTGACCCTGGTTTTGGGAGGGTGGGTTTGGTCGTATTTTGATCTTAGGACCATTTCCGACCCACTCATAATTCATTACAGCCAGGAGGTCGGGATTGATCAGGTTGGTTATGCCGGTGATTTGGCGAAAGTCGGTATTTTTGGGATCGTGGTTATTCTCATTAATTTTTTGATTGCCGTCGAGTTGGAACAAAAAGAAAGGTTTTTGGGGCGGTTAACCTCTGGGGTAACCTTTCTTTTGGGGCTCTTGATTTTTATTTATTTTGCGGCTATTATGGGTGTCAACTAGGCGCTCGCTTATAGTTTTAGGCAACGCTTTCGGTTTAAATAAATTATCCTCACTCCACTTACTTTATGATGAGAATTTGACAGCAACCGTCGGCTATTCAGCTTCCGACTATCAAATTCTCGAATCATAAAGTCGCGCTTTGTTCGGTAATTTATGAGTTAAACCTCCAAGAGGCCGCCTAAAACTACAAGCTCACTAATATAAAATACAATGAAAAAATTTGCGGTTATCGAAACTGGCGGGAAGCAATATCGGGTTTCTGTGGGAGATACATTAAAAGTTGAAAAACTTAAAACCGAAGACGGGGGGAGTCTTGTTTTTGACGCGCTACTAAAAGTTGATGGCGATAAAGTAGAAATTGGAACCCCTTATCTTGCAGGAGAAAAAGTTGAAGCGAAAGTTTTGGGCCAGGGCCGGGGTGAGAAGAAAATCATTTTTCGGTATCATTCGAAAACCAGGTATCGAAAGAAAAAAGGGCACCGACAGCCTTTTACCGAGTTAGAGATCATTAAGATTTAAGTAAGCCAAAAACCCCGCCAAGGCGGGGTTTTTGATTCCTGGAATAAGTATTTTCTGCGAGCTTGCTTTTATGATTTTAGACGGTATACTGATTTATAGTTACCGATTATTTTGATCCCAACGGACAGCTTAGTCCGCTGGGGTACAGGGAAAGGCGAGGTTATTTAAACTCGACTGCGAAGGGGTCGGTTGCCTCTTTGTCGGCTTGGGCAAAGAGGGGACGGACCATTTGTTTGGTTTGAGTAGCTAGCCGAGGCGCTTGCCTCCTTTCCTATTCGGCTAACCGCCTTTTTCCTGGCGGACCGACTACCCGTGGGTGTCGGTCCGTTTTTTATTTCCTACTTTTAGCTGCAACCTTAACGAATTCCACAAAAAGCGGATGGGGTTCAAAGGGGCGGGATTTGAGTTCTGGGTGGAACTGGGTGCCGACAAAGAAGGGGTGGTTTTTTCCGCCGGAGGCGGACCCTCCTCCGGAGGGAAGTTCAATGATTTCCACAAGGTTGCGATCAGGATTCAGGCCAGAAAAAGTTAGGCCGGCTTTTTCTAGTTTGGCTCGGTAGGAGTTGTTAACTTCATATCGGTGGCGATGGCGCTCGCTTATTAAATTTTTCCCATAAGCCTTCTCCGCGATCGTTCCCCTAGCCAATCGGCAGCGATAGGCGCCGAGTCGCATGGATCCGCCCAGATCGCCCTTCTCGAGGTTTTTTTCTTGTTCAGGAAGGATGTGGATGACTGGATGGGGAGTTTTGGGGTTTATTTCTGTTGTGTGAGCCTTAGCAAGCTTAGCGGCGTTTCTAGCGAACTCAACGGTGGCTAGTTGCATTCCGTAGCACAAACCCAGGAAGGGGATTTTGTTTTCTCTAGCGAAGTTAATGGCCTTGATTTTGCCCTCTACGGCACGACTGCCGAAACCTCCGGGCACAATTAAGCCGTCAAATCCTTTCAGTTCTTTAACGAGTCTTGGGCTTGTTTCGTAGTCGAGCGCGTTTATCCACTGGATTTCTGGTTTTAAATTTAGCGACCAGGCCGCGTGTTTGATAGCTTCAATAACCGAGATATAGGAATCTTTAAGGACAAATTTTCCGGTATCAAAATATTTTCCGATGATCCCGATTTTGACCTCCTTTTTTGCAAGAGAGATTTTTTTCAATAGCTTGACCCAGGGGGTGTGGCCATTTTTTCTAGCGGGGATGCCAAATTTTTTCAGAATTCTTTGGGTAAGTTGGTCCCTCTCGAAATTGATCGGCACCTCGTAGATGCTTTTTACGTCTGGCGCGGAGATGATATCTTCGGCCGCTACGTTGCAAAAAACGGAAAGTTTCTTCTTGCGGGGTTCGTCGATGGGAGAGTTTGATCTCGCAATGATAATGTCGGGTTGAAGACCGGCGGAGTTTAGGGTTCTAACCGCATACTGGGTGGGTTTGGTTTTCATTTCGCCAAGACTCGAAGGAACAGGTAGGTAGCTTACAATTATGAAAATTACGGCGCCGGGGTTTTGGATTTTAAGCATACGGCCAGCCTCGAGATAGAGAATGTTTTGATATTCGCCAATCGTGCCTCCAATTTCGATCAGCACAAAATCCGCTTTGGATTTTTTTCCGGCGAGCTTGATGCGGCGAATGACTTCTTCGGGGATATGGGGAACGACCTCGACGCACTTACCGTCGTACTTTAGCGCTCGTTCGTTCTCAATCACCGTTTTATAAACGAGGCCGGTTGTCATGTAGTTGGCCCTCAAGATGTTTTTGTTAAGAAACCTTTCGTAGTTGCCGATGTCCTGGTCGCATTCAAGACCATCTTCGGTCACAAAAACTTCGCCGTGCTCAACGGGGTTCATGGTGCCCGCATCAACGTTGATATAGGGATCGATTTTGACAGCAGTCGTGTTGTAGCCGCGTTCTTCGAGGAGGGAAGCAATGGAGGCCGTGGCGATACCCTTGCCAATGCCAGACATTACACCCCCGGTGACGAAGATGTAGCGGGTCATGGTTTCGGGGAGTTGTGAATTAGGTATAAAAAATTATGAGGCATAGCGGTGAACATGTTATAATCTAAAAGCAAAAACCTTAGCAAGATGGGCTTGCCTAAGGAGTAACTGATCCAGGGTAATTATAGAGAATAAATCGAATAATGTTTAGCTCTTACAACCTAAGGGCTGTGGAAAAATGCCAGATCAATTTTCACCCGAACTTAAGCCTGAAGTTAGGCCACAAGATGTTGAAATACTAAGGAGGGAGGTAGAGAGGCATCGAGAGGCCCCGGAGGCTCGTGGCTTGAACGAGCAGCAAATTCTAAGGAAAGCGATCGTGTCGATTACGCCGGTTTCAGGTGGTTCAACTACTAGTACCTTACCGGGGGTTTTACCAGACTATGCCCAATCGGCCTCGTCAGAAGTTAAGTTGGAGATAGAGGCTTTAGTTGAGGCGGTTTTCACTAAGGGACTAATTGAAGCAGCTAATGAAGCGAGTAAGTCTTCGCCTTTTGTGCTGGATGCGTTTCACGATGCTTTAACTGATAAGCTTTATCCAGAACTTCAGAAAAGGGGAATTCTAAAGTAAATGAGCTTTATAATAGTTTTCTTTACCGGAGCTTTAGTGGCAGTTGGTCTTTATTTTTTGATCCGTCATCGGAAAAGAATAAGTTTTTTTGAGTCTCTCAAGTTGTCCGTTTTTTTGGTCAAGATTCCTCGGGAGAGGCAAGAGAAACAGACTGCCGAAAAAGATTTTAAATTGGAGATCAATAAATTTGAACAGCTCCTCGGTAATCTAGCCGCGCTTAAAAAACCTTTTTGCTTTGAGGTGGCGGTGCCGCATATCGGAGAGGAGATACATTTTTATATCGCGGTCCCGCGAGTGTTTAGCGAGGTGGCGGCGAAACAGATTCAAGGGATTTGGAATGGAGCGAGCGTGGTGCCGGCCCACGGAGACTACAATATTTTTAACTCCCAAGGAGTAACCGCTGGCGCTTACTTGATGCAGAAAGAGACTTACGTTTTGCCAATTCGAACTTATCCGGAGATTGGGAACGACTCTTTTTCACCGATTGCCGGGGGTTTTTCTAAAATCAACGAGATAGGAGAGGGAGCGGCGATTCAGATAATGGTTAAGCCGGCAGCGAGTGATTACAAGAAACAGATTTTAAAATCAATCCAGCAACTGAAAAAAGGGACACCCACCGAAGATGTCTTGGGCAAGGGGTTTCCGATTAAATTTTCTGATATTGCCGGAGCTTTCAATCCAGAGAAAGCGGAAAAAGAGAAGAACGAAGCCAGACTAGACAAGATTATAGATGAGGAGACCATCAAGGCGCTCGAGGGAAAAGTTTCCAAACCGATTTTTCTGGTGAACGCCCGGGTTTTAGCTTCGGCTGGAACGCCGTTTCAGGCCAACGATATTTTAGACGGCCTTTTGGCTGGTTTTAGTCAGTTTGGCGCGCCCAAGAGGAATGAGTTTAAGGTGGTTAAGCCAAGAAATATCAAAAAAATCGTCTATGATTTTAGTTTTAGAAATTTCGATAGTTCCCAGGCGATGGTTTTAAATAGTGAGGAATTGGCTAGTTTTTATCATTTACCAGCGGCGACGACCGAAACTCCGCGAATTAAGTGGCTGAAATCCAAGGAAGCTCCGCCGCCATCAAACCTTCCAACCTCGGGGGTGCCGTTGGGTTTGAGTAATTTTCGGGGTCAATCGGGGCCGGTTTATGTAACTGAAGAGGATAGGCGTAGGCACGTGTATATTATCGGACAAACTGGAACCGGTAAGTCGACCCTTATGACCAACATGGTGATTGATGACATCAAGAAGGGGAATGGCGTGGCCATGATAGATCCCCACGGGGATTTGGTTGAAGACGCTCTAAAGCATATCCCCCGACATCGAATAGAAGATGTGATTTATTTTGATCCGTCGGACTTAGACAGGCCGCTGGGCTTGAATATGCTCGACTATAATTTTGATCGCCCCGAAGAAAAAACTTTTATCGTAAACGAAATGCAGGGAATTTTTAACAAGCTTTTTACGGCTGAGACGATGGGGCCAATGTTTGAGCAGTATATGCGAAACGCGCTACTGCTTCTGATGGAAGATATGCCGAACGAACCGGCGACGCTTATTGAAGTGCCAAGGGTCTTTACTGACGCGGAATATCGGAAGAAAAAGTTGGCCAGGATTCATAATCCGGTGGTGATTGATTTTTGGGAGAAAGAGGCGGTTAAAGCTGGGGGGGAGGCGTCGCTCGCGAACATGACACCCTACATCACTTCAAAGTTTAATAACTTTATCTCGAACGATTATATGCGGCCGATTATCGGGCAGGCTAAGTCGGCTTTTAATTTCAGGCAAGTAATGGACGAGGGCAAGATTTTGTTGGTCAATTTATCGAAGGGAAGAATCGGAGACATTAACGCTGGGCTTTTGGGGATGGTGATTACGGGAAAGATTTTAATGGCGGCTCTCTCGCGGGTAGACATCGCCGACGCTTCAAAACGGCGCGACTTTAACCTATATATCGATGAATTCCAGAACTTCACCACCGATTCGATTTCAACTATCTTGTCTGAAGCGAGAAAGTATAAATTGAGTTTAACTATGGCGCACCAATTTATCGCCCAGCTGACGGAAAAAATCCGAGACGCGGTTTTTGGCAACGTGGGAAGCCAAGTGGTTTTTAGGGTAGGTGTGCAAGACGCGGATTTTTTGGTCAAGCAGTTTGATCCCGTTTTCGACTTGAACGATTTAATTAGCATCGACAACTTTAACGCTTATGTGAAGATTCTGATAAACGGCGAGACTTCGAAGCCCTTTAATATAAAAACTTTGCCGGTTGAGAGTGGTGACCCAGAGGTGGCGCATAGCTTGAAGGAATACACGAGGGCGAAGTATGGGGAGGATCGGCAGGTCATTGAGGCCGATATTTATCGGCGGCTTAGGGAGTAGAGTGTCGCAAAACTAATTTCCTGGCTACCCGCTCCGCTTCTTGGAAATTATATTCACCGGACTCAATTTTTTAGACAAATTGAACAGTTTCCGTTCCTTCCTCTCCGCCGGCTAGCGGATCGGAATTTTCCGACTATTCAATTTGTTGTAAAAAATTTTCGCCCAGATTCATTAATTTCCTAAGAACCTTTGCTTATGGTAGTCAGGAAATTAGTTTTGCGATTGGGCATGTAAATTAGTAAGACCGCCG
>JBBTYR010000057.1:0-3733 GCA_038078595.1 Patescibacteria group bacterium
TCTCGTCTTGTCCGCCGATCTCATCCTACCCGGAGCAGGGGAAGCCGTTGGTTCCGCCGCCCGCGTTGATGATCCGGAAACTTTGGTTTCTCGTCTCACCAAATCCAAGATGTACAACCGCCTTGTCAAAATGGGCGGTAGCATCGCGGACTTCGCCTGGTACATCGACAAATCCAAAGAAAAAATGGTGCCCCACGCCGGTTGCGGTTTCGGCATGTCTCGCATCCTCCGCTGGATTAGCGGCAAGGACGACATCAAAAAAGCCGTCACCTTCGCTTCGAACCAGCATCAGATTATATAGTTTTTTCTGGCCAAGTTTGACTCATTTTTAACCCCAAGTTATCATTCATTCATGGCTAACGTAACTATAAACAAAACAAAAATAGATAACGATAAGGGCGTTGTCATATTGCCCGTTAAAGAGTATCAAAGACTAGTTGATAGCAGTAGAGTTCCTACGTATTACCTAACTGGCAAAGCGGCTAGAGACTTAGACAAGCTGGTTGAGGAAGGGTTGAAAGAGTACCGAGAAGGCAAAACCATATCCTATAAATCTTTTCTTAAAAAAGAATATCCTCGTCTTCATAAGAAGTATGGAAAGTAAACTTTCTAATAATTTTAGAAAGTCTTTTAGAAAACTTCATTCTCGTATCCAAGAAAAAGCAGCCGAGAAGATATCCATTTTTGAACAAAATCCATTTGATCCGAGATTAGACACTCATGAACTCCACGGCAAAGATCGAGATATTTGGTCTTTCTCAATCACTGGCTCCTATCGAATCAAGTTCATTTTTCTGGATAGCAATAACGTTTTGTTTATTGAAATCGGCACCCACGATATCTACAAATAGGCAAGCAATCTTAAGGAGTTTTCTTTGGTAAAATGTAATCAAAATCAAAATATTTGACTCACGCTCGCTTGGCAGAGTATCATTAACCCATGACCACGATTACTATTCCCAAAGAAGCAGTAAAGGATGACCTCGTTATTATTCCTAAAAAGAAATATGAGGAACTTTTGCGCTCCGAAATGATTGTTAAATCTTTCAAAACCTACACACCCACAGCTGCCGAAAAAAGGACAATTGCTAAAGCTAGGAAAGAATTCGCTCGCGGAGAATATCTAACTCTAAATGAACTCAGAAACAGCTTGGGAATTAAAAGTCGCTAAAAGCGTTGATAAGAAACTTCAAAAGTTTCCGCCAAAAGACAAGGAATGTATTTTCGAAGTAATTAAGTTGATGTCTCAAGATCCCTATTTTGGCGATATCGAGAAATTAAACAGAGAAGATAACTCGTGGCGGCGGAGGGTCGGCAACTACAGAATATTTTACGAACTAGACATAAATAAAAAAATTGTTTTTGTTTCAGACGTAAAACGTCGGACCTCCAAAACTTACTAATAAATAATATGAAAAACAATCAACGAGGTGTAGTTAGTATTTGGCTTGTAGTTTTGGTGGTCGCAGTCGCAATTGTAGGCGGCTATTTTGTGTTCAAAAAACCAAGCACTCCGACTTCTCAAATCCAGCAACCTCAAAACCAAACGTCATCGGAACAATCCCAAAATCAGCCACCAACCACCAATACAAATAATCAACCAGTGGCTACGAATGGCGAAACCGCCAACTGGCAAACTTACCGCAACGAAGAATACGGATTTGAGTTTAAATATCCCAAAACTGTAACTTTTACAGATTTATCTGAAGGTGGCTATATTTTGGACCCCTCCAGTTTAAAGGAAGATGTACCGACCGCTCTAAGTTTCTCCGCAAAAGTTAATCCACCCGCAAGATATAGTCTTATAGCAAACGAAGAAAATAGTGAAAAGTTTAAAGTAAAACAACTAGAAGTGGTCTCGGATAATTTAGATGGAAGAATCCTAATAGCTGTTGTTTCTCAGAAAATGAGTGGGTTTACCAACTTGCCAGATATTTTCAAACTTGTCGAAAAGAACCAGTGTGACAGATGTTCGTTTAGAACAGAGCCCGCTAAAGTTGGTAGCTACGATGCTATCAGAACTCTCTCTGTTTTTGGGAATGCTCGAGGAGACACAACTCAAAAACTATTCTTCGAAAGAGGCGATAAAGTTTTTGAATTTTCGTTTAATTATGACTCTTTTGTTTACCAGATTAAAGACGAGAAAGTAGTGTATGTTCCTATAACCGAGTACACTAAATCTGGAGACGGTGTAGCAAATCTTCACCGGCAAGTCTACCTACTAAACCAAAGCATTCTCAAAACCCTCAAATTTTTCTAAATGCCTGACGAACCCAATCTTTTGCCCCAAAACATTCCCGCCAGCACGCCAAACGGCACCATGCTACCCGGTCGCAATGTTGTGATTCTGCCGAAAAAAATCTTCTTCACCAAAGGCGTCGGCGTTCACAAAGAACGGTTAGCTTCCTTTGAGATGGCTCTGCGCGCCGCCGGCATTGAGTTTTTGAACTTGATCCTCGTTTCCAGCATCTTCCCACCCGGTTGCAAAAGAATTAGCAAAGAAGAGGGAGTTAAGCTTGTTCAACCCGGAGAAGTTATCTTTTGCGTTTATGATCGCCTTGAAACCAACGAACCCAATCGCCTCATTGCCGCTTCCGTCGGCGCCGCCATTCCCGCTGACGAAACCCAATACGGCTACCTTTCCGAACATCACGGCTATGGCGAAACCGAAGAAAAAGCGGGAGAGTACGCCGAGGACTTGGCCGCGAGCATGCTGGCGACCACCTTAGGCATCGAATTCGACCCCAACACCGCCTGGAGCGAGCGCGAACAGCTCTATAAGATGAGCGGCAAGATCGTCAAGACCATGAATATGACCCAGTCCGCCATCGGCAACAAAGAGGGCCTCTGGACCACAGTCATCGCCGCCGGTGTTTTCATTACTTAATCCATTAAGACCCTCCACCTAAGCGAAATAAAGGTTTTAGAGAAGCCATCGGAACTCTTATTGAGTGACCATTAGGCCTAAACCCCCGATTTTGCTATAATTTTTAGCGTCAAAGGCAAAGGTCGAGTTGAATAAGACATTATTTAAAATGACAAAAGCAGGTTTAATCGAGGCCGTTATGAAGGCGGCCAACATCGAAACCAAGGCGGCATCCGAGCGAGTTGTTGAGGCTGTTTTCGACACCATTGTTAAAACCATGAGCCGCGGCGAGGACGTTGCCATCACTGGCTTCGGCACCTTCCGGGTAGCCAAAAGGGCCGCTCGAGAAGGCCGCAATCCAAAAACCGGTGAAAAAATCCACATTGCCGCCGCTGTTAAGCCAAAATTCCGGGCCGGCAAGACGCTCAAAGAGGCGGTTCTATAGGCCGCCTAGTAGCCGATCTAAAAAAGAGATCTCTTTTTAAAATTTATCCCCCACCATGTATGGTGGGGGATAAGTGTTTTTATGGGCCTAGAGCTTAGGTAATAACCCCCTGAATGTCGCATTAAAATCAAAAAGATTTTTGTAAACTATCGCCAGCGACTCAAGTGAGTTTTTTATAAGGCCAATAGATTCATCGGGCTGGTAATAACTACTCGAAAACGCCCGCTCTGCCCTAAGTCCATTTTCTTTGGCGAGTTTAAAATAATTCGACGACTCGAACGCCAACCTAACCAAATCTTTATTATCGTAAAGCTTGAAAGCCGCAATCAATCTCTCGGCTTGTCCGATTCTCTTTTCGGCTATATTCATGAGTTCCTGGTTTTTGGAGAGCGCGAGGAATCCCACCACTTTTCTCGAAAGGG
>JBBTYR010000057.1:3833-21445 GCA_038078595.1 Patescibacteria group bacterium
ATGAGTTCCTGGTTTTTGGAGAGCGCGAGGAATCCCACCACTTTTCTCGAAAGGGAGTTATATTCACTCTGACGCCACTCAAGAATTTTCTTGGACAAATTTCTGCTTCCCACTAAATCCAGGTCCGAAATCCCGCCCCCCTGGACTTGATAGTAGTTTTTTGCGTCCATAAGTTCCTTGAGTATTCTCTGCTTTATTCGTTGTATATTCGGTTCGTTGTAAGTTATTCCCCCCACTTTCTCTGTTAGGTCCTCAGTTTCCTTTACGCCGCAACCGACCACCTTCCTTAATATTTGCTTCTTAATTTGAAGCTCCGCCCTCGACTTATCTATGTAGTCCGCCTCGCTTTTCGTAAGAGCTTCGAGCTGAGCACTTTCTTCTTTTAAGTCACACCCCCCCGTTTCGGGTGTCGCCGCTTGGCCCTGAAGCCCTAAAACCAAAAAAACCACCCCGGCAAAAACCACCGGCGAGAGCCCAACGCTTCTAAAGCGCCTAGTTCGAAATTTTTTCAAGAATAGCATCTATCGTCGTTACTTCCGTTGAAGTTGATTCGTCTATTGCTTTAAGGATTTCCTCCGCATCCAGAGTTGCGCTATCTCCTCCTTTGGTAGATGGCGATATTTTCTTGGCGACCACAATCGCCTTTTCTGTTTCCTCTCCCTCCTCATAAACCACGCGCGTAAGTTCGATCTGTATATCGATTGCCTGCGCCTCTGCTCGGAGACCCCTTAAATCCAGGCCGCTTATAATTTCGTCGCCCGTTTTATTAATAGAAAAACCACCCACTACCACCAGAATGAAAATGGCCACGATCGCAAGCGCCGTGGTAAACCTGGCGCTTGATATCGCAAGGAGTCTGAAAGCACTCGGCGTTGGCGGAAGTTGTTGGGTATTCAAAACAACCAGCCTTGATTTTCTAGAATATTCCTGGTCTGGTTGGATCTTGTTGAGTTTTCTTAAACTTTTGATTAAGTCCATTAGTCAGTCTTTAAAATTTCCTTTAGTTTTTTTATAGCCCTATGCTGAATGACTTTTACCGATCCCTGGCTCTTTTTTAGAGCCGCCGCCGTTTCTGCCACCGTGAGATCTTCCACAAATCTCATGATGACCACGTCTTGATAATTTGGCTCTAGCTCTTGAATTGCTCGCGCGAGCCCCTCGGCCTCGATATTTTTGTCGAAGCTAAACTGCTGAATTGCCGGCGCCAGGAATATTTCTGGGTCAACCCGATCTATCGAAATGGATTCCCTCTTCGTTCGGTAAAAATCAATCACTTTATTTCTGGCAATCCTGTAGAGCCAGCTCGAGAAGGGGAAGCCCCGACTCTTGTAGCCCTTCATGTTTTGCCAAGCGTTTAAAAATACTTGATGAGTGAGATCCTCGGCTTCCTCACGCTGACCAACCTTGATCAGTACAAACCGATAAATTCTCGGTTGGTACAAATCATAAAGTTGACCAAAAGCCGAGGACTCACCCCTGGCGGCGCCTTGAATTAAGTTTTCCTCGCCATCCACTATGGGTAACGAAGAACTATTGAATTGGTTACCAAAAGTCTTAGAAATCGTGTCCTGATTGTAGGATTTTAAGGCTTTTTAGTCAAAATTGATGGGAAATCAGGTCTATTTTTTGATTAGGGAACGTAAGATTAGAAAAACCAGCCCCAAAAAGATTAAATCGACTGGAATAACAAAAAAAGAGAAAACACACCCCGCCACCGGTGAACATTCGCTCTGGAGTTCAGTTCTAGCCTTAATAAACTCTAACACTGCGGATCCTGGCGCATAGCCATTTGCCGGACAGGAACAAGCTCCGCCAGTTTCCATTTTCGACGCTAAAACCAACACTGTTAGTGCCGCAAAAAATAAAAAGAGAATTAAAAAAACAGATTGAAATAATTTTCTATACATGGAGCGGGGTACGAGAATCGAACTCGCGCTTCGATCTTGGCAAGATCGTGTACTGCCACTATACTAACCCCGCAATGACGGAATTCTATAAGCTTTTACTTAATAAATCAATCCATATTAAAACTTTTTCTTTTAGTTGCCGGCTATTATTTCCAATCATACATATACCCCTTGAGAGTCTACTTGTGGGGTGTCTACCTTCAATAAACTGGGTTTTGTAGAACTGGGATCTAGGCAAATCTATTTCTTTTGACCAAAAATTTATACAACTATTCTTGTTTAAGTCAGGATATAAAATCAAAGTAGCCCTAATCTTATTTTTATCTATCTTTAATATTCTAATAAGAAATTTAACATATAACCTAATCATCCTCGGATCGGTGTTTGTTAGTCTTAGGGGATTCTTAACCTTACTATCACCCTCGGCCCAATAAAGCATATTCCCGGCTATAAACAGAGGATTTTTTGCTAAAGATTCAAAATCTTTTTTAGCTTCGTATCTCGCCTCTGCCCGCCATAACTCCCACTTCCTTTTATTATTCTCCGAAAACTTTTTTATCCTTTCCGCCACTCTAATGTTGGATTTTGACGAAAGTTTTAACTTGACCTCTTGAGACATTGGATCATCTTTGAACCATACCGAAAGAGTGCTTTTTGGGATTCCTAAAGCCCTACTTATCTCGTAATAGCTTTTCCCTAACTTTCTTAACCTCACCGCTCCTTCCCTGTCAGTTCTCATGAAAAAATAGAAACTTGATATCGACAAGCAAAGTATAATACATGAGTCTATTATTTACAAAACAAAAACGAGTCGTCTGAGGAATCAAACAAAAGCGTTTGTATTTTCTGTGTCCCTACGAGGAATCGAACCTCGATCTCAGCCTTCGCAGGGCTACGCTCTATCCATTGAGCTACAGGGACAGATACTCTAAAATCTTATAAATTTTTCTAGCGCATCAACGAGGGATCTCTCATGCTCAACCTCTACTAGAAAACGAGACAGAATTGTTCTCATTTTTTCTCGGTCCTCCTGTGAAAAGATAACTTTAAGCGGAGCCCGAAGTCTTTTTTTGAAACTCAACATCACCTCTGCCCACTCCTGATCAGTATCGCTATCTAATGCAAAATCTTGAATGTCGGCGTAAGCATATGACTTGTTACCAGCCACCGTCAACCCTTCGCCGTCCAACCTAAACTCAATCATTCTCGGTTCTTGGTTGCCCCAAACCATCACCATAATTTCTGCAAGCACGATAAAAACTCCTAGCAAGAAGTTTCTCTGCCAAACCGAGATCGCAAGGAGAGCCACCGCCATTCCAATACTGGCCCAATACCAAGCGATGCCTTTTTCGCGATATTCAAACTCCGGCGCCTGCCAAACCAGCTCAAGTTTTTCCATCTCCATAATTCTATCACAGACCGCATGCGCGACCCCCTAAGCCATCGCCACCGCTAAAGCAATTATTCTCCTCACTCCGGCCTCCTTGAGGGCCCTGCTCGCTTCGATGAGCGTTGCGCCGGACGTTGTGACATCGTCTACCAAAATTACATCCTTGGTTCGAGCGAACGCCTCTTTCTTTGCCAAGAAACACCCCCTCACGTTTTCAAACCTAGATTCAAAGTAATTCTGTTCGCTTTGTGGTTTTGTCTCTCGAGTTCTAATCAAGACGTTTTTATCGAGCTTAAGTTTAAAGTGTTCCGCAAACCCAAGCGCAATAATTTCCGACTGATTGAAACCGCGCTCCTTAAGCCTGCTGGGCGACAGGGGAACGGGCAGAACGGTGAATTTTTTCATATCGCGAAAAACACCCTCCGAGTAATCGCATAAAATTTTAGTAAGTGGTTGGGCCGCCGAACTTAAAGATTTAAATTTCAAACCATAAATCAATTTTTTTACCACCTCGTTGTTGTAGCTCGTCGCTGCTCCAAGGACATAAGGGAAGTCTCTGTGGCATATTTTTTTGGCCTCTGGTAGACGAGCGCGGCATTTCCCGCAAAACGGCGTACTAAATCTATCTATTTTTGAAAAACAGTCATTGCATAAAACACCGGAGTCGCTCAAATCGGCCCGGCACCCGAGGCAAAGTTCAGGAAACAAGAATTTAGAGAAAAAACTGAAACCCGCCATTGAATGTATTAGACTTAAAGGAGTGCGACTAATCAGCTATAATTATTGGATAAATGTTTAATCCTTTCAAGTCGCTAAGCCAGAAGATTTCCCCCAATTTTTTAGGGGTTGATATTGGCACTACTTCTATAAAACTTGTTGAAGTAAAACAAGGCCGACAACTTCCCATGGTGACCAACTACACTTTTCTGCAGTCAAGTGGTCACCTAGTCAGATCAAACGACGTCCTCCAAACCTCAAATATGAAGATATTCGAAGAAGAAGTCATCGATCTTCTCAAGGTTGCCCTAAAACATATGAAGCCAAGCGCGAATGAGGTTCTCGCCTCGTTGCCAGTTTTTTCTGTTTTTACTAGCGTTTTTGAGTTTCCAGAAATGTCCGAGGGTGAACTTCAAAAAAGTTTAACCTACCAAGCGCGACAATACATCCCCCAGCCCATCTCCGAGGTTGCCCTTGACTGGATGAAAGTGGGGGAGCGCACCGACGATAAAGGATTCAAATACGAGCAAGTTCTCTTAATTTCTGTTCCCCAAGAACTGATTAAAAAATATCAGCAAATCTTTAAAAGTGCCGGCCTAAGCTTAAAAGCCCTAGAGATTGAAAGCCTAAGCCTCGCTCGCGCTCTCGTCGGTGGAGACAAAACCCCCACCATTATTATCGATATTGGCAGCCGCTCCACTAACATCGTTTTTGTTGATAAAGGCCAGCTGAAGTTTAACAGTCAGAGCGACTATGCCGGCGCTTCTCTCACCCAAGCCCTAGCCGCGAGCTTGAATATTAACCCTTTGCGAGCTGACGAGCTCAAAAAAGAGCATGGTATTGTGAATGCTGGTCCAAATTACGAATTATCCACAATAATGCTACCCTATGTCGATGTTATAATAAGTGAGGTTAAGAAGGCAGAGTACAACTATCAAACCCAATTTCCTGGGTCGGCTCGCGTTGAAAGAATCATCCTAAGCGGTGGCGGTGCGAATTTAGCTGGAATCACCGGTTATTTTGAAAAAGAGTTTGGCATCCCTATCGTCAAAGCCTCCCCATTTTTAAGATTCGAGTATCCAGGAATGATCGAACCCCTGCTCGGTGAGATTAATCCTGTCTTTAGTGTGGCTCTCGGCCTAACACTTCGCGAGTTTTCATAAATTGGGATTTTGGGTTACAGCTTTTAGGTTTTAGGGTCAGAAGCGCCCCGTTGGTATCTCGAGCCTATAACCTACAATCTACAACCTAAAAATGGCCCTTCCTCAAAAAGTCGTTGATCAACTGTCTCGTTCTCCAATCAGAACCCAGGGTGCTTTAGGCCAGCTTTTAATGCTTGGCACCATCCTTCTCGCTGTGAGCCTGGCTGTTTATCTTGGGCTCGCTTTTGGCTATCGTCCCTACCTGGAAAGCGAAATCAGCCGTCTTGATAATAAAATTGAATCTTTTACCAAAAGCGTTCCCCCAGAGGATCAGGCCAAGCTTGTCCGCTTCTACTCCCAGATCGTTAATTTGAAATCTCTTCTCGGCAAGCACGTTGTTTTTTCTCCGATTTTTGCCTGGATAGAAGCGAACACTCAGATCAACACCTCTTTTGGTGGAATCGCCATTAATCAAAAAAACAATCAAATCTCCATCGACGCCGTTTCAAAAACCCTCGAAGATGTTTCCGAGCAACTTTTGGTATTTGAAAAAATCCCCGAGGTCAAAGAGGTTAAAATATCAAGTGTCTCTCAACAGGAAAATAAATTTTGGCGTTTTAATTTAGGCCTTGTCGTCGATTTTAAATCCATTGTTACGCCGGCAGAAGTGCCCCCAAGCGAATAAATTTTCGTTAAATTAATGAAACAGTCATTAAAAAGGTTAGTTAGTATGGTTCTGGTCCTCTTCATGGTTGTGGCCGCTTTTATCGTTTTTTTCCAGTTTACCCAACCCGAATATCAAGATATCCAAGTGGTGAGAGGTGAAGAGTTTGCCAGGCGAGATTTCGTCGAAAAACAACAGTCCGCCATCACCCAAGTCAAAAAACTTATTGCCGAATACGAAGACAGTGTTGATTTCCAGACACTGGTGTCCGCCTCCTTCCCTGGCGACCAAGATATCTATAGTGCCATCGCTCAAATGGGCGGCCTTGTTGCTCTCGATAGCCTAACTCTCCAAACTTTTTCAATCACCGAAACCAAGGCTCAAGAACTGCAAATTTCGAGTAGCGATCCGAACTCTCCAAAGAACACCAATCTTATTCGCCCCTATGGCACCATCACTTTTCGTCTCCAGATCGTCGGCGCCTACGAAGATGTAAAGAGCTTTCTTAGTCACATCGAAACCAACATCCGCCTCTTCGATATCGGTTCAGTCGACATCCGGCCGACCAGCAAAAGCAATCTGAATCTTTTTAACGCAAGCGTAGAAGTCGCCACCTACTATCAGGGCAGTAATAAATAAAAAATAAATGGCTATAGTTATAGAAGAATCGAGACAGAAGAGAAGCTTTGTATCAATTTTCACCTGGCTGATTATCATTAGCGTGATCGCCGCGGCCTCCTACTACATTTTTTTCACGAAACCTGCAACCGTCGACTTTGTAATCCCCACTGACTTCCAAGATACCACCGAACTTTCAACCATCAAGCTAAACCGAGCTTTAATCGACAACGACCCCATCTTTGGCACCCTCGAGCCCCGCATTACTCCGCCCTCCGAGGCGCGAACCGGTCGGGTGAACCCCTTTCTGCCATTTTAGAGAACTCCGTTTCTAGACCGGTTTTAGACTATTGTATAATTTAGGGGAGTCAAAATATCCCTACTTTTTCGTATATTTCTAATCTGTAAACTAAACCACAATGACAGACGACCAATTTCTAACCGAATTAATCAAGGCTGGTTTGATCGATGAGGTTTCTCTGACCAAAATAAAAAGAGAAGCCTTTTTGTCCGGCAAAAAAATTGAAGGCTTGATTAGCGAGCGAAAACTAGTCGACGACATCAAAATCGCCGAACTTAAAAGCCGAATCCTCAAGGTTCCCTATCAAAAGCTCGATGCCGATTCAATCGATATAAAAGTCTTTGAAATAATTCCTGAAGAAACCGTGAGAACCTACGGCGTCGCCCCCATTTCAAAAACCGACAACCTCCTCGTGGTTGGAATGGTTAGTCCCGATGATCAGAAAGCCCAAGAGGCCCTTAAGTTTATTGCCCGCCGGAATCGCCTAAGTTTAGGCATCTACCTCATCTCTCATGGCGACTGGCAAGCCGTCTTGAAAAAGTACTCTCCCTATAAGAGTGAAATCGAAGCCGCCGTCCAATCTCTAAATTTGAAAACCGGTGAGGGCGCGAGAAAGTTTGTAAGACTTGATGAGGCGGCCGGGGGAGCGGAAGAAGCGCCCATTATCCGGATTGTTGCCGACACTATCAAAGAGGCTGTCGAAAACAAAGCCTCTGATATTCACATTGAACCTCAAGACACCTACTTAAGGATTCGTTTTCGAATTGATGGTGAGCTCTCTGAAACAGCCAGCCTTCCCGCTGAAATGTCCCAATTGGTTATCTCAAGAGTCAAAGTTATTTCAAATTTAAAAATTGACGAAACCCGCATTCCCCAGGACGGTCGTTTTAGAAGCAAGGTAAACGACCGCCCTATCGACTTCCGGGTCTCCACTTTTCCCACGCCCCTCGGCGAAAAAGTTGCGATCAGAATTCTAGATCAATCCGTGGGTCTAAAAACCTTCGACCAGCTAGGCCTCGTTGGTAGAAATCTTGACGCCGTTAAATCCGGTCTCGATAAACCTTACGGTATGGTGTTACTAAGCGGACCGACCGGTTCTGGGAAAAGCACCACCCTCTACTCTCTTCTCCAGACGTTAAATAACGAATCCGTAAACATCGTGAGCCTCGAAGATCCAGTTGAATATTTTGTAACTGGTGTCAATCAGTCCCAAGTTAGACCAGAAATTGGCTACGACTTTGCCTCCGGACTAAGACAAATTTTGCGTCAGGATCCAGACATCATCATGGTCGGCGAAATCCGTGATAACGAAACTGCTGGTTTAGCGGTTCACGCGGCCTTAACCGGGCACATCGTCCTCTCTACCATCCACACTAATAATTCCGTCGGCGTTATCCCGAGGCTAATCGATATGAAAGTCGAGCCTTTTCTCTTGCCGTCAGCCGTAAATCTTATGATTGCCCAGCGCCTGGTTTCTTTGCTTTGTAATGATTGCAAAAAAGCGGAAGAGGCCTCTGCTCCTGTCCAAAAAATAATCAAGACGGCTCTTTCGAGTGTGCCCGGTGATCTCGCCGCTAAATATAAAGAGCCCTACAAAACCTATCACGCCCCCGGTTGCGCCCGCTGTAAAAATAAAGGCTTCGTGGGCAGGATGGCGATCTTCGAGGTTTTTGAGATGACCCCCGGCGTCGCTTCGATTGTTACAAGTGGCCCCAATGCCGAGAAGCTTCTCGCAGAATCTAAGCGGCAGGGAATGATAACATTGCGGCAGGACGGAATCTTAAAAGCGCTCTCTGGCCTCATTTCAATAGAAGACGTTATCCGCGAGACCGAGGAAGTGTGATGTCCATCACTCTTGGAGGAATCCCGTTATGATTGGTAGGACGTGTCTGATACAATACTAAGCAACTACTAAAAACCATCTTAAGAATTCCGCCAAAGATTCATTTCTTGTAAAATTAGTATATTCGTATCTTCATTAGTAATCAGTAGTCCTATGGAAAACTACCAAGACAAACTAAAGGAACTCCTTGTTACGACCGCCAAACAAAACGCCTCCGACCTTCACATCGGGGTCGGGCGCCGGCCCATTATTCGGGTTGATGGATCTTTGGTTCCCATCCAAAAAGAAAACATAATTACCCCCGAGGAGGCAGAGGGATTAGTATTGTCGCTCCTTACCCCAACCCAAAAGGAGAGGTTTCTAAAAGAAAAACAGCTCGATTTCGCTTATAGTCTCGAGGATAAAGCCAGGTTTAGGGTTAACGTCTATTTCCAAAAAGGGTTTATGGCTGCTGCTCTCCGGCTTATTCCCACCCGCATCCGAACCCTCGAAGAATTAAACCTCCCGCCCATCCTCCATGATTTCGCGCGATTATCTCAAGGATTCATTTTGATTGTCGGTCCCGCTGGTCATGGGAAATCAACCACTATGGCCGCCATTTTAGACGAGATCAACCACGCGAGAAACGAGCACATCATCACCGTTGAAGATCCGATTGAATATCTTTTTACTCAAGATAAGTGCATTATCTCCCAGCGCGAAGTTGGCAACGACACCGAAAGTTTTTCTTCCGGTCTAAGAACCATTCTCCGACAAGATCCAGACGTTCTCATGGTCGGCGAAATGCGTGATTCGGCCTCGATCGCGACCGCCATGACTGCCTCCGAAACTGGCCACCTGGTTTTATCCACGCTCCACACAAACTCCGCCTCACAAACTGTTGACCGCATTATCGACTCTTTCCCCCCGGAGCAGCAAGGCCAGGTTATCTCCCAGCTCTCCGCCACCCTCGTCGCTATTATTTCTCTCCGATTACTTCCGAGGCTAGGAGGCGGGCGTGTGCCAGCCGCTGAAATCATGATCGTGAACCCCGCGATTCGAAACTTAATTCGGGAGAAAAAGGTTTATCAGATTGATCTTGTCATCGAAACAAGCCTCCAAGAGGGCATGATCAGTTTAAATCGCTCCCTCGCGAAACTTGTGAAAGGAAAAGAAATCTCGCTCGAAACCGCGGAGACTTACTCTTTAAACCCGTCGGAGCTTCGTATTCTGCTCGAAAGAATCTAAGCTCACGAAACATGGATTACAAATCATGAATCACAAAAATCTAAAATAGCGGTTCATGTTCCAAGATTCATGATTCAAGCTCCATGACCCATGAAATATAAGTACCAAGCCAAAAGCAAGACCGGCGAGATGCAGGTTGGCTTTGTCGATGCCATCGACAAAGACAGCGCCGCGAACATCTTAGCGAGCCACGATCTTTTTATTCTCTACCTAGAATCAGCCGACAAGCGGCGCTGGTATGAAGGGCTGGCAAGTTATTTCGAGCGTGTGAAACGAAAGGATATGGTCATCTTCACTCGTCAACTGGCCGTGCTCCTTGAAGCGCGCTTGCCGTTGAATACCGCGCTCAAAACCCTCCACGACCAAACCAACCAGCCCACGCTCAAAGAAACCGTCTATCAAATCTCCGAGGATATCGACGCCGGCTTAGCCTTTTCCCAGGCTCTTGAGCGGCATCCGGCTGTTTTCTCAAACTTTTTCATAAGCATGGTTCGGTCATCGGAAGTTACCGGCAACTTAAACGAAGTGGCGGGATTCCTTGCCGACTACACCGAAAAAGAAGATCTCCTGGTAACTAAAGCTAGGAGCGCCATGATCTATCCCGCCATAGTCATCGGTCTTTTCGTTGTTGTTTCCATTATTTTAATCACGGTCGTTTTCCCCCAACTGAAGCCCGTTTTTGAGCAAAGTGGCGCGGAGTTACCGTTCCTCACAAAACTTTTAATCAACTCCGGTGACATAGCCGGCCGCTGGTGGCCAGCCATCGCCCTCATTGTCGGCATCTTTTTCATTATCATTGTCGACTACGTTAAGTCTCCAGAGGGGCGGGCCTTTTGGGACGAACTTAAAACCCGCTTACCCATCGTGAGCAAGGTCCACGTGCCAGTTACGATTACCCGATTTTCAAACGCCGCGGCCATTCTGCTGAAAGGCGGCGTGCCGCTTGCTCAATCGATTGAGATCGTAAGTCAAACCATCGATAACGTTCTCTATCAGGATATTTTGCGGGAAGTTGCTGAAGAAATCCGTCAGGGCGTGCCGCTCTCCGAGGCTATCTCAAAGTACCCAGACTATTTTCCTCCGCTCGTCCCCCAGATGTTGGTAGTGGGGGAGTCTACCGGTCAGCTCGATAAGATGTTCATGAGAATCGCTGTTTTCTATAACCGAGAAGCCGACAATGTTATCAACAACATCGTCGATTTGATCCAACCCATTCTCATGATTGGCATCGGCGTGATGGTCGCCTTCCTTTTTGCCGCCGTTCTCCTCCCAATCTACAAGTTAACTGCCACCTTTGGTAGTAGTTAAGTAATCAACACATTTAAGCTTGAAGCAATCCTAATTATGATAGAATTAACCAATACCCCCTTGCCGTGTCGGTAGGGAGCCGGAAAGGTCGATTGTTGTTGAAAAATTTAATGTATCACAAAAAAGGTTTTACCCCGTTAGAAACCCGAGTGGTGGTAAGATGGGGTGAGATCTAGGCTAAAAAAAGACATGAAAAACATTAATAAAGTAACTAACGGAGTTTCTAGACGGGGCTTTACCCTTATTGAAATTCTGATCGTCGTGGCCATCATCGGTATTTTGGCTTCTGTGGTTCTAGTGGGTTTAGGGCCTCTTCAAAGGCAAGGTAGAGACGCCAGGAGGATTTCTGACATTAAGCAAATCCAGACTGGCCTTGAGTTTTACTACACGAAGTGTGGTTATTATCCCGGTGCCGTGCAAGCTGGCGTTGCCGGCACTCAGTGTACCGCTAGAATAGCAGGCCTGATTGAACTCAACGTCACCGCCGCAGCCGCCGACCTTGGTGGTATTCTCACTGGCAGTTTGCTTGGTATTAGTAACGTACCCGAAGACCCAAATGCCAGCCGTGAATACCGATATCAATCTGATGGAACAACTTACGTATTACGAGCTCAGTTGGACGACGCTAACAATCGCGCTCTCCAGAGCGACGTTGACATCGTAATCGCGCCTTTAACTCTTGATTGTACAGATCTTGGCACTACCCCCCTTACTCCTTTTTACTGCGTTCAGCTTTAAAAAAGCTATTGCTTATGCAGATCTGGTTGTTCATCTTCGGTCTTGCTATTGGCAGTTTCCTGAATGTGATTGCGGTCAGGTACAATCCAGAAAAGTTCATACTTAATAAAAAATCCTTGGGTGGGCGCTCTGCTTGTCCGGGGTGCGGGAACAAGCTCAAATGGTTTGAGCTTGTTCCTTTATTAAGCTTCTTGTTTCTCCTGGGTCGCTGTCGTAACTGCAAGCAAAAAATTAGTCTAGAATATCCAGTCGTCGAATTGATCTCTGGTTTAATTTTTGTTTTTGTCCCTCTCTACCTTTTCAATCTCACCGCCTTTAAACTTCTTAACCTATCACCTATCAGTCATTGGTCATTAGTCATTAGTTTTTTGTTAGTCTTTGAAACCCTCCTTCTAGTTTCAGCGATCGACATCCGCATCAAAATCATTCCCGACGAAGCCAATATTTTTTTAATCATCCTAGGCGTTGTAATTGCCGTTTTTGCCTCTCAAGAATTCGGACCAGTGAGCGGCTCCTTTTTGGGTCCCTATGGCGCTCTTTTCGGTCTCCGAGATATCCTTTGGCTAAATAGAGTCATTGCCCTACTCTTCGGTGTTGTCTTTTACGGCCTACTAATTTTAATCACTAAAGGTCGCGGCATGGGCATGGGAGACTTAAAACTCACGGCTGCGCTAGGTGTCGTTTTCGGCTGGCCGGACATCGTTATTATTACCGGCCTTTCTTTTATCATCGGCTCACTCTTCAGTCTCCCCGGGCTCTTATCTAAAAAGAAAGGCCTGAAAAGTTTCCTTCCCTTTGGTCCTTTTATCGCCATGGCGAGCCTAGTCGTCTTCTTCTGGGGCGAGGAAATAATGCGTTTCTACTTCAATCTTTTTCGAGGCTAAGTTGATGCTATAATTACCAAGTGATTCGCCTATCACCTTCCACCTATCACCTAAAACCTACGCGGGGTTTCACCCTCGTTGAAATTATTGTAAGCGTCGCCATCATCGCCATTCTTTCTGCCACTCTCATCGTTTACAGCCGAAGGAGCGAGAAGCAGATCTTGCTTAACGTCGAAAAAGCTAAAATTGCCCAGACTGTTCTCCGCGCCAAGGAACTCACCCTCTCTGGATACACCAAGCCCATCTCAAACCCGCCCCCATGCTCCTACGGTTTCAGGATCGACTACATAAATAAAACCTACTCCCTCTTTGAATACACCCCGCCCGCTCCAATCACTTGCGACCAGATTCTTACTATAACCAGCGTCGTCCCCAATGCACCGAGCTATCGCGAAACCGAAAGCAACGCCCTAAACTCTAAACTGGACTTTGACACCGGCCCGAACCGATTGGGCTACCTCCTCTTTGTGCCCCCCGACCCCAAAGTCCTCCTCTTTGACGAAGGTGGAAATATTTTTGGGAACAATCCGATGAATATCTACATCAAAACCAACGACACGGTCAACCCAACTGGAGCTATCATCAGAATCAACAACATCACCGCCCAACTAAGTTTCCCTACTCAATGATTCACGATTCAAGATTTATGACCCAAGATTCACGACTAATAATCCACGATCCAAAGTTGATAATTCGAGCTTCGGGCTCCATGTTCCATGTTTCACGATCCATGATTCATGATCGCAGTGGCCAAGCTATTGCTGAAGCCATCGTCGCTCTGGCAATTTTAACCATTGGTTATATGGCTGTTCTTGCACTACTCAATCGCTCTCTTTCGATCACCCAAGTGGTGAGCGACCAAAATATTGCCACCTACCTAGCCTCGGAAGGCATAGAAATTGTAAAAAACTTAAGCGACGCCAACATCAAAAAAGGCAATTCCTATAATGAGGGCTTTGGGGTTGGCAGTTACGAAGTTTCCTACCTCACTGAACTTGAAAGCGACAACTCCTCGGACGGAGATAATGACAACCCAGGGTTCAGAATTGGCAATCAAAGCGATTTCAGCCCCGACCCCCTAAGATTTAGCCCAGCATTGGGTTACTCCTACGATCTAGCAAGTTCCCCCACCAAGTTCTATCGGACCGTCAGGATCTTGCCCCCCGCCCCGCCCTCCGGTCAGATGCATGTTGCTTCGATTGTAATATGGAATCAAAAGGGCGGTGGTCAATCATCCGTTCAACTTGAAGATTTCTTATTCTCAAATTAACCATGGATAATTTTCTCCTGAAAAACGACCGCAAGTTTGGATTTACTCTGGTTGAATTAATCGTTTCGGTTGGGGTTTTTTCGGTCATTTCAACCATCGCTATTGGCGGCTTCATTAATGCCCTCCGAACCCACCGCCAAGCCATGGCCCTGATGACCGCCAACAGCAATACGAGCGCCGCCATCGAACAGATTGCGCGAGAAATAAGAACTGGCAAAAGTTTTACCGTAAGTGGTCAAAGCAATCTTTCATTCGAGAACGCCGCCGGAAACAATATTACCTACGACCTCATAGGGGATAGCCTCACAATAAGCGAAAACAACGACCCGGCTCAAAAAATTACCGACGAAAATGTTTTAGTCAAATATCTAAGTTTCCGGATTATTAATAATATTATCCCGCTGGTAAATTACCCATCGAGAATTGTTATTAACATCGGTGTGGCTCCAAGAGATATTAAGACAAGCGTGAAAAACATCGACATCCAAACTGTTGTGAGCACAAGAAACGAGTAACCAAATACAATGGAAAATTTCTCATACCCCATGATTCATGCTCCACGTTCCATGCTTCATGGCTGCGGTAACCGCGGCCAGACCATGCTCTTGGTTGTGATGATGATAAGCGGCACCATCCTAAGTATCAGCCTAGTCGCCGGCATCTTAATGGTTTATCAGATTCGGCAGGCCGGTAATTTTACTAACTCCGCTAAAGCCATTTTTGCCGCCGACACCGGTGTTGGTTGGTGGTTTTTCAGCCAAACCCCCGCTTACAACCCCTCCTACAGATCCTCGACTATCAACGCCGCCTTTGGAAATGGCGCCAGCTTCGAAATCGTCGAGCTCCCCAATGGCACCGCCAAGGTTGTCGGCCAAGCCGGTAATTCCAAGCGCGCTTTTCTAGTCGAGCCACTTTCAGCCGTCACCTGCAATCCTAATCCAGACATCATGTTGGTTATCGACAAATCCCTAAGTATTGAGAGCTACGAATCAGACTATGAAGACTCGCTAAGGACCTACATAAACTACCTGTCAGCCCTTACCAGCAACCAAGCTTATTTTGGCCTTGAAGTCTTTAACGGAAGCCCCAGCCTTATTCGCCCGCTCTCAAACAATTCTTCAAGCATTAGATTGGCAATTACCAATATGAATTATGGGGGTGAAAGTAACGGGGCTAATCTCGACGATGCCATCGACGGAGCCCAGGCCGAACTTGAGGGCCTGAATGATCGCGATGACAATCAGTACAAGGATTATCTGTTAATCGTTACCGATAGTGTGCCATCACCCGCTAATCAAGCCAATGTTAACACCGCTGCGAATGCCGCTAAAACCGCGGGTACTAAAATAATTGTTATCGGCATTGATCCAGATCCCAGTGAAGGCCCAAGTTTTCACGGCTATTTTGAAAGTCTTGCGAGTCCCGGTCACTACGCAAGTTCCACCGGCAACGGAACTGCCCCCTACGAGCAAAATCTAATTGAGAGACT
Organism: Patescibacteria group bacterium; assembly: GCA_038078595.1. Classification (GTDB taxonomy): domain Bacteria; phylum Patescibacteriota; class Minisyncoccia; order UBA6257; family 2-01-FULL-56-20; genus VMFW01. The sequence goes on from JBBTYR010000057.1 coordinate 19,332, forward strand.
TAGGAGTATTTCCAATTCAACATTCTTGAACTGCCCGTAATTTCGATTGAAGCTTGCCCAAAACTGATTTAGAATCTTAGGGTGACCAAAGAAAACACCAGAGAAAGAATTTTCAAGCTAAGGGCAGAAATCAACCGGTATCGCTACGCCTACCACGTAGAAGATAAATCGTTAATTTCTGATGCCGCCCTCGACTCCTTAAAAAAGGAGTTATTTGATTTAGAACAAAAATTTCCCGAACTTATTACCCTCGATTCCCCCACCCAAAGAATTGGCGGCGCGCCGCTCAAGGAATTCAAAAAAGTCACCCACGAAACTCGGATGAATTCGCTTAATGACGCCTTTAGCGAAGCTGATGTTAGAGATTGGATTACTCGATTAGAAAACTACCTTGGCTACTCTGTTCTAAAACCTGACATCTCAAACCTTCCTCCGGAGGAGGATCCGCCTCCGGCGGAAAAACCCGTTTTCTATTGCGACCTCAAAATGGATGGTCTCGCTCTCGAGCTTGTCTACGCAGACGGAATTTTAATCCAAGCTTCCACCCGGGGAGACGGCCTAGTTGGTGAAGATGTCACTCAAAACATCAAAACCATCGAGGCCATCCCGCTCAAACTCAATGTTCCAAGTTCCATGATCCATATTCCAGGTTCACTGGTAGTCAGGGGCGAAGTCTTCCTAACTAAGAAAGAATTCGCACGAATCAATAAGGAGCAAGAAAAAAGAGGGGAAAAGATTTACGCCAACCCAAGAAATGTCGCCGCTGGTTCCATCCGTCAACTCGATCCAAAAATCACCGCCTCGAGAAAACTCGATTTCTATGCCTATGGTATCGTTGCAGCTCCCGAAGTTCATAAAACCCACGCCAACGAATTTGAAACCCTCACGCAACTTGGATTCAAAACCAATCCGAACGGCCAGTCGGTAAAAAGTCTCGAAGAAGTTTTTGTTTTCCAAAAGAAGTGGGAAAAAGAACGCGAAAATCTTCCCTACGAAATTGATGGCATTGTGGTTTTCATAAACGACAATCAAATTTTTACGAATGCTGGCATTATTGGCAAAGCTCCCCGAGCCGCTATTGCCTATAAGTTTTCTCCTCGCGAAGCCACCACGATTGTCGAAAGTATTAAAGTTCAAGTTGGGCGCACGGGCGTTTTAACCCCGGTGGCTGTAATGAAACCAGTCTTGGTGGGGGGCGCTACCATCACCCATGCCACTCTTCATAACGCTGACGAAATCGAGCGATTAGGGCTCAAAATTGGCGATACCGTCATTATCAGCCGAGCCGGGGACGTTATCCCGAAAATAACCAAAGTCCTCAAAGAACTAAGAACTGGTAAGGAAAAATCTTTCACTATGCCCACCCAATGCCCCGTCGACAATTCACTAGTCGTTCGCGACGGCGTGGCTTTCAGGTGTTCCAATAAAAACTGCGCCGCGAAACTAAGGGAATCAATCTATCACTTTGTTTCCCGCCAAGCCTTCAATATCGAAGGTTTAGGGCCAAAAATCGTCGACCGATTTTTGGATGAAGGGTTAATCTCCGATGCCGCTGATATTTTTGAACTTAAAAAAGAAATCGGCGACATCGCCGCCCTTGATCGGTTTGGCGAAAAGTCCGCCCAAAACATCATTGAAGAGGTTGAATCGAAAAAATCTATATCTCTTCCGCGCTTTATTTACGCGCTCGGCATTCTCCACGTCGGCGAAGAAACCGCGCAGCTTCTCTCTAAGCAATTTTCAATTTCCAAAACCCAATTTCCAATTAAAGAATTTATCAAAAACTGTAAAAGTTTGTCGATTGAAGACCTTCAGAAAATCCCCGATGTGGGACCGAAGGTTGCCGAGAGTATTCATGGTTGGTTTCATGATCAGAAAAATATTGCATTCCTCGAAAAACTCTCTCAAGTCGGCATCCAAATAGAATTTCCCGTGATCCATGTTTCCCGATCCAAGATTCATGGAAGGATCTTCGTCCTAACCGGTAGCTTAGCCACCATGTCTCGAGACGAGGCTAAGGAGAAAATTCGAACTTTAGGCGGCGAAATTTCTGAATCCGTAAGTAAAAACACTGATTTTTTGGTTGCCGGCTCTGATTCAGGTTCAAAGTTTGA
>JBBTYR010000058.1:0-3081 GCA_038078595.1 Patescibacteria group bacterium
TTCTTCGACAGAACAGACAATATCGCTGCTCGGCGCATTTTTTTATTAACTTTTTCGGAATAATCCCTCTCTTTATTTGGGCCGTGAGCCTTTCCGCCACCGATCCAGATTGGAGAACGGCTTGACCCGTGACGAGCCCGCCCGGTTCCTTTCTGGCGCCAAGGTTTGCGGCCGCCGCCACTAATTTCTCCCCTTCCCTTCGCGTGAGCCCAAGGGTCGCGTCGATTAGCTAACTGGGCTTTCAAGACCTGCCTTACTAATTCTTCTTTCCACTTCGCGCCAAAAACTTTGGCGGGCAACTCAAGATTGCCAACCTTTTCATTTTTTAAATTGTATACGTCGGTCTTCATGGATTCTAATGAAACCTATTTCTTTTTTGCTTTAGCAACGGCCATGGTTCTGATTTCAACCAAACTTCCAATGGCTCCGGGAACGGCGCCTTTGAGAAAAAGTTGGTTTTTTTCTTTGTCGATTTGAACGACTTCGATGTTTTTAAGAGTGATTCTCTCGCTACCCATATGACCGGCCATCCTTCGGCCAGGAAAAACCCTCTGCGGAGCAGTGCTGCCGATTGATCCGGGAGCGCGATGGCGATTTTTTTGGCCTCGAGTTTTTGGGCCACCCGCAAAACCATGACGCTTAACCACGCCCTGAAAGCCTCGTCCCTTTGAAGTACCGCTCACCACAATTTTGTCGCCTTCATTTAAAACTGAAACATCGATACTGTCGCCGATTTTTAAATCAGCGGAAAGTTTGAATTCTCGCTTAGCCTTGCCAAGCATTAGTTGAATGGCCTCGTAGCCGTTTTTGTCTTGCGTTCTTACGGCCGAAACTTGATTTGGCTTGGCTTCCACGATGGTAACGGGGATAACCTTATCCCCCTTCCAAATCTGACTCATTTTTAGTTTTTTACCTAAAATTGCCTGCATAAAAATTTTTGGGTATAAAAAATAATAAACACCGAGGTTTGGGCCTCGGTCTTTGGCGAAAATCCCACGATCACAAGGATACTATCCCCTAAGATGTCTTCGGAGGGCTGTGTAGAACATCATCGTGCTAGTTTTATGAAAACTCGCATTCTAGGAAATTAAGATATCCACCAAAGAGGTTGCCTACCCTGGCTTAAGACCTCGGGGAATATTGTAGATGATAAAAAGGTTGATGTAAAGGGTTGATGTGAAGGGGTTGGGGATAGTTTACCGCCTAGGCTGAAAAGCCTAAATTTAGCTAAAGAAAACCGGGGACAAGTCCCCGGTTTTCTTTGTTTATATCATCTTAATTTCAATATCGACGCCGGCTGGAAGGTTTAGGTTACTTAGAGATTCAATGATCTTTTGATTGGGATTTAGGATGTCGATCAGCCGCTTGTGAACCCGAAGCTCAAACTGCTCCCGGGAATCTTTATGAACGAAGGTTGAGCGATTGACGGTGTATTTCCTGACTTCGGTTGGCAACGGGATGGGTCCCACGATCTTGGCATCTTGTCGCTCGGCGGTTTCGATAATTTGATGAGCCGAATTATCGACAAGCTTGTGGTCGTAGCCCTTAATCCTTAACCTTATTTTTTGGAGCAATTCTTCGGTTTTCTTTTTAGACATTTGAGCAGGTTATAGGTTATAGGTTTTAGGTTTTAGGTTTTAGAAATTTTTTAGTCTAAAAACCACAACCTATCACCTGAAAACTATTTTGTGATCTTGGTAACGACTCCGGCGCCAACAGTCTTACCTCCTTCTCTGATGGCGAATCTTTGTTTTTCCTCAAGAGCGACCGGAGCAATGAGTTTGACGGTGAACTTGATGGTGTCACCAGGCATAACCATCTCCGTTCCTTCTGGAAGGGTAACTTCGCCGGTAACATCGGTGGTTCGAATATAAAACTGCGGCTTGTATCCCTTAAAGAACGGGGTGTGTCGTCCACCTTCCTCTTTGCTCAAGACGTAGACTTCAGCCTCAAAGTCGGTGTGAGGGGTAATGCTGCCGGGTTTTGAAATAACCTGACCACGCTCCACATCTTCTTTCTTTAAGCCCCTAAGGAGGATACCGACGTTGTCGCCAGCCTGACCTTCGTCCAAGAGTTTATTGAACATTTCGATGCCGGTGACAACTGTTTTTTGGGTCGGTTTTAGACCAACAATTTCGATTTCTTCATTAATTTTGACTTTGCCGCGTTCAGCGCGACCAGTCACAACCGTGCCTCGGCCTTCAATCGAGAAAATATCTTCTATTGGCATAAGGAAGGGCTTGTCGAGTTCGCGAACCGGCTGGGGAATATAGTCGTCGAGGGCTTTAATCAAATCCATCACGGGCTTCGCATCCGCATCATCGGCAGTTTTCGCGTTTAACGCTTTCAGAGCGGAACCACGAATAACGGGGGTGGCATCGCCGTCGTAGTTGTATTTCTTTAGAAGCTCTCTGACTTCGGATTCAACGAGGTCGATAAGTTCTGGGTCGTCTACCATATCGCACTTGTTTAAGAAAACGATAATTTTTGGCACACCTACCTGATAGGCAAGCAAAATGTGCTCACGGGTCTGCGGCATCGGGCCGTCGGTCGCGGCAACTACCAACACCGCTCCGTCCATCTGGGCGGCACCGGTAATCATGTTCTTGATGTAGTCAGCGTGGCCAGGGGCGTCGATGTGCGCGTAGTGACGCTTTTCAGACTCATATTCCGAGTGGTGTAAAGCAATTGTGATGCCACGGGCTTTTTCTTCCGGAGCGTTGTCGATTTGGTCAACTTTTTCCTCTTTTTTCGCCCAACCTTTCATAAATAAAACGTGGGTGATGGCGGCGGTCAGGGTGGTTTTGCCGTGGTCAACGTGACCAATGGTGCCGACGTTTACGTGGGGTTTGGAACGATCAAATGTTTCTTTTGCCATATTTTTGCTAGGTTTTAGGTGTTAGGTGTTAGTTTTGAAATCCACTAAAACCTAAAAACTATAAACTAATTATATTTCGACTGATTTTTGTTTTTTTTATTAATATTGGTGACAGCTTTGAATTATACGCTTTTCGTGATTTGTGTCAATTGGGGAAATTTAGGGGTGTAAGAGATAGTTTTTTTGGGGTAATGGACCGCAAT
>JBBTYR010000059.1:0-4586 GCA_038078595.1 Patescibacteria group bacterium
GTTAAAGTCTAACGGGGTTTACATATTCTTAAATTCTGCTATCTTTTAGCTAGCTGAAAAGGAGGTAAGGTGACTAAAAGAAACGTAGACTGGTTTTGCGTATTTTCATGGAGCGTGGTTTCTATCGCGCTCGCCGTCATAATCTACGAACTGTCTCGGCCTGCTATCTCTAAACAACCGACAAATTTACCCGTCCTCGTTATAACACTCGCCGGTCTTGTGGCTTTTATCTACCGATGGATACGCGGCGCCGAGGAACTCCACAAAAAAGATCAGATAATCAGTAAGCTCAAAGACGAGATTCGAGAGCTTGGAGGTTCTCCGGTTCCAAGCGTGAATGGGGACGGAGATGAACTGCATAACTGGGAAAACGGTGGAGGGATAAGCCTCGGCAGGAAAGCTAAAGATCAGTTAAGAGAAATTTTAGGCGACGGTGCTATAGAATAAAGATGCTCCTCCGCCGAACCGCGGAGGAGTTTTTATTTGATCTTACTTAGGGTTAACTCAAAGACGACTTGGCCGGGAATATCAAGAGAGGAGTATTCGAATATGGGTAAGTTATTTTCTTTCCAATAGTAACCGACTGGCGCTCCAATCTCGAATTTGTACGAGCCATTAATTCCGGGTTGTTTATCAAAGACAAAGGTGTACTTGCGGCCGCTCGTGGGCGGAGTGGGCAAGCGATGGACATAGTCGAGGGTAATAGTGGCGGTCTTGCCAGGATCAACTTTTGACCAGAAACCAAAAACATCTTTTTCTGATTCTTTAAACATTTTTACGTTCGGGTAGCTCAAGAGGTCTCGTTCGGTTGATTCTATTTTACTCACGTCTTCGTCGGGTGTGTAACCCGAAGAGGCGTAATTTATTTTTGGTTTCACGATCTTACTAATACTGCCCGAATGACTGTCTAGCCTGGAACCCGCCGGCACGTAAACCCGAATGTAGCTTTGGTTAGTCGTGTTGTACCACGAAAACTTGGACTTGTTGCCGCTGTGTTTTCTTTCAATTTTAAGGCGATCGGAGACAGTGCCATCTTCATTGATTTGGCTCTCGAGGGTGATTTTTTGATCAATGAAAAGATCGGTCTTTGACCCTCCCAGGTTTGCGTTTGAAACGGCAAGGTAATCACCGTAAAAGCCCTGGGAGATCGAGTAAGCCCGTCCCGAGAGGTTATGAGCCTCCATAAAGCTTTCAAGCTTTTCGTCCTCGAGCACAATCCGCACATCTTTTTTTTCAACCCAATTCAAGGCAAAAGAGGTGAAATTTTTTCGATTTTCTTCGCTTAAACTCGCAAGTCTTTCAAAAAGAACAGGGGTGATTTTTTGAAGAATCCGTTTTGGGTAACTGTCCTTATTCATCCGATTTTCTTGAACTTGTCTCTGGATTTCGGTCAGGAAATTATCTTTATCGATCACGACTTTTTCATCAGAGATTTCTATTGGGCCGGTTAAAGAGAGGAGATCTCTCACGACATTGTGGGAAACGGCAATGACGCCATCAAAGGCGATCTTTCCTTGGTACAGATTGGATGACTCGATAAAATATTTTACCTTCCTAGCGGACGCGGGGAAATCAAAAAACCAGTTGGCGTCGGCGGCCCGCCAGTTGGTCACGATGGCCTGAACAGGCTTAGGCGGAATAGTTTTTAGGTCGAGTTCTCGGTCGGCGTCGTTTATGTCGTGAACGTTAACGATCGCTATGTTTCCATTTTTAAGAGTGATGTCGGCAAAGCTACCGATAAAACCGCCGGTTGGCCGCATTTCAGCGGGGTTTTCAAGAAGAACTAGCAGGTGGTGGTCTTTCGGTTCTTTCAGCCAAACAACGAGAGCGGCCAGGAATTTATTTAACCGGCCAATCTCGATCTGGATCGGCAGGGACAGGTCGGATCGAGTATCCGAAAAGTTTTTTAGTTTAGAGGTTTGGGTGGCTAGAGAGGAGTTTTTACTGTCGATATCAGCAATGATGTTGCTGATATCTTCTAACTCCCCGATTAGCTCTCCTCCCCGTTGACCGAAGACTAGGGCTGGAATTTTGTCGAACAGAGAGGAGGATTTTTGGAGAAGGAGAAAGGTATTCCCGACAATTTCCTGAAAGGTTTTATAGGCTCCGACGCTTTCTTTTAGGATCGGAATGATTTTTGATCCGAATTCAACGAGTGGGGAAGGGGTGGGCAGGATGTTTTTTTCACGATTAAGGTTAAAAAAATCTGGATTTAAAGGGTCGAAACTTGAGGCAGATTCCTCGAATAGGCCAATGTTGTTCTTCAGGGAATCGACAACTTGATTGTGAAAATCATAAAGACTAAAAACAATAATGCCGCCACCTAAAGCAAAAATTACAATGGTAAGGAAAAAGATTTTTTTAAATTTCTTATCCGCGAGCTGATTCTTCCTGACTTTTTTGGGTTCGAAGCTTCTTCGGTTTTCGTGGGTTTTTGCACTAAAAATGCCGATCTTTTTAAATGACGGCCGTGTTTTCGACGCAGAGCTTTCTGGCTTTTTAATATCGATAACGCTTGACAGGTTGTTTTTTGAAAAATCTCTGGGCACAGAGAGATTTTATCAGCTTAAGGCTCAAAACCAAAGCTACTTACGAGTATAGACTCGATTTTCCACTCTCAAATCGACATAGGCGAGACTGGCAAAATTGGATTCTTTGGCCAGGGCGTTTAAGATTTCTAGGTAGATATCGGCTTTTCTTCGCAAGCTGAAATAAATTTTGGGACCATTAAATGTCGAAACTTCGACTTCTTGCGGTTTCAGGTCTAATATCTCTATCTTTCTTGGACTCAGTGAAGTTTCAGAAAGCATTACTAGAATTGAAACCATATTTTCCGCCATGGGATCGGGCAGGATTTTTGAGTTTAAGTTCAGGTTTTCTTGCGAATAGTCGTCGACGACCTTGATTAAGTTGCCACTCGTCGAAAGTGATTCTTTGAAGATTTTCCCGGAACGATCGAAGAGCCAGCATCTGGGGCTGGAAAAGTCGGACTCTTTTCGAAGACACCAGATGCCGGCGGTATCTTTTTCGAGGATACTAATTAGAAGCGCCTGACTAAGGTAGTTTTTTCTAATCTCAATTTTGTCTAGTTCCGGAAACCCAATTTCTTTGCCGGTTAAAGATTTTGGCCAAATAAAAAAGTGGTTGGGGCCGAGAATATCAACCGCCAGGGAATTTTTTTGGACATAGGTTTTCACGACTTCGATTAATTTCTCACCAATTTGGGTTTCGCTGGCGTTTGAACTAATGGTTTTGAATTTTAAAAGTGGGAGGTTAATAACTAACCAAACAAGCGCGGCGATGACTAGGCCGCCGGCAAAGATCGAGAGATAGATTTTAAGTAGAAACCTCCGACGCCGGCGATTCTTGTTTAGATCAGAAAACTGATTGACTTTTTCTTTCATTTAAGTGAGCACTCTTTCCATGAGGGGGTTTAAGCGAGTGACAATTTCGTAATGACTAGTTTGAGCAAGACGAGCCATCTCTTCGGCGCTGATTTCTTCCACACCATCTTTACCAATAAGAGTCGCGATATCCCCCACTTGACACTTGATGCCAGTTACGTCCACGACGGTTAAGTCCATCGAGACGCGGCCCAAGATTCTGGCCCGTCGGCCATTGATTAGAACTTCGCCCACGCTCGATAGAGCCCGCGGGAGGCCGTGCCAGTAGCCGATTGGAAGAATGGCGATTTTAGTTGGCCGTGAAACTCGCTCAACTAAATCATAGCCCACAAATTGACCCTGGGGGATGGTTTTAACTTCGCTCACGATAGTTTTCCAAGCTAGGACGGGTTTTAAATAGATTTTGTTGCTTAACTGAAGCTCGAGTTCTTTGGCGGGCCAGAGGCCATAGAGGCCAATACCAATGCGGACAGCGTCCAAGTGATACTTCGGATTGATCATCGCGCCGCCGGTAGCCGAAACGTGCTTGACTAGATTTTTGTAACCGGCTTTTTCAAAGAGTTTGACGGCCTTATTAAAAGTTTCGAACTGGCGGTCAGTGTAGGTAGGATAGTTGATGTCTTTGGCGGAGGCGAAGTGAGTATAGACACCTGAAAGGTGTTGATCGAGGTTCGATGATCGATGATCGAGGAATTTTATAACTCTCGGGATGTCTTCGAGGAAGAATCCTTGGCGGGACATGCCGGTGTCGAGTTTGATATGGAAATTGGGAGACGTCTTGGTTTGAACGAGAGATTTTAAAGTTTCAAAATTGGAAACGGAAAGAGTGATGTCTTTACTTGATGCATCTTTAGCGAGTTCAGCTAGGGTTGGGCCTAAGACCAAAATAGATTTTTTGATCCCCTCTTTGCGGAGACGAACAGCTTCGATGAATGAGTCAACACAAAACCCATCGATCGTGTTTTTTTCAGCGAGCTTGGAGAATCGAACGAGGCCATGACCGTAGGCGTTGGATTTTACCACGGCCCAAAGCTTTACCCCAGCACCAAATCGCTTTCGCGAGTTGGTACGGGGCATGCTTTCGGGTCCGATTAGTTTCCGAAAAGTGGCGATGTTTTTCTGAACAGCGTTTTTGTTGATTTCTACCCAGGTGCGGAAAGAACCTTCGGAGTCAAACTTGCC
>JBBTYR010000060.1:0-10544 GCA_038078595.1 Patescibacteria group bacterium
AAGGAGATTCATGGTACATAATTCGCCCCAGAAAAATCGACCTCATTAACGAAAAACTGTTCGGGTTTAAAAAACAAAAATTTGAACAATAAAAAAACCGCTCCGATAGATATCGGAGCGGTACTGACAGTATAGTCAGCAAACCTCGTTGATTGATTTTTGCATTCTGTCGTAAGTCGCAGATGGAATGCAGTTTCTGATTGACCAGAGATCTTTTTCGAGAGAGCGTTTGACTTTCACAATTCTCTCCCATGGCCAGTGAAACCCCAAAATGGACTTCAGGGCCACCAACGCAATACACGTTTTAAGAACTACCATGAGACCTTCCATGACTTCCCTCCTTATTTGGTTAAAGTCACAGCCTTTTCTGGATCGAATCACTTCAATAAATCTTATCGCCCCCGCCTTCTTCTACTCCCGCCATTGAGTAATCCAAGTACGATGCCCAGAAACAATCCGAAACCCTGATTATTCGTCGCCATTCCTATGAACAGTCCGAAGAAAAACCATCCTAAGCTCATTTTTCCTCCCCACTGAAGTTTTCAACCCGCAATTCTCTTCTTCCGTTATAACATGTATAAATATATATGTCAATTAAAGAAAGCCTAAGAAAAGGGCACCTTCAGCTATTAAATGTTAAAATATCTCCATGGAATCTAGAGGGGGTGGATCAGAGGTTGAATCATTAAGGAGCGCCTTCTTACCAGAACAAATTAGCAGCCAGGTTATGGCCGCTTTTAATTCGCCCGAAAAGAAAGCGGTTTACTTAGCTAAAAAAGCTCTGCTCGAAGAACACCCCAACGAGACACAAGCTATCGAAACCATCTTTGGCATTATTCCGGCTCTTAGAAATTCAGAAAGTCTGAAAACTTTGGATGCGAAAAAGGACGGCTGGGATAAGGTTAAGCAAACCCTAAAGAATGTCACGGAGTACAACTTTCTGCTTACTGACCTCGTTCATAGCAACATCGAAAACCGAGAATTTCTAAGCGGACTTTGGAAAACCATGAGCGAGCTAGCTGGAGGAGTCAATCAAGAAAAACAGTTTGATCAGTTAAAAAGAGGAATTCTAAGCCAGGTCGCCGCCTGGCGAGTTTTAGAGGAAAATGGATCCAATCCAAAACTGTCCCATCCTAGTGAGGACGCTTTTGATTCGATTGATCTCTGGACAGAAAAAGGCGAAGCTGTTCAGGTCAAAGGAGCCCCCATTCACGGAGTGGCGCTCATCGAAACCGAAACCGTAGCTTTTCCGGGCGTTACTTTCGAAGGAAAAAGCGGGGGCAACAAATATCATTTAAACAGCCATCTTTTCTCCGAAGCCCAACGCTTTAAAGCCAAAATGAGTCGTTACGATGAACTTCACCATGAAAACACCAAAGGTCTTTTCCTCGTTGTTCCCTATGAAGATATCGATTTTACAACTGGCGAACCCAATCGCCGCGCAGTTGATGAGGTCAAGAAATCACTACCAAGTTAACTTTGTTTAGTTGTTCCAAAAAAGCATCCCGATTTTCTCTTAATTCTGTTACAATTAAGGGAATATGAAGATCGCTTTTTACGAGTTAAGTTTTGATGTAATAAAATTAACTCGTTTTCACTTTTTCATGCCAAAGGCCAGCTCGTATCTCACAGACCTATTAAAAGCCATCTACCTTCCGCTTGGCCGGTTTTCTATCTTCCTGATTTATTCTTGGTTCGGTTTTCTAAAAGTTATTTCGCTTAGCCCAGCCGGTCCCCTTGTAAATACATTGCTCGAAAAAGTCCTGCCCGTTCTACCATTTACTGATTACATATTTGGTCTGGGGATTTTCGAAATTCTAATTGGATTCCTCTTTATTCTTCCCAGGATGGAGCGGCTGGCTATTGGATTATTTTTCGTTCATATGGGAATGACCACTTTGCCACTAATCTTTCTGCCGGCCGTCGTTTGGCAAACCACTTTTATTCCAACGTTAGAGGGGCAGTATATTATCAAAAATCTTGCTTTGATCGCAATCGTTTTTACACTTTGGGCCAATCTTCCTACCCACAAGATCAAAGCATAGCCAATGCGCCCGTCTTTCAAATTGCTATTTTCTTCCTTCGCTGGTCTACTTTTATCCTTCCTGATCTACCAATCCTTATTTGAGAAAAAATGCGCCTCCGGGCCGGCTCTGTTTTCCGCCTACTGCACCTTTTTAGAAATCATACTTATTCCGAGTCTAACGATTGTTATCGCCATAATAATTTACATCCTGATTCCCAAAAATGATTAATCAGAAACAGCTCAAATTAACACAAGAAGAAAAGAAGGTTTTTGGTACACTAAACAGTCCGCTAAAAATCCAAGATTATTTAGAAGCACTTCCTATTAATTTCGAAAAGGGCGGCGAAACCTGCATGTCTCCACGCCTGGTTATTCGGGAACAGAAAGCTCATTGTTTTGAGGGGGCGCTCCTCGCGGCGGCGACCCTCATGTTTCACGGGCAAAAACCGCTACTTCTCGATCTAAAAACAACTGTCGGAGATTTTGATCACGTCGTAGCATTGTTTCGCAACGGGAGATTCTGGGGTTCCATCAGTAAGACAAATCATGCGGTCTTAAGATATCGAGAACCAGTCTATATATCCGTCCGTGAATTAGCCATGTCTTTCTTTCATGAGTATTTCCTGGACAATGGAAAAAAAACTATGCGCAGTTTCTCAAACGCCTTCAACTTAAACCGATACCACGGGGAGGACTGGGTCACTTCGGAAAAGCCCCTTTGGTTTATCGACAAAGCTCTAGATGCCTACCCCCACAAGCCAGTTTTTCCCGGAGGAAAGACAACTGAACTCCGGAGAGCTGATCCAGTCGAAATTAGAGCCGGAAAAATGACCACCTGGCGAAAATCAGTAACAAAAAAGGCTTAAAAACGTATCAATCTATGAAGTTTTTTGAAGGTCAGGAATTTAATAATTTGGCCCGAAAAATGAAAAACGGCGACCCTGGGGCAGCCGAGAAACTTTATGAAAAACTTTTTCACAAAGTCTATGGTTTCTGCATGAATAGGGTTTCATCAAAAACCGTCGCCGAGGACATCACCCAAGATATATTCGTGAAGCTCGTTGAAAAAATTAGTTTTTTTGACGAGTCCAGGGGGAATTTTCTAGTTTGGTTTTGGCAAGTCGCAAGGAATACCGTCACCGACCACTACCGAAAAGGGAAAGATATTGCCTTCTCGGATGTAAGCGACGAGACGCTCGAAGAGAAATCGTCTATTAGCGCCCATGAAAAACTAGATTATAAGATAGAGCTGGAAAAAATAGGATTTTTTATTAACTCAATGAACCCCGAAGACCAAGAACTTTTTAATCTGCGCTTCGTTGCCGGCCTAACCTATCGCGAAATCGCCGGCGTTCTTGGCCGTAGCGAAGGATCCCTCCGGGTAGCCATTAGTCGATTAAAGTCAAAGGTAAAAAGAAAATTCGCATGAATCCCGTTAGAAAATTAAAGAAGAACATGTCCAGAAAAATACATTTTTTATTACAGGGAGATGTTGGTTTGTCGAACCAGCGCTTAGTTTAATTTTCTAACGGGATGAATTTAAAAAATATTTACAAACCCGATCGGGAATTTAAAGCTAAAACCAAAAACCTGTTTTTGGCGAAGTTTACAGAAAAATTTGGAACTTTTCCCAGAACCAGCTTCGCTTTCAAGTATTTTGCGAGGGGGATTGGTGTGGGCGTCTCTTTTGCGTTTATTTTAGGCGTGACCGCCATTTATGCGGATGGGCGCAATGTCGGTCCGGAAAATATTCTCTACGGTTTTAAGCGATCACAGGAAGCCGTTAGCATCACCTTCTCGAGGGATGAAGAAAAATCCAAGGCCCATGTCAGGTTCGCCGAAAGACGCCTAAATGAGATCAAGGAGATTCAGGGTAAAAATCCCGAAAGTCCTCTGATTATGAATTTGAAAAATGATTTAGCCCGAGAGATCAAAAGTTCGGTCAAAACCCTAAAGTCAAAAAAAGATCTTAAATTCACCGAGAAAGAAGAAGTCTCTTTGGGGACGGATACAGCTTCACCAACCGAAGGCGGGATAGAAGTTTCCCGGACGAATAAGTCGGGAACCGAAACACCCCCAGCTAAAAGTATTCAAAACTTAATGACTCCCAGCGTAGCGGTAGTCGCTGAAAAAAGTTCCAAGTTGTGTCGGTCGTGGGATCAAGTCATCGATGACGATGGAGAGCTTGTCCTTGAAGCAGTTAATAAAGACAGCGAATTAAAGGAGTGGTTTGAAAAAAACTGTTTCGCTCGCCTCCGTGGATTCTCCGGAGAAGAAAACCGCGCTCAAGCGCCAAAAGAAGATTCGGAAAAAAACTCGGAAGTTGAAAACTAGTCTAGACTTGTCCCAACCCCTAGAATAAGATACAATCGAAACTTATAGTCGATTATTAAATTTATAAAAATGAACAAAGAAAAAATCATAGCCATTGTTGCCATACTAATAGTTTTGGTCGTCTTATTTCTCGTCTTTGCGAAAAGAAACTCACCACCCGGAAAATTAATTCAAAATCTTGTTAATCCGCCCACGGAAGATGGGGAGAGTGAAATTGAGAGCCGGCCGGGGGATGAAAAATTAATAAAGAAAGACGTAGTAGTTGGCGCCGGAGCGGATGTTAAACTTGGCGACACGGTCACCGTAAACTATCTTGGCACACTCGAGAACGGAACTAAGTTCGATAGTTCCTACGATAGAAAACAACCGTTTAGTTTTGTTATCGGAAGCGGCGAAGTTATTCGCGGGTGGGACATTGGCGTTCTGGGCATGAAAGTGGGTGGTAAGAGAGAGTTGGTGATTCCCCCAGAGCTAGCCTACGGGGAAGCTGACAAGGGCATTATTCCACCCAACTCAACCCTCAAGTTCACGATTGAGCTTTTAGAAACTAAAAATGCTGACAATCAGATCCTAAACCTTAACCCGTAAAGAAAAACCGCCGAAAGGCGGTTTTTTTGACTTTTGAAGCAGAAACCCTAAACTTAACTCGTTAGTGATCCCCTATAGTCCTCGGACTCGGGGAAGTTTTGTCATAGCCATGAATAGTAAACCTTTTAAAATTCACGCTCCCCACAAACCAGCCGGTGATCAGCCGCAGGCAATCAGCAAGTTGGTTGATGGCTTGAATGAGGGCTATTCACATCAAACTTTGCTCGGCGTCACTGGTTCCGGCAAAACTTTCACAATCGCCAATGTAATCGAAGCGATCCAAAAACCAACGCTCGTAATCGCCCACAACAAAACTCTCGCCGCCCAGCTGTGTAACGAGTTCAGAGAGCTTTTTCCAAATAATTCCGTTAACTATTTCGTCTCTTACTACGACTACTACCAACCCGAGGCCTACATGCCTGTGAGCGATACCTACATTGATAAAGAAGCGATGATCAACGACGAAATTGATAAACTTCGCCATGCCGCCACCACCGCTCTTTTAACTCGTAAAGATGTCATTGTCGTTGCTTCCGTCTCTTGCATCTACGGTCTTGGCGCTCCCGAAGTTTATGAGGCGAACATCTTCAAACTTTCAAAAGGCACAAAAATAGATCGTAAAGAATTTGTGAGAAAACTGATTGAGCTTCAATTTTCACGAACCACCGCTGACTTGAAACGAGGGACCTTTCGTTTAAAAGGTGATCACTGGGAAATTATGCCAGTCGACCGTGAAGTTATTTATGATTTTGAAATCAAGGCTGGCAGGATAGATTCAATTTACGAATTTGAGCCAGCCGAAGGCTTTATTCCGGGAAAAACCCCAGAGGTTCCGGAAGTCATCTTTGCTCCCGCTAAACACTTCATTACTCCCAAAGAGGATCGAGAGCGAGCGGTCAAAGCCATCCGCGCAGAACTAAAAGAACGTTTAAAATATTTCGAAAAAAATGGGAAATTACTCGAAGCAGAGCGCCTGGAAAGACGCACTAAGTTTGACTTAGCTATGATAAAAGAGGTTGGGTACTGCCACGGTATTGAAAATTACTCTCGGCATCTGTCGGGACGCAACGCCGGAGATCCGCCCGAAACCCTCCTGGATTATTTCCGAGGCGATTTTCTGACCGTAATCGACGAATCCCATGTCACAATCCCACAGCTAAACGGCATGTACCACGGCGATGCCTCAAGAAAGAAAACCTTGATTGAATACGGTTTCCGGTTACCCTCGGCGGCTGACAATCGTCCGCTCAAATTTGCTGAATTTGAAAAAAGGGTTAGCCAGATTATTTTCACCTCCGCCACCCCGAGCGATTTTGAAAAAAAGAAGTCCAAACAAATCGTGGAACAGGTTATTCGCCCGACAGGCTTGGTTGACCCCAAAATCACCATTCGACCCGCAAGAGGCCAAGTGCAGGATCTCATTCCAGAGATAGAAAAACGTGTCGGTGCTAAATCTAGCGGCAAAGAACGCGTTTTAGTAACCACTCTCACCAAAAAAATGGCCGAAGACCTAAGCTCCTATCTGCAAGAAAAGAAATTAAAAGTTCAATATCTCCACAGCGATGTTGCCACCTTAGATCGTATTCGCATTCTCACGAGTCTAAGAAAGGGGGAAATTGACGTCTTAGTCGGGGTCAACCTTCTTCGTGAAGGTTTGGATTTGCCCGAAGTAACGCTAGTGGCCATTTTAGACGCCGACAAAGAAGGATTTTTGCGCAGTGAAACCTCCCTCATCCAAACCATCGGCCGCGCTGCCAGAAATTCTGAAGGAGAAGTTTTGATTTACGCCGACCAGATTACAGGTTCTATTAAGCGCGCTGTGGGCGAAACTGAACGTCGCCGAAAGATTCAGCTCGAATACAACAAAAAACATGGCATCACTCCGAAAACTATTATCAAAGCCATCAAAGATATTCTTCCGGATGTGGATAAATTATTAAAATTAGAGTTAAAGCCCGTATCTAGGTCGAAGAAAGGGTTAGAGAGATTAATTAAGGATAAGGAAAGAGAAATGCGGGAAGCCGCCAAAAATCTTGAGTTCGAATTAGCAACTTTACTTAGAGATGAAATCAGGGCTTTGTCTAAAAATTTGAGTCAGTCGCGAAGAATTTTTAGTAACAAAACCTGACCCAGCTCAAATTTTACTGAAGTCGCTGATGATAGGATGAAAAGAATAGTAAATAATACTTGGATTTAGGAAAAACAATGTGCGTAAAATTGGGGCTGTGGTAAGAGAGTTATCAAAGAAAGTAAAGGTGCCAAAATAAAGAGGACCCAGCGAATTTCTTCGCCGGGCCCCTAGTGATTTGAGGAGTTGATTACTCACCCCTCCTTCGGTCCTACTCTCAAGTGGCGAAATGCAGCACTGTTGCCACAATTAGCCACGGTCATCCAACTCAAGATGATAAGATTAACCGATGAAATGATCGGCCTACCAGAGGACATTGAGTTGAGAAACCAACAGATCCCTCCAATAGTTCCACAGGATCCAAGAAGTAAGCCGAGACGTATCCAGCCAGCACTCGGTTTTTGCGACAACCAATTCATCCTTCACCTCCTCAAAGAGTGATAGAGCCCGACCAGATTTCTCCAGCCGAACTCGATGATTCGCTTGGCATAGATCTACCCCACCTTCTTCTCCAGTGATGCCTGAATGAGAGACACGAAGGAAGCGATTAGCCAGCAGATAACAGCCAGCACAACCGGAGTATAGTTCGCCAGAAATTTACTCGGCTCGGATACATATGGGAAAATCCAGGAAAAAAGAAATATCCATCCCATAAGCCCCATCAATGCCTTAAAGGTTTTCATCTCCTCACCTCGTTTTCCACTGGTGCCGGAACAACCTCTCGACTGCCCGGAAACCAGAACTGAGTTTTGGTTTCTTGGTTTTGGACTTGACACTCACCAGTCGGAAGTTGATCTATCTTTACATAAACAACCTCCCGCATGTTCACAAACGCAAAAGCCGTTCCGCTGAGAAGTTCGTGCAACAACATAAATCCCTCCCTCTCTGAAAGTTATAAATCCATGACAAAAGTGATTTTTTACCAGGTGGTGAAACTCGACCATTGAATGCTTTTTGCGAAGCAAGTCGAGTTTCTATTAGCCTGGCCACTAACTGTCAGAACTATAACAAATACAGACAATTTGTCAATACAAAGGATTTTCGGTATAATTTAGCCCAATTTGTCCCAGTTTTCAGTCATTCCAACATTACAACAATCGAGCATTTTCGTTATCTGTATATCCGTAAGTCATTAGTATTCCGTAGCCATCATTCCTAATTCATTATTCATAATTCATGCGCGACAAAATAATAATCAAAGGCGCTCGCGAGCACAACTTGAAAAATATTAATCTCGAGCTTCCGCGCGACAAAATGATTGTCTTCACCGGTCTTTCCGGCTCCGGCAAATCGAGCCTGGCTTTTGATACCATCTTCGCCGAAGGCCAAAGGCGCTACATCGAATCCTTGTCCGCCTACGCCCGGCAGTTTTTAGGCCGGCTTGATAAACCCGACGTGGACGAAATCGAAGGCCTCTCACCCGCCATCTCGATCGACCAAAAAAGTCACTCCGCCAACCCACGCTCCACCGTCGCCACCATCACTGAAATCTACGACTATCTTCGGGTGCTCTACGCCCGCGTCGGCATTCCACACTGTCCCAGGTGTGGCAAAGAAATCCGCAAAATGACAAAAGAGGAAATCGTCGACGCCATCATCGAATTTACGAAAGCAACGAAGGGGAGCGCAAAGCTCCTTGGCAACAAAAATCCCTATACCTCTCAAGGAGCAAAGTCCAGCCCAAAGGGTAGTGGGGCTGAAAAGTCCAGCACCAAAGATAATGATGCTGGAGGGAGTACTAAAAATGCCGTAAGGCCTGGTACTGGGGAAAATAAGGAGCTAATCATATTAGCGACTGCAGTTCGCGGAAGAAAAGGTGAATATTACCAACTCCTTTATGATTTTCTAAATGCTGGTTTTAGCGAAGTCAAAGTTGATGATAGATTTTATTCCTTAAAAAATCGGATCGAGTTAAGTCGTTATAAGGCTCACACCATCCAACTTGTTATAGATAAGATTCCAGCTGAAACCGAATTTTCCGCCCGAGGTGGGTCCTCTTCTGGGGGGCAAAGCTGGAAAGACAATCGTCTCCGTCTCGCCGAAGCCATCGAGCACGCTCTAAAATACGGGAATGAAACTGTGGATATCTTAGTTGGGGATAAATCCCTCGCTCTTTCCGCTAAATTTGCCTGCTCCGACGATAACTTTTCTTTTCCCGAAATCGAACCCCGGCTTTTTTCCTTTAACAGTCCCTATGGCGCGTGTGATGAATGTCACGGTCTTGGCACTGAAAGCGTTTGGTCGGACAAACCTTGTCCGAAATGTTTAGGCAAGCGTCTCAAAGAAGAAGCGCTAAGTGTTTTAATCAAAGGCAAAAACATTGTGACGACTACCGCCATGTCCATCTCTGACGCGCACGACTTCACCTCTAAGATTCAAAAAACTGAAACCAAAAAATTTATGGAGGTGGCCGAATTGCCGCTCAAAGAAATCAAGAATCGCCTGAAGTTTATGCTCGATGTCGGCTTGGATTATTTAACCTTGGATCGCAAAGCCGGCACCCTCTCTGGTGGCGAAGCTCAAAGAATCCGTTTAGCCTCGCAAATCGGCTCTCGTTTAGTGGGAACCCTATACATCTTAGATGAACCCACGATCGGTCTTCATCAACGTGACAATGCCAAACTCATTCTTACCCTTCATGAGTTGAAAGACTTAGGTAACACTATTATTGTAGTTGAACATGACGAGGAAACTATTCGTGAATCGGATTATTTAGTGGATATTGGTCCAGGCGCTGGCATTCACGGCGGTGAAATTATTGCTCAAGGTTCAATTTTAGAACTTCTACCAGCCTCCGCCCGAGGCGGCTCCTCCTCCGGAGGAAAAGGCAAATCCACAGGAAAAGACAAATTTCCAGAATCCCTAACCCTCCAGTATCTTCGGGGTAGGAAATTTATCGAAGTTCCCGATGAGCGTCGTAAAATTTCAAAAGATAAACCCCATCTAAAAATTCGAGGGGCCTACGCCAACAATCTTCAAAATCTAGACGTCGATATCCCACTTAGCCGTTTTGTTTGTGTTACTGGTGTCTCCGGTTCTGGTAAAAGCTCTCTTGTCTACGATGTGATCTACAAAGCTCTTTCAAGTCGCTATGGTGGCACTCATTACCGGGAGTTCGGCTGTAAGTCGGTGATGGGTACTGAATATCTCACTCGGCTCATCAATATCGACCAATCCGCCATTGGCCGCACGCCTCGCTCCAATCCCGCCACTTACGTCGGCGCCTGGACTTTCGTTCGCGACCTTTTTGCTTCCACCGAAGACGCCCGCGTTCGCGGATATAAAATCGGTCGCTTCAGCTTTAATCGCCCCGGTGGCCGTTGTGAAAACTGCGAAGGTCACGGCGCTATCGCCATCGAAATGCATTTCTTGCCGACGGTTTATATAAAATGCGATGTCTGCAAAGGTAAACGTTTCGACCGCGAGACTTTAGAAGTGGAATATAAAGGCAAAAACATTCACGATATT
>JBBTYR010000061.1:0-7648 GCA_038078595.1 Patescibacteria group bacterium
CGCCGCCTGCGGCGGCGAAATGCGTTCGGACTAATTCAAGAATACTGCACCAAATAAAAATGGACGACACAAAGACGCCTGTTTTTTGTTGACATTTTTGATTTTTTTAATTAGAATAAGCGCAGTTTTCTAAACAATCAAAAAAGGAGGAGATTTATGAAAGTTAAGATCTTCACCGGTGCAGCGGAAGGCACCGTGGGTTTTCAGCATCTCGAAGAAGAGGTGAATACTTGGCTTAACGAGATCAGCGCCGATTTCAAGCATTTCACGGCTGTGTCGAGACATGTTTCCACTTGTTCTGGGGTTAACATCGAAGGCAACGCATTTGTCGATTGCACGATCGCTATTTTTTACACCACATAGGCAATTCGGCCGCGTTAAAGTTTGACGCGGCTTTTTGTTATAATGAGTTTAAATGAATGAGTTTTATTTCAGTGAGGCGGTGGTTTTATCAAAAGAGCCAATAGGGGAGGCGGATGTTAGAGTTTCACTTTACGCTAAGAATTTTGGAAGAATCCTGGCGCGAGCGAAAAGCGCGCGGAAGATAACATCAAAACTGGCGGCCCACTTGGAGCCGGGTAATTTAGTTAAGGCGCGAGTGATTGAGCAGAGCGGGGTGCAGGTGGTGGACGCTCTCAAAATTAGAAAAGTCGATATTTCACCCGCTAATTTGCATTATCTGGATCAAGTTTTGGCAGATGGGGATTATGACGAAGAGGTTTGGAACTTTGTTTCCGGAGCCCTCGATCTTCACTGGGGAAAAGTTCTCCGCGCTTTGGGGTGGGATCCAAGTTTGGCCCTTTGTCATAGTTGCGAAGTAAACCGCCCAACCGCGTTTGAAATCGCGAGCCAGAATTTTTTCTGCTCGGAGTGTGTTTTAAATTTTGCCGTGAAACAGGGAGCGGGTTTTAAGTCGCAAGTGGCGAATCTTATTAGTATTAGTTAGGTTTGTTTTTGAGATTGAGTTATTATTTATAGAACTAATTATGCTGGACAAGCAGAGTTCGAATTCGGCCTGGGGTGGAGAATTTAAACCCAGAACCAGTTTTCCTGAATCTTCACCACCGAGGAAATCGCCGCTGAAGTGGTTTTTTGGCGTGCCGGTAGGCCTGATTATTGTGGCTGGCCTGGTTCTTTTTGTGATTTTTCTTCGAGGGTCGGGTAGCCCTAGCGTTAGCATTGAGTTTTCTGGCCTTAATGAGATTTTAGTTGGAAATCCTTTTAGCTTGGACGTTACTTTTTCCAATAATTCCGAAAACATTTTAAAGAGCGCCCAGCTTTCTTTATTTTTGCCGGATGGGGTTTACGCAGTGGGTGAACCAAAAGACCAGAGAGTGCTTGAGGAGGTGATTGGTGACCTTGGCCCGGGGAGTTTGAACAAGGAAACTTTTAGTTTGATTGTTACCGAAGGGGCAAAATCGGTTAAAAAAATAAACGCTAAGTTTAGGTACACGGCGGCCCCAAACGAGAAAATTTTTTATGAAAAACAGGTTCAGACCGAACTGAATATCGGTGAGCCAACCTTAGCCCTGGAAATAGAAGCGCCCCAGAGTGTTTTTAGCGGAGAAAATTTTGAGTTTAAGGTTAAATATAAAAACAACAGTAAAAAGGAAATAAAAAATTTGTCACTTAAGTTGGAATACCCGCCGATTTTTCAGTTTCAGGAAGCGAGCATAAAACCGGATCGGGGCAATAACGCTTGGGACTTTGGCTCCATTTTGGCTGGCGAGGAGGCTGAAATGTTAATGAAGGGGAGCGTGGTGGGGCAGGAGGGGTCGTTTTTCAACTTCAGGGCGATAGCGGAGAGTAAGTTTTCCGGACAAAGTTATGAGATAAATAACCAGACGGCTAATATTGGAGTTTCGGTGGCGCCGCTTTCTCTCTCGATTACTTTAAATGGCCGAACTGACCACGTGGCGTCGCTGGGTCAGAATTTGAAATATGTTTTGACGTACAGAAATAATTCCGACTATTCTCTTTCGAACGTGACGATTAAAGGGAAGCTTGGGGGAGAACTTTTTGACTTTTCCAAGGCTAAATCTAACGGGGCTTTCAATTCATTGACGAACACTTTTAGTTGGAGCGTGGCTAACGAGCCGAAACTCTCGAGTTTGGCTCCCGGAGAACAGGGTTCGGTTTCAATTGACGTTCCGCTTCTCACCAGCTTTCCAATTCGCAGGTTTTCGGATAAAAATTTTTCTCTCAAGGCGCAGGGAGAAATTGAGTCGCCAACAGTTCCACCAGGGACAGCCGCGACAAAAACGATATCGATTACAACCTTAGAAAACAGAGTGGCGGGATTGATTGATTTGGATGCGAAAGCATACTTCCGAGACGCGGCTTCGGGAATTTTGAACTCCGGCCCCTACCCGCCCAAAGTGAATACACCAACTCAATACACCATTCACTGGGTGATAAAGAATTATTCGACCGATATGAGTAAGGTTCGGGTTTCCGCATTTCTGAAATCGGGAGCAAGGTGGACGGGAAATATTAAAAGCAACCTTAGCTCGGAGCCGGAATATAACCCCGCGAGCAATGAGGTGCGCTGGGAAATTGACAAGGTGGTGGCCGGCCAGGGCATAGTTAATGAGCCAGTAGAAGCGATTTTCCAGGTTGAGGTGACTCCGGCAGTGAATCAGGTTGGTCAGTCGATAGAGTTTTTGGGAGAAAGCGTTTTGCAGGCGACGGATAGTTTTGTTAATCTTCTTTTTGAAGACAGGGACCAGAAATTGACCACAGAACTTCCGGATGATACAACTACGGGTGGCTCTGACAAAAGGGTGCAACCGTGAACCAGTTTAGTTTTTTGATCACCGCCTCTATTTTTAGAATACTTAAGGATCCCACCGCCAACCCGAATGCTCAAAAAACTAAACTGGTTCACTAGAATATAAAAACATGAGTAAGGACAAATCTGACAACTTAATGGAGAAAGTAGTGAGTCTTTGTAAGCGGCGGGGTTTTATTTTTCCCGGTTCAGAAATTTACGGCGGGTTGGCGAATTCATGGGATTATGGGCCTTTGGGGGTGGAGCTTAAAAATAACATTAAGTCGCTTTGGTGGAAAAAATTTGTGCAGTCGAGGGACGATATGGTGGGCCTTAGCGCGGGTATTTTGATGAATCCGAAGGTTTGGGAAGCCTCCGGGCACCTTAAGGAGTTTTCGGATCCGCTCGTCGAGTGTAAGAAGTGTCACACCCGGTTTAGGATTAATGAGGCCTGGAGCGAGGAGGTTTGGTGGAGTTTGGCGACAAATTTAGAGGAAAGCGTGAAGCTTCAGGATAAAGATAAATTTGTGCAGGAAACGCTTAAAGAATGTCCGAACTGCGGAGCTAAGGGTCAGTTTACGATCCCGAGGCAATTTAACCTTATGTTTAAAACTTCTATTGGGGCGGCTGAAGGAAAGTCGAGCGAGGCGTATTTTAGGCCCGAAACAGCGCAGGGTATTTTTGTAAATTTTAAAAACGTTCTAAATACTTCTCGGAAGAAGCTACCGTTTGGAGTGGCGCAGATTGGGAAGGCTTTCAGGAATGAGATTACGCCGGGGAACTTTATTTTCAGAACTCGGGAATTTGAGCAGATGGAAATTGAATACTTTGTGCACGAGAAGGATTGGAAAAAGACTTTCGAGATGTGGCTTGGGGAGATGAAGGATTGGATAAAAGAATTAGGGATTGATTTGAAGAAGGTTCACGAATATGAGCATCCGGAAAAAGACTTATCGCACTATTCGAAAAGAACGGTGGATTTTGAATACGATTTTCCTTTTGGGAGAAAAGAACTTTACGGACTCGCTTACCGGACGGATTTTGATTTGAAGAATCACGAGAAAGCGTCTGGAGAGAATTTAAAGTATCGGGATCCCGAAACAAATGAGGAATTTTGGCCGCACGTGATTGAGCCGTCTTTAGGAGTCGACAGAACGGTTTTGGCGGTGCTTTTGGATGCATACGACGACAGTGACCCCGATCGCGTGGTTTTGAAATTGAAACCAGAGCTTGCGCCATATAAAGCGGCGGTGTTTCCGCTTTTGGCTAACAAGCCGGAACTTGCGAAGGTGGCAAGAGAAATTTATGGCGATTTGAGAAGGGATTTTTCGATTGCCTGGGATGATCGGGGGAATATTGGCAAAAGGTATTTTAGTCAGGATGAGATTGGGACACCCTACTGTATTACGGTGGACTTTGATTCGTTGGATAAAAAAGACGTGACGGTGCGGGATAGAGATACGGCGAAGCAGGAGAGAATTGAAATAAAGAAGTTGAAGGATTATTTGAGGGGAAAGTTAGCATAGATAGTTGTTTTTCTGAACCGCGTTTCAGTTTATTCCAGCGATAAACTGTCCGCTGCCTCTCGGCGCGAAAATCCCCCGACGTAATGTCGGGGGAACCAAGCTTTTCGCGCCTCCGAGAGCTTCCTCAAAACAACTATCTATGCTTTAGCTTTCACCATATTAAGTGGAGTGGTGGTGTAGGAGAAGAGGGGGAAAAGAAAGCCCCGCTTGGATTAGCGGGGCTTGGGTTTAGGAGCTTCCTTCGCCACAAGCGAAATGTTGGGTGGAGCGTTCGCCAGTGGCGGATTTGCGAGTCGAGACTTCTGCCGCCTGTAAGCGGGTGGTACATTCGGCCATACTACCTCCTTTAGTCAGAGCGTTCCATGGGCTACCTCCTGTGTTGTGGGATTTGCTGTCTCTGATTCTATCAAATATTGACTGGATTAGGCAATTGGGGTTATAAACAGGCTAGAACCTTAACGCCCTAAAAAACTGGGCATAATTGAAAGGAGCAAGGGATGCAAGATGTAACTACCTTTGGACCATTTAATATGGCAAAGCCACCGTTTACCTGCGAGAGGCATGTGCTCCAAGAAAAAAGTTTTCGAGTGAGCAAAAATTGGCAGGAGTGGAAGGGGGCATGGGATTCGGCGGAGCGATTTGACGAACTCATGGGACTTCTTCATTCGGGATTTTCCCCTGAGATTGACAATGGGATTTCGATTGAAGAAAGCTGTGATCGACTTTGCTTTTACCTTTCCGTTGCGGATGGATTTAAAAGATATCGCCATATGCTTTCGTTAAATCCATCAGAAAGACTCCTTGCTGAAAAAGCCTGGAAAATGCTTTGCGGTAATTTTTTTGCAACCGCGGGGCTCTCTGATTATGTTAGGGGGCGGCGAGAGAGCGTTATGTTTTCCCAGCGTGTTTTGACCAAACTCTTATGGTTTTTTGACCCTAGACGTGAAAATCTTTCAATTGGGGATGATGGTCATAAAGAAAAACTCGCAGCTGGTTTTATGCGCTTTTTCGTCGGAAAAGTTTGGCATTGGGGAAATTGTTACGATAAGAAACACCCAAGCTTTTCCAACCTATCTCAAGAGAGCTACGCCATAAGGCCACAGTTAGTTCGGCTTATGGATTATGATGGCCACCTCGATTTCCTAAGAGAAAAAGGTGTCATAGAGAAACTTGATGCTGACACCCTTATTCTCTTCGAGAAAATGGCGCTTGAAGGTATTGGGGCGTCTTGGTCAGATAAGTTTCCAGTCAATTCCTTGTCTGAAGCGGTTGGGAATGGATCGGAGCTGGCGGAGATCGTTATGATTCTCAAGGAGAAAGTTGCCTTTAGCGAAAAACAGAAATTGCTTCAAGAAGCAGAGCGCGAACGTCGGGTGGCTGAAGAGAAAATTACTAGGCTTTCCGGCAGTGCTTCAAAATAGCAACTTAAAGACCCCAAATTTTTGGGGTCTTTTCTTTTGCTAAACTAACTAAACGATCGTTCGGTTAGTTTAGCTTTTAGTCTTTCGATTTTTCGCGCCAATTTTTACATCCCTTTCAGGGTTTTGATTTTGGTTGCAGAACTGCAGAGCAAGAAAAAAGCGACATATAGTCGCCTTTTGCTTTTTATATTGAAGTTATGATTAGCATTATATCAGATTAATCGGATATAATGCTAATCAGTTTATGTGGCGGTGGTAAGGTTTTGGCGCGAAACTATAGGCCTTCAGGTCTTAGCGTCACTTATATCCCCTTTAATATTTTTATTTTGGTGCCGAGTTTGTTGAGGCGAGTGACCAGGTCTTCATAGCCGCGATTGATTGAGTAGACGTTTCTTAGGATGGAAGTGCCTTTGGCGGCCAGCATGGCGATTAGAATAATCACGGCTGGGCGAAGGGCGGGAGGGCAGACCACCTCGGCGCTTTTGAGTTCAGATGGGCCGTTTATGAAAACGCGGTGCGGGTCGGCGAGGATGATGTCCGCATTTAGTTTTACCAGTTCCATATAGTAGATGGCGCGGTTTTCGTAGACCCAATCATGAATTAAAGTTTGGCCTTTAGCTTGAGTGGCGATTGGAACGAAGAAGGGGAGGTTGTCGATGTTTAATCCTGGGAAGGGGCGAGCGTAAATTTTTTCCTCAAGAGCGACTAGTTTAGAAGGAAAAGTTTTGATGTCGACCAGATTGGTGTGACCGTTTTTGGCTTTATAGGTTTTGGACAATTTAAACTTAAAGCCCATTTTTTCAAGCTTCAATAGTTCAAGTTCGAGAAAATCAATCGGGCAGCGTTCGATAACCAGCGGCGAGTTGGTGGTGGCGGCGATGGAAAGAAAAAGCATCGATTCAATTGGGTCTTCGCTTGGATAGAATTCCACATTTTGGTTAATCTCGCTTACGCCATGAACCGCAAGGGTTGTGGTGCCAATGCCTTCTATTTTGACACCTAACTTTTCTAGGAAATGACAGAGGTCTTGAACTTGGTAGTTGGCTGAAGCAAATTTAATATTAGTTTTGCCCGGGATTTTGGCGGCGGCCATCAGCACGTTTTCAGTGACGGTGTCGCCGGATTCGTAGAGAATAATTTCGGCGGGCTTCAATTTTTTTACCCCGACCTCGTATTCGGTTTTGGTGGTTTTAATTTTGACTCCCAGTTTTTCCAAGGCATAGAGGTGGGGTCTGACCGTTCTTTGGCCGAGGTGACAGCCGCCGGCGTGAGGAAGCTTGAAGTGTCCGAAGATATGCGAAAGGGGACCGAGGAGCATCAAAACACTTCTGGTTTTGTTGGCGGATTCGGAGTTGATTTTTTCGAGACTAATTTCTTTGGGTGGGTTAATTTCTAAATCGTTTCCGTCCCACTTGACGCTGACGCCCAAGCTCTCCAAAACCTCAATGATTCGAAAAACTTCCTCGATTCTGGGCATGCCTCTTAAGGTAGTTTTGCCTTTGTTGAGTAGGGAAGCGGAGAGGAGAGAGACAGCAGAGTTTTTGGAGGTGTTGGTGGTAATAGTGCCACTAAGTTTTTGACCGCCTTCGATTTTAAAATTTATGGCGCCAGTTGAAAGGGTGATGATTTCGCGGTTCAAAACTTTACTGATTTTATACAGCATTTCGGTTGAGAAATTTTGTTCGCCTTTTTCCATGCGAGCGACAGCGCTTTGCGAGGTCGATAAGGCTTCAGCGAGTTCTTCTTGGGTGAGGCCGGCTTGTTCGCGAAGCTCGGTGATAAACTGACCGATTTTGAGGGCTTCTTTGGATTGCATGGGTTTAAGAAATTATATCATATGTGATATATCATGCAACATGAGACATACAACTTGGATCATGGCGCAGAAAAAATGTGACGTAGGTATGTATGGGCCGGGTTTTTGTTTGACT